>DATDKT010000090.1:0-32884 GCA_036519775.1 Rubrobacteraceae bacterium
CTTGCGATTCAGATTTCCTCCTGCTATTCAGCGTTTTGGAAGGTTCTGTCCACTCACATAAAGAGCCGGAAGCTAAGCGGCCCTGGTTCATTACACTTACCAGGCAGAGAGCCGTTGCTGCACCAGCAAGGCGAGTCTTTAAGGATAGGAGTCTGACATCTGGTTGGGTTCGATAGTGACGGGTTTACCCATCGGGCCGTTCGAGCTCGGCGACTTCATCGGCCTCGACGTGGGCCTCGATGTGATCTCCTACGTTCACGACGAGCTCGGCGACCCCTACTACACACCCCCACGCCTCCTCAAAGAGCTGGTCCGCGCTGGCAGGCTCGGCCGGAAGACCGGGGGTGGCTTCTATAAGTACCCAGAAGAACCCTGAAGGGGGGTGGGTGGTGGCCGTCTCCGCACGAGCGAGGAGCTAACCGACGCGCCGTTCCTGGCCTTCCCACTCCTGCTCGCGCAGCTGGAACTTCTGGATCTTTCCGGTGGAGGTCTTGGGGAGCTCGTCGACGAACTCGACGGCGGCCGGTGCCTTGAAGCGGGCGATGCGCTCCTTGACGAAGTTTATGATCTCCTCTTCGGTTGCCTCCTCGCCCTCCTTAAGGGCGACATAGGCCTTCGGGCGCTCGCCCCATTGCTCATCGGGCGTGGAGACTACGCCGACCTCCATAACAGCCGGGTGCTTTTCGATGCTCTGCTCCACCTCGACCGACGAGATGTTCTCGCCGCCGGAGATGATCACGTCTTTGTCGCGGTCCCGGATCTCGACATACCCGTCCGGGTGCCATACGGCGATGTCCTCCGTGTGAAACCAGCCGCCCTTGAAGGCCTTCTCGGTCTCCTCCTCATCCTCGAAGTAACCCTTCATCACGGTGTTGCCGCGGGTCACGATCTCGCCCATCGTCTCGCCGTCGCGAGGGACGTCGTTCATGTTCTCGTCCACCACCCGCACGAGGTTGGATGTCGTTACGTGAGACTGTCCCTGGCGGGCGAGTCGTTTCGCCTTCTCTTCGATGGAGAGCTCGTTCCACTCTTCACGCCAGGCGCAGATAGTGTCGGGGCCGTAGGTCTCGGTCAGACCGTAGAGATGAATGGGGTGGATGTTCAAGTTCTGGAACTTCTCGAGGAGCGCGGGACCCGCGGGCGACCCCCCAATCGCAGTGGTGACCTGGTGGTCGAGCTCGTGGGCGTTCTCGTGGTTGACGAGTGGGATCTGGACCGTCGGCGCACCGCAGTAGTGGGTTATGCCCTCTGAATCGAAGAGCTCCCAGATCCTGCCCGGCTCGACCTTTCTCAAACAAACCTGCGTCCCGGCGATGGCCGGGACGCCCCAGGTGTAGCACCAGCCATCACAGTGGAACATCGGAAGGACCCACAGGTAGACGGAATCGGAGTTCATCTGCAGCGCGAGCGCGACGCCTAAAGCATTGAGGTACGCGCCACGGTGGCTATACATCACGCCCTTCGGCTTCCCCGTAGTGCCCGAGGTGTAGTTGATGGAGATGGTCTCTTCCTCATCCTCCAGCAGACTGGGCCGCGTCTCGGCCGTTCCTTCCGCCAGGTAGTCCTCGTAGGGGTCGCCTCTCTCCCCGGTGTCGTCGATCCGTACAACCTCTATCCCCGAGGTGTCTAGCGGCTCTACGACCTTCTCCAGCTCCGCGTCCACGAAGAGCATCTTCGCGCCCGAGTGCTCGAGGATGTAACCGACCTCATCGGAGCCTAGGCGCGTGTTTAGGGGCACCAGAACGCACCCGGCGTCGGGCACGGCGAAGTGGGCTTCCAAGAGCTGGGGAATGTTGGGAGCGAGAAAGGCCACCCGGTCGTGCTTCTGGAGCCCCGCATCGCGCAGCCTGGAGGAGAGCCGGTTCACCCGCTCCTCGAACTGCCGGTAAGTGTAGCGCCGGTCCCCGTGGACGATGGCGACCTTGTCTGGGAACACATAAGCATTCCGCCTGAGAAAGCTCACAGGCGTAAGCTCGGTACGATATACTTTTTCTTGTTGTTTTTGCTGCAAAACTAGCTCCCTTTCCCGAAGTTGACTTGGGGTATTGTAGCAACAAGGTTTTTTAGGGCTCAAGCAGGGCCTGTGCGGCGTTGAGGACGACGTGAGCGTCGGGGCCATCCTGGAGCGCACTGCCGGGTAGCGCACTCGGTCTTTACGGTCGAGAAAGGGTGTGAAGGCCGCAGCTGGTCATGGCGGTCCCAGTTGCGCTACCCGCCCTTCGCCCTCCGGGAACCTCGCCGTAGAAGGAGGCTCCCGTATCGAGGAGTGCGCCGGTAGGGCGGCGCGCTCCGGCGAAGATATTTGTTGTTTTCGCTACTCCGAGCGGGGCTCCAGCCAGCTGCTGACCTGTGGCCAAAGGCTCTTTTTGGCGCTGCGGCCCATAACCAGCCCCACGTGGCCGGCGTCGAGGACGACGAAGTCCTTGTCCTCGCTGCCGATGAGGTCCATCGCCGCTTCGGCCTGGCCGCAGAAGACGAGGTGGTCCTTCTCGCCCGCGAGGTTCAAAACGGGACATTCTATGTTCGAGAGATCCACGCGCCGGCCTCTTAGCTTCATCTCACCTTTGACCAGCTTGTTCTGCTGGTAGAAGTCCTCTATCCACTGCTTAAAGGCCGCTCCGGGGACTGGCACGGGGTCGTTGGCCCACTTGTTCATCGCTCTCCACCCCTCCATGGGCTTCTCGTTCACCAGAAGGTCCCACATGGTGACGTATGCGCCAACGTAGTTCGTTATGGGCCGGAGCATGGCGGTCCCTGCGTAGGCCATGGGCGCCGGCACGTTCCCGAACCTCTCGATGAGGAGATCTGGGTCCTGGTACTTGTCGCTGAACCATATCCCGTAGAGGTCCGACTTCTCCGGCGCGAAGTCTATGGGCGCCGCGAGCAGGACCAGGTTCTTCAAGGGCTTGCCAGGGAAGAGCGCAGCGTACATGGCCGCCATCGTGCCGCCCATGCAGTACCCGAACAGGGTCAGCTCCTCGGCGCCCGAGTTCCTCAAGACCTTTTTTACCGCCCGGGGCATATAGTCCAGGATGTAGTTCTCGAAGGAGAGGTCCTTGTCCTCCTTGCCCGGGATGCCCCAGTCGAGCATGTACACGTCGAAGCCCTCGCCGAGCAGGTACTCGACAAAGCTGTTGCCCGGCATGAGATCCAGGATGTACGAGCGGTTGACGAGCGCGTAGATCAGGAGTATGGGGACCGGGTACTTCTTTTCAGTCTCGCTCTGGTAGTGGTAGAGCTTGGCCTTATTCTTTGTCCAGATCACCTCTTTCGGGGTCTGACCCGTGTCGGCCTGAGCTCCCTGGCTGATTATCTTGATCCCCTCGACGTACTTGTCGAAGATCTCCTCGACGCTGGAGGGGACGGTGTTTCTCTCCGTCATTTGGCTCTCCCTTTTCTCGCGTACGTTGTACTGGCCATCCGGCCCCGGTATCACGCGCTTCGTCCGTGTCGAGCCCCGACCTTACCGCATGTATGTCTGCTACTACCGCAAATCGCTAACGCTGTCCTTACTGGCCGCCGTCGGCAGCGGCATTTTGGGCCGCGAGCAGCCGGTCCAACTTTTCCTCAACCCGGTCGAGTTGGTCTAGCCTGCTCTCTACCCGCTCCAGACGCTTTTCGAGCGCGTCCGTGGCCGTTGACTGCCTCTCGTAGCCGTGCTCTAACTCTTCCATCATTTCTTCTACCCGGTCGTTCCTATCGTCCAAAGCGACGACGAGCTTTGCTACCCGATCCATGTCCGAGCTCGTGGGCAGCTGGAGAGTGCTGAAGTACTCTTCGGAGGCACGACGGTAGATGGCGTTGAAGGTCGCGTAGTAGTCGAGCAGTCGTTTTGAGGACTCGAGGAATGCGTCGTCTCTGAGGATGTCGTCGGCCAGTTTCGAGAGCGGTCCGCTCGTGGCGCTGTACCACCTCGTGTAGAAGTCAACCGGGTCTGCGGGGAGGGCGCCTCCGTCCAGCATCTGCTTTTGAACCTCTTCCGCCATCTCTGCCCACCGGGGAGCTGCTAACCTCGCCATTCTCGTTCCGGCCTCGGCGGCCCTACGCCAGCTCTCGATCGTCACCTCCGTCCACTGTTGCCAGGTCTCGTAGAAGTTCGTGATACCGGCGGAATCTTCTTCCAATGGCTTCGGGGCTTCTTGCAGGCTATCGAGCCATTGCCGGTAGAGAACAAAGGGATTCGTAGGCGGTTGCTCGTTACCTCCCAGCAGGTTCGTCCACATCCCGAAGGTCATGTCGTACCACTGCCTCCAAAGCCCTCCTGGATCCATGTTTGCTCGGGATCCTGCCCCTTCCAACACCTTCGCCCTCCTTCGTACTCTCAAAGTCGACGTTCTGATTCGGTGGTATTCAGGACTATAATGCCACATCCGGCACGCTTCTTCATTGCTCATAACGCTCTAGTTAAGAGCCCCAGAGAGCGGAGCTATATAATCCCGTTGAACGAATCCTAAAGGAGAGCTGCGTGGACGCAAAAGAAACCCGAGCGTACATCGCTGGTGGGGCGGGGGGTTAGCATGCACTTCGAACGGTTCATTGGTCAGCGCTCAGAGCCGGTCGTAAACGCCGTCGAGAAGGAGGCCGTGAGGACGTTCGCCGAGGCTATTGCAGACCCGAACCCACTCTACGTGGACGAGAAGGCGGCGAGGATGAGCTGGTACGGTGGTCTCATCGCGCCGCCGACGTTCCCGCGAATTTTCGATTACGGGGAGGTGGAAGGCATAGGGTCGCCGGGGCAGGGGTTCATCCACGGCGAGCATCGGATACGTTACGAACGGCCGCTCTTTGTGGGGGAGGAGGTGCGATGCTACGCGGAGGTCAAGGACTACTACGAGAAGGAAGGGCGCGAGGGCGTTTTGGGGTTTTTGATCTCCGAGCGCGTCGGGGAGACTTCCGAGGGGGAGCGCATCTTCGCCATGCTCGACACCGCCGTCCTCACGCCCGGCATGAGGGAGAACCTCGGGTTGTGAGCGGTGAGAAGCCGGCGTGGCGGGTAGGGGACGAGATAGACGAGCGAACGCTACCTCCGGTCACGAGCTCGCAGCTCGTCAGGTATGCGGAGGCTTCTGGCGATCACAACCCGATCCACACCTCCGCCAGAGCCGCCGAAGAAGCGGGTCTCTCTGGCGTCATCGCCCATGGGATGCTCACCGCCGCCGCGATGGGTCTCCCGTTCTCCCCCTACCTGGAGCACGGCTACGTAAAGGAGCTAAAGGTCCGCTTCTCCGGCATGGTCTACCTCGGCGACGAGCTCTCGGTCGGCGGCAGCGCCACCGGCGCCGTAGAGACCGCGGAGGGCCGCCTCTACGACTTTGAGGTACACGCCAGAAAAGGGGAGGACGTAGTAGCCTCGGGCACGGCGAGCTTCGTGGTGTTCGAGTGAGTAAGGCGAGAACGACGAGCAGCGCGGAAAGGCGGCGAGCCTGCTTGCCCTACGAGTGTTTGCGCGCCGCCCTCCACCGGCGCTGCACGAACCACACGACCCCGCCTACCATGATTGCTAGCACCACTATCTCGATGATCGTCGTGTACTGCTTCACCACCATCCAATTGGCGCCAAGCACCCACCCCAGGACGATGAAGATACTGTTCCACAAGGCGCTCCCGAGAATCGTGTAGAACATGAACCGACCGAAGATCGGCATACGCTTGAGGCCTGCCGGCACCGAGATCAGGGCACCCACGGTTGGGACGAGGTGGCCGATCAGGATGGCCGTACCGCCGTACCGCTGGAACTCGTCCATCGCCTTGTCCAGATCGGAGGTGAATACGAGCCTGTACCGCTCAAAGCGCACGATGATCTTGCGCAGACGATCTTCGCCGATCCAGATCCCCACGTGGTACAGGACCTGCGAGGCGGCCACCGCCCCCGCCGTCGACGCGCCCAGCATCCCGAGGAACGAGAACTGGCTCTGCCCGACCAGGAAACCACCCAGACACAGGGGAAGCTGCGTGGGAAGCGGCAGCACGTGCAGGTTCATCAGCGCGACCATGACGAACACGCCCCAGTAGCCGAAGGAGTAGACGATCTCTACGGCCCATTGCCCGATACCGGCGAGCAGTTCACTCATCGTAACTCTCTCACCGATATCTCCTCAACAGAATATCCACAGGGACATATCCTACACGATGCGCGCCCCAAACTACCCCATCGGATCGACGAAAGGAGCAAAAAGTCAGCCAAGCGCCATAAACCCGACGACCGCAACGCCACAAGCCCCTGCTCCCGGATGACATCTTCACCCGCTATCGCCTCTGGCGCGGGAGGAGCGCGTTGTTGTAGAACGCAGGCCATGGTTCGAGAGGCGGTGAAACCCACAACCGGCTGCGCCAGGATAAGCTGATCAGTTGAGATGCCGACTAGCTGACAAGCCATTACCAACCAAAGGGAGAAACCATGGCCGAAGATGGCGTAGAAGCGTTGAACCCGGAGCAGCTTGAGAAGTTGGCCTCGTACTTCAAAAAGGAGGCCATATCAGCCGAAAACTACAAAATCCCTTGGGCTAAGGTTCAGCGCCTTGCTACCGGATGACGCCCGTAATGTACGCTGGGAGCTTGGGCTTCACCCGCTGTAGATCGCATACTCTGGACTGTAGAGAACCAGTCGTTCAGCCTTGCCCCCGTGTTTTCTTATCCCCCTCTTAGGATTTGCCGGCATACTCCTAAACATGTTTGCCGATCTTACAACAGATACTGGGTGCGAGGTAGGCCGGTCAGCGAGGCTCATCGGGTAGGGTTTACGCGCTGACCTGGGGGAGGCAATGGTGGTAGACGTACCCGTCACCGTTACAGGGGAGGATGTGTGTTGAACCAGGAGGAAAGTGAGCGGCTTGAGGAGTCTGAGAGGCGAATCGGACAGCGGTTCGGGCGAGGCGATCGCCACCCCCTTAGGCACGGACGCCGGAGACACTGGTTTAGGGGCGCTCTGTACGCAAGTTGGTACGTGCTGCTAACAGCGGCAGCGGTGAGCGCCGTCTACCACCTCCTCGCTCCCTGAGGCGCGCGGTCGCCTTCTTAAGGGCAGCAAGGACGAGGCTGGCTTATACGGATTGCCCTCATTGTCCTCTTAAGGCCGAGGGCCACACTTCCGGAAAAGAACAAGGAGACCGGAGGTACCTTATGACCCAGAACGGACCCAAGGGCAGTCCCGCGTCCCCTTCGGGCAGGACAGAACGGGGTCGAGGACCGTTGCGAGTCGCCGGACAGACCTTCGGCGCCCTTGATGGATCTCCCAGCGGCAGATTGAGACGAACGGTGCCAAAGCCAGGGAATAGGTTGGCGCCGCGCTGCTAGGCCTGGCGACAGCGGTGATAACCGTTGCCTACTAGTTGGCGCTGATCATTGGGCAGGGTCGAACGAAAGGATTAGGTGACAGACTTTCTAGGGAGGGCCTTCGGCCCGTTGACTAACCTCATAAGCTACGCGCTGGAATCTTTCCACTCCTTGGGCGCGCCGTGGTGGCTGAGCATCGTCTTCCTTACGGTGCTGGTGCGCGCTGCTTTGTTTCCGCTCACGATACGGCAGGTCAAAAACATGCGAGCCGTGCAGGAGCTCAAGCCCGAAATGGACAGTATCAGAGCTAAGTACAAGGACGACCGCCGGAAGCAGCAAGAGGCGACGATGGAATTGTACAAGAAGCGCCGGGTCAACCCTTTAGCGGGCTTCCTGCCCGTGCTGGTGCAGGTACCTGTTTTCGTAACAATGTATCAGGTGATCCGGAATCACGAGGAGGCCTTCCCGAGCTTCGCGAGCGGCGGCCTTCTCTGGTTCACGGATCTGACCAGGGCGGACCCGTACTTCGTGCTGCCGGTGCTCTCGGCCTCGATATTGATTGCCGCCGGGAGTATATCCTCCAGGAACGTCGACCCCGGGCAGAGGAGGATGATGTGGCTTCTGCCGATCGCGTTCACCACCTTCATCGCGAAGTTTCCCGCCGGGCTGTTCGTCTACTGGGTAACGTCCAATACCGTTACCCTGGTCCAGAACTGCTTGATCTATCGTCGTGGCCTCGTCCGTTCTTCGCAGCAAAGCTTTCAGGAGGGTACCGCAAACCTTGCCGATCAGGCCGCGGGAGAACCTGCTAGCGGCCCTAAAACCCCGAGGCAAGGCGTGAAAACCAATGGTGGCCGCAAGAGAAGAAAGAAGAAAAAGAAGTGACGTCGGAGGCTCACCAGGACTTTCCGGATTGCTTCTAGTCACCCGCGAGGTAAGGTCCCTCACCTCGTGGGAAGCCTTTACCTCGCGCTGAAGCTTGACACCCTTGAAGAAGCACTCAGAAACCTAGCGTGCGGACCCGCCACGGGGGATCCGCAAGACAAAGGTGGATCCCTCCCCCGGCTCGCTCTGCGCTTCGATCTCGCCACCGTGAGCCCTGGCGATCTGGCGCGCTATGCTCAGGCCGAGCCCCGCCCCACTTTGTGGACCGCCCTGAGTGCGCGCCGGGTCCGCCCGGTGGAAACGCTCAAACACCAGGGGGAGCTCCTGTTCAGGTATTCCAATGCCCGTATCCGAGACCTCGAGCCGGGCCCAACCGTTCTCCCGTCCCACGCTCACCACGACGTTGCCCCCCTCTGGGGTGTACTTCACGGCATTATCCAGGAGAATGGCCGCGACCTGGCGGACACGGGGTCGGTCAAAGGAGGCTTCGACCGGCTCCTCTATAGGTGCATACTTGACCGCGACCTTACCGCCCGCCGCAGCCTGGGCCGCCTTCACCGCGTCGGCGGCAACGATGCTCAGGTCCCCGGTGGTGAGCTCTAAGGGTGCCCCTGCGTCGCCACGGGCCAAAGCGAGCAGGCCCTCCACGAGCCCCCCCATGCGCTCCGACTCCTCGAGGATCGCCGCCACGCCCTCCCGAGCGGTCTTCGGGTCTTCGAGACCCCAGTCCTTGAGCATCCGGGCGTAGCCGGCTATGGAGGTTAGGGGGGTTCTGAGCTCGTGGCTGGCGTCGGCAGCGAAGCGCCGCTGGCGTAAGAGGGCCTCCTCCTGGCGGGCGAACGCCCCCTCCAAGCGACCGAGGAGCTTGTTTATCGTGGTCGTTAGGCGACCGATCTCGTCTTTCGGGCGGGCAACCGGCAGACGCTTAGAGAGGTCGCTTTCGGTGATTCGCCTGGCGGATCGGACGACAGCCTCGACGGGCGACAGCGCGGCCCGGGCCAGGAGGTATGCGCCGCCGACGGAGAGCAGGATGGCAATTAAGGTACCTCCGATCAGAACGGCGGCCAAGGTCTCGAGTGTCTCCGTCGCCGACTCGTAGGACCGGCCCGCCTCCACCACGCGGGCCGACCCGTCCGGCTGGGTCACCGGCACAGCGTAGACATAGTCCGGTGCCGACGGCGAGTAATCGGCCGTGCCACCGGTGGGCTGCCCGGTCTCGAGCGCCTGCGTCCAAACGGGGTCCCGGATCTCTTCGCGGGGTACCGAACCCACCGTCTGGTCCAGTATTCTACCCTGCCCATCTCGGACAATGATGAATATGCCGCCCAGGCTCAACTGTTCGGCCTCGTCCGGGTCGAGGTCTTCGCCGGACTCCACGGTTTGGGCGGCGGTGAGCGCTCGATCGCGGGCCTCGTTTTCGATCCCGGAGAGCAGGGCGCTACGCAAAAGCAAAAAGAGCGCGAGGCCCAACGCCACCAGGACAGCTCCTATGACCAAGGCGTTCAAGACGGTAAGGCGCCACCGGATAGGCAAGGCCTGTCTCCTCCCTTAGAGCTTCCTCAGAGCGTAGCCGACCCCCCGTACGGTCTGGATGAGTGGCGTCTCGCCCGAGCCGTCTATCTTCTTGCGTAAGTAGCCTATATAAACGTCGACCACGTTAGTCTCGACTCCGAACTCCTGCTCCCACACCTCCGAGAGCAATTGGTCTCGAGAGAGCACCCTGCGGGGGTTGCGGGCCATAAACTCAAGGAGCTCGTACTCCCTGGCGGTAAGGTTCTCCACCTTGCGCTCGCCGCGCCTGACCTCTCGCGTGGCCGTGTCGACCTCCAGGTCCGCCACCCTCAAGACCTCGTCCCCTTCCACCCTGCGTAACAGAGCCTTCAGTCGGGCCAGAAGTTCCTCAGTATCGAAGGGCTTGGTAAGGTAGTCGTCGGCGCCTAGGTTCAGGCTGTGGACCTTGTCGGCCGGGGTGTCGCGAGCCGTCAGCATTATGACCGGCACCTTGTCGCCTCGCTGCCTCAGGTTCTTAAGCACCCCGACCCCGTCCAAGCCGGGTAACATAATGTCCAGGACGATCGCCGCCGGGTCGAACTCTCCTGCCGCCTTTAGCCCTGACGGCCCATCGTAGGCACACCGCACACTCAACCCCCGGTGCTCCAGCTCGAGCTGGACGAGCCGGGCTATGGAGCTGTCGTCTTCCACGATGAGGATGCGCGTTCCGGGCTTCATCTTCCCTTCTCGAATCTCCCTCACATTCTACCGGCCGCTCTTGGCAAGGGCACCCTTCCTACACAACCCGTGGGCCAGTGTACAGCCTTAGGAGCCTGGGTACTACCATCCTTCGAAGGCGCGTACGTCGCCCAAAAGAGGTGCCGGGGCGCAGAAACCCCGGCGGATAGGCGGGCTGGTCGGGGGTAATTATGTGAAGAGTAATGTTGCGTACCCGACCAGGGTAGCTTTCCTTGGGCGAGAAAGCTACTCGGGCGAGTATGCCGCCAGATACTAAGAGAACTCTAAGAGAACGATGAGAAAACGGTGAGATAAGAGTCTGCGTCACCAAGGGCTTGACTCCACAGAGTGCTCCTTGAGGTTTAAGATCGGAGGGTCGGGGTAGAGCCCGGGGCAAGGCAGGCTGAGAAGCGAGGACCGGCCTAGGAGGATGAGGTATCGCCTGAGGTGGATTCGCCCCACGATTTCGCCGTTGGCATTTCCGCCCTCGTCCCGACCAATCCCCGCGCCCCCTCGATCTCGCCCCGGAGGTACTCATCCCAAGAGATCTCGCCCCGCTTGTAGCGCTCCCACAGCGCCTCGAGGTCCACCGGATTTTCCGGCCCTGGTCTTTCGCGAAAGGACCATATCCTGCTTACGAGCGGAGCGGCCAGGCAACACACCATCACCACGATGAGCGCTGCCCGGGCGAGCATCGCGGCCCCGCCCGTCAAGCTCAACACGACCAACCCGAACTGCACCTCTAGCTCCTCCCTGCCGTCCCCGAAGGACCGCCTCAGCCTTCTCTTAAAACCCTACGAGTATGCCGCCCGGTCTTAAGAGAAGGCTAAGAAGAGGGTGAGAAATCGATGAGAACGGCAGAGACGTGCAGCCCGCCTTCCGTTGTTATCGAGGACGAGGCGGTCTTAGAAAGGTATCCCGGCGTCTTCGCGATCCTTGGCATAGCGCTAGGGGTGCAGCGTTTCATCCTCCGGCTGCCTGGCGGCCGACTCGCCTCGGAAGACGGCGGCGTGGTCCGCTCCGCACGCCTCACAGATACTCGCGAAACTACTGAGGAGCTGCCTCTCGCCGCAATCACAGGCTACTACTACCGTCTCGGAGGTCCACCTGTAGACCGTGCCAAAATCGACGTCCTGAGCCTCGTAGTGACCTTCTGTCCGCTCGATAACCCGCATCGCTTGATCCTTCCTCTCTTCTGCCATCCGGTCACGCCTTTGCGGTTTGAGTATGCCGCTCGGCCTTAAGAGGATGGTTAGAGAACGGTGAGAAGTCGCTGAGAAGTGAGCGCACCGGCCGAGAGGTGGGCTCGCGAGCACGAAAAGGATCGAAGCTCCGAACAGGATCCCGGCATCACGACCCCACCCGCTTCCTTGGCGCTAACTCTTTGGCTGAAGGCCTTGTGATTCTTAGCTATTTCTTAGAGTCCCCTGATACGGTCGTGGCGTCCAAAGGACAGGGGCAAACCCGCGAAGAATGGAAGGAGGAGGTGTGGCTGAGGAAAAGCAATCTTTCTGGAGGATGCTCTTTAGCGACTGGGACAGCACCGAGCAAAAGCGGAAGGTCCTCGAGTACGTCTGCCACCGCGTCGGCCATGGGGCGCACCTCAGGGACGTGATGCAAGAAGGGTACGTCCGCCGCAACGCCTCCGCCGACGAGGTCCAGAACATTCTCGACAACCCGAGGCTTATCCAGACCGCTCACCAGAAGATGCGCGATGACTTCTCCTCCGGCAACCTCGACCCCAAGCCGTCCCCTAGCTCCACTCATTAGGCGAGCTGTTGGAGGGATTGCCGCTCCCGCCACGCCTCGAGTAGGAGGCAAGCGTCCACAGGGGTTCGTAGGGGCGTTTCGTAGGGGCGCTAAAGGCACGCAACAGGGCTAGGAAGAGCTACTACACATGGTAGCGTCGGGCCAGGCCTTTCTGAGCCATCTGTCTTCCGCGTTGCGAGGGATTAGGGCTCGTTTTGAGGCGTTGGCGCGTGAGTCGAGGGAGAATCTGAAGCAGGGTCTTAGGGACACCGGAACTACCGAGTTGCCAACCGATTGACCGGGCTCTCCCGTTTAGCGCAGAAACTCTTAGATCTTCGAGGTTAGTAAAAAGCGCACACCCTGTAGGGGCTACCGTTGCCTCTATTCACCGAGATGCCGAGAGGACGAGGAAGCCCGTCCGAGAGGCCGCAGAGGAGTATGGTGTCACCCTATAGTAAGGTCAAGCCAGCACAGAGGAGGTGAGCGCATGCCAGCCGGGATTATTGGCCTCCTAGTGTTTATCATCGTAATAATCATTTTGCTAAGGATTCTGGGGGTGGTTTAAGAGGCTGTGTCAAAGCCGGAAGCTGGTATCTAACTGCCGAGGGCCAGTATTCTCTCGGAAACCCAAGGACCAAAGGGGGATGGAAAAGTACAGATCGTTCAGAGAATGAGAACTCACGTGACCTGGGTCACGGACCGAGGTCACATCTCGGTTGCTTTTGCCAATCGTTATCATTAGGCTAGGCAGCCGCAACATCCTCTCTATGATGGAGTGGAGAGTAGCGGATGTGTGGTAGGAAGGTAGAAGGAGAAGCCCTTGTGAAGAAGCTAGTCGTGCTGGCTACGGCCGCCCTTTTAGCGGTGATGATCCTCGTGCCGACGGCAATGGCACAGACGGATACGGACGTTGTGGTGGAACGGACCACGATTACCGAATCGACCGTGCCGGGTAAGGATCTCCCCGCTAGCGGTGGTCCGTTGGCCCCCTCGGCGCTGCTCTTGCCCGCCGCCGCTCTCCTTCTAGGATCGGGCGTTGTGGCATACGCACTCGTGCGGCGCAGATAGTGGATTAGCACTAACAGCAGTAACATCGCATTGGGCCGGGGGCAAACTAAGCGGCCTGCACTGCTCTATTCGCCCCCGGCCCTCTTTCTATGCCTCAAGCTTCTGTGTTTCCGCTATAGCGCACTCCCTGTTGTTCATACTGCTGCTTTGCCATTTGCTCTTCGCTTCTCTGGAGGCACACGGCGCCCAAATCTGCGCTCGTAAGGGATTCGCACAGCGCGTTGGCCTGCGCGTCGCTATCGTAGTAGAAAACAAGCTGTCTAGCCGCTGCGATGAGGCAGTAGGATAGAGCCTCATAGTCCTGGCCCAACGTGCACAGCTCGCGGATGAATGCGGCTTGGGCCCCGTCGGTCATGTTGGCGAAGCTCGCCTCCACGGCGGCCTGGTGCCCCGAACCAGAATAGCATGCTACCCGGAAGCCGTCCTCGACCTTTGCGCAGAGGTCAAAGACCTTGGCGAAGTTGTCCTGCACCGTCGTGTCGTGCCGGCTCGTCACCTTTAGGGCATATTCGGTGTGTCTCGCGTAGCACTGAGTTTTGTACTCGCTCTTCACCTCGGTGCAAGGGTAAAAGGGCTCATCGGCTTTAAGGTATTTGGAGGAGTGACCCGGATTGTCGTGGGCCATTACGTTCTCCATAAATACCCCACCGGAACACTGATCCCTCTCCCACTCCTCCGTCAACGCGTCGCATGTTCGCAGCGCTTCGAACAGCTCGTTCTCCAGAACATACATAGAGCCGTGGCCGAGCCCGTGGAGACAGTTGCGATGATCGAAAGAGTGATTCTGGTGTTCGCGCAGGTCGGCGCAAATGTTGTCGGCTTCGTCCATTATCTCGTCGACTCCCAGCGTCGCCATAACGGACTCGATGGCTCCATGGTAGTAACCCGACGCGCAGAAGTTATCGCCCCGACTGTACGTACTAGCTACGTCGCCGTAGAGCTCTGCGGCAGCGCGACCTATGACGTGGGTTAGGTGATGGCAGTTAGAACTTACAAACTCCTCCTTTGTAAATTCGTCCTTGAGCTCGGCGAAGGCGGCTTCAACACCAGAATCGCGGACTAGACTCTCGTAGCGCTGCTGGTAGCAGGCGTGGTCAGTTGCCGAAGCACCGGAACAGTCCGCTATCGGCTCGCTCGTCTCAGTCGGTTCGTTTGCCACTTGGCGGGCTACTTCGTTGTCGGACGAATTGTCGGCAAAAGTCGACTCAAAAACGATGATACTCGACGCGATCAGTGCCGAAGTAGTGAGGATGCCAAACGGTAGCAACCACCATTTGTTGAAATGCCCTCCGATATGCCCTCCTGCCGACCGCGTCGCGCCTGCGCCGCGTCGCCCCTGCGCCGCTTCGCCGCTATCCTTCTCTTCTACCCGGTAAGGTTTTGCGTGCCGCCTCCAACGCTGGCGCCAATTATGAGTGGCGCCCGAATTACCCGACACATCCTACACACACTGCAGCCGAGCATACGTGGGGGCAGGCGCTCTATCAGGCATAGTAGTCAACAGGACGTGGTAGTACGCCTGAATAGATATGCAGAGCTACTGGTAAACCTACGTCCTGCAGAGAAGTCGGTAGAGCGCGGCCCCGAAGACACCCGATTGATTACTTCTCGGCCACATCGCCGCGCGCTTCCTGGGCATCCCGCCGTCTCCGTCCCATCGGGTATTGGAGGAGCGCGCCGCCGACATGTCAGCTAGAAACCACAAAACTCCCTTGTGAGATTTCGCGCCTTACTGCCAGGGGTTTGCAGGCTCAAACGATTGCATTGCCCTTCTTCTCGAACACCCGGAACGCCCCGGTGCCCATCGCGACGAGGTTGCCGTCCGTGTCGCGGACCTTCGCCTCGGCGGTCGCCGTCCGGCGGGTGCGGTGGACGACCTCGCTCTCGCAGGTTATGCGTCCCCCGCCGACCGCGCCCAGGAAGTGCACGTTCATCTCTATCGTGGCCGTTCTGACACCTACCAGCGCCAGCACCGAGAGGCCCATCGCGTTGTCTATGAGCGAAGCGTACACCCCGCCGTGCAGCGTTCCGACGCCGTTGAGGTGGACGTCCTCGACGTCGATGTATATGACCGAGCGTCCCGGTTCGACCTCCTCGACCTTCGCCCCTATGTGCTTGGAGAAGGTGACCTCCTCGTTAAAGTACCGTGCGAGATGGTCCAGCTGCTCTTCACTCAGGGCTTCTACATCGTCTCTCACCGAACGCTCCCTTCTACTTATACTTAGCCCCTGCGGTCCGCCGGCTCCATAGGCTACCAGAGTACCCCCAGAAGATAGGCCCCAGTTGGTCAGTGTCGGTTGGGAACACGAAGTTGAGAACTCTTGCTTCCACTCGTCTCCTGATGAACCAGTGGGTAAGCGCTGGCCGCAACAACCATCAATCTAGGCAGTCGGTAAGGTTATCCAGATACACCCATGGTATCAACCGGGATTATATTCGGAAAACGCAAAGTCCTATGAGTTCGGGTTCCGTACTCTACTAACCGAGGGTGGCGCCGAGCGCTTATACTTATTCGGATTTAGAAGGAGCATCTTATCGCCCTCGGCTTCCTCCTTGAGGGTTTGGATGTTCTCCTTTAAATTAAGACTTCTCGTAGAGTGCTGCTGGGGAGCAGTGGGGCAGATAAACTTTGGGTCATGAGCCTCAGATAGGAAGTAGGCGCGGCGCGGGCCGCTCTGCCAGGGTCGTGCATAGGACGCGGCGGACGGCGACCGCCGAGGGGCGGGCTTCGACGGGGAGGGGAACCTGGTCGCGGTGGGGACGGGGGTTCTTTCAGGATCTTCGAGAAGCGGGGCAACCCGATCGTGTAGCGCGGGTATAGTAAGGGGGCGGGAAAGACCAAACTAGAGAGGAGACTGATGGAGACGGAAGCCCAAGCACGTTTGTCCGCGCTCGAGTTGTTCCGCCTGAGCGGCAAGACCGCCATCGTTACCGGCGGGGGCCGGGGCCTGGGGCAGTACATGGCCGAGGCTCTCTCCGACGCCGGGGCCAACGTAGTCCTCTGCTCCCGCAAGCTGGAGGCGCTCGAGGAGGTAAAGGCGGAGATAGAAGGCCGGGGCGGCAAGGCCCTCGCCCTCGAGTGCGACGTTACGGACCCCGACGACGTGAACAGGGCCGTAAAGGAGACCGAGGAAGTATTCGGCGCGATAGACGTACTCGTCAACAACAGCGGGGCGACGTGGGGTGCTCCGGTGGAGGAGATGCCGCTAGAAAAGTTCGACCTAGTGGTACGGGTCAACGTGCGGGGGACGTTCCTCATGTCCCAAGCTGTCGGAAGGCGCATGATTGAGCGCGGCGAAGGTGGACGTATCATCAACATCTCTTCGGTCGCCGGGCTCGTCGGCGGCGACCCCCAGTATATGCAGACCATCGGCTACAACTCCAGCAAGGGCGCCGTAATTTCAATGACCCGATCCCTGGCGACCTCCTGGGCACGGCACGGCATAAACGTCAACGCCATCGCCCCCGGCTGGTTCCCGACCAAGATGAGCGGCGGCCTCATAGAGAACTTCGAGGAGAAGATGCTCGAAGATATCCCGCTCGGGCGCTTCGGCGACCCCGAGGATATAAAGGGCGCAGTGCTTTTTCTCGCTTCCCCCGCCGCCGCCTACGTGACCGGCCAGACGGTCGTCGTGGACGGGGGCGCTACGGCCTGATAATAGGATAAGCCGCCGCGTCGGCAGAACCTAGTTTACGAGATACCGGACCGGTTATCCCTCACCGCGTTCGAGGGCTTCCAGCAGCTCTGCTACAAGGGTAGTGGAGGGCTCTTGTTCAAGATAACCGCCGCGGGCGGAGTCGCGGGAGATATCTTCGGACGGGCGCTCCTGGAGCCCGGGGTCTTCGTGGACCGCCTCCTTGAGCGCCGCCAGAATCTCGTCGGGACCGGGCTTCTCGGAGGCCGGTATGTAGCCGCTGATCATCAGTATTCTCTCGGTAGCGGGACGAAGGAGAGGGTAGCTGACCATCACGGCGGCCCAGTACCTCGACCGACAGGGTTTTGCCCAGGAAAGCCCGGGCCTTCTCGTTACCTTCTGAGGCGATGCACCGTCACGCCGCCAGTCGTCAAACGGCCGAGTGGACCTTCCGGTTCCTCGCTCAGGCGTTCACTGATCGGCCCTTCGGAGCCTGTTCGTGCGGACGCGGGTTCTTGCTTGCCGGCGGGCTCTTCGGGCTCCGTATGTTCCGGCGCGTCTCCGCGGGGCGCTTCTTCGGCACTCTCCGGGGTGGAGCCGTCTGTCTCCACCCGCTCGATCGGGACCGTCTCCGCCCAGCCGTCGGGGACGGGGTGTGCAGTGGAAGCCTCCGAGATGTCCGGTCCTTGAGGCTCGTGGTCCGGTGAAGGTTGGAGGTTTTCCAATCCGAAATAGGCACGCACGTGGTTCTCCAGCTCGGGGGTAAGCTCCTCGCTTCTGCTGAAGTGGGGGGCGTGCTTGATCGCTTCGGCCGGCTCTGAGACCTCGATCAGGCGCCGCCGGTCGTTAACCCGGATGATCTCCGCCGGGATCAGGGTAGAGTTAGTCCCGAAAAAGCCCATTCCTACTCCAACGTACAATACCCGGCCGTCCTCGCCCAGAACCAGATCGTTCACCTCCCCGATCTTCTCGTAGTGCGAGTCATAGACACTGTACTGCTCGTCGGGATCCTTTAGTCGTGCGAACGGGTCCGCTCCGTCTCCTCGGTCCACCATTCCTCCTCTCTGCAAACTCTGCTCTTAACTTTAACTTACCCGGACCTCAGCCGCCGCTTGGCGGCGCGGTCATCCTTCCGATAACCGGGCGGGACTCCGCAAGATCCTGGATGCGAAGTTCCGAGAAGCCAGCTTGCAGGGGTGTCGTGAGCAAGGCACTAGCGCTAACCGCCAGACCAGCGCCCGCTCAATCTCCGGCTCCTCACCCAGCGTGGCGGAGAAGTGAAGCTCGGGGGCGCGTTGCATTTGAATACTGCGTGAGGAGGTGCTAGCCGCCTGCGTCCCTTCCAAGATCCCGCATCCTTAATACGACGCTACAAGATCTTATGCTGTTTACCGGCTCGCGGAACCGCCAAGAAACAACAGCGATCTCAGAAGATGGTGTGTTGTCACGTCATACACTGCTACCATTTCGTGCGGCTTCTACTACTTGGCGAATAGCGTCTTTCACGAGATCGGGGTGTTCCACATGGATATAGTGCCCACTATCCTCCACGATAACCTGTCTTGCATTTTGGGAGCGCCGCGTTAAGTCTATTTGAGATTCGCTGTGAAGTTCATCCATTTGACGCGCCTGCTCTTGTGAGAGGCCCTGGCTCGTAAGTACTTCCGATGGGAGAGGTCCCGCAGTCAGAACTATTAACGGTTTATCCCCTAGCGACATAGGAGCCGCGCGATTCTCGTCGAAGCTCTCCTCAAGGGAAGACGTTTCATCCGCAACCGCGAAGGCGTCCTTACGGTGGGAAGAAATTGCGGCTTGCTCGTCTAGAAGATCGGGCGATGTCTGGCCAGGCGCTTCTCCCCCCAGAGTGTAAGGTAGGCGAGTGACGCCGATCGTAGCGAGAATCTTCAGCAACACCGGCGATGGTTGTAGTGACCTTGTCAAGGTCACCGCCTCTTCGTCTTCAAGGGCCGAATCGACCAACACGATCCCTGCGACTTCGTCCGAGTATTGGTTGTCGTACACTTGCATATTGGTCCCGCCGAACGAGTGACCGACCAACACGTAAGGTCCTTGTACCCCGGCATTACCCAGCAAAGTATGAAGCTCTTTAACGATCTGCTGGCTTGTGCGTGGTTGAGCACCCGGGTCGCTCCAACCCATGCCAGCTCGATCGTAGGTGCATACGCGCATGAATTTCGCAACCTCCGGCTGAACCAGCTGCCAATCCAACACAGTGCCGCCGAGCCCGGAATCCATCACGACGGTCGGTGCTCCTCCTTCTCCCGTACAATAGAGATGCAAGCTGTAGTCGCCCACATCGACCATCTCGCCGCGCGCGGGATACCTATATTCGTCGATCTTAGTAGTTACGAATTGGTAGATCACGCCCGCAAGCGGTAGGACGACGACCAACCCCGCAAGCCCGATGCCAACGCGCTTCGTCCATCGCCAAACAACCATTTAAGCACTCTACTAGTCCTTTAAGAATCTCACCCGCACCTAAGTATCTCACGTTCGCAACTATACCGATGGCGCGAGTTTCCGAGAAAACCTTATTCGACGATCTCCGAGAGGCCGCGTACTTATACGCAGTCCAGTGAGCAGTTCACGAGTCCTAAACGCTAGACCAGCGCCAGCTCGACCTCTGGCTCCTGGCCAGCGTGGCGGAGAAGCGGACCTTCGGGGCGTTGTCAGTTCGTACAGTTGATGGATTGATGGTTTCTCCGCGACAACCACCTCTGACGTAAAGTTCCACGCCGTGCTAGGCAGAGAAGTCTCAGATGTGGAATTAACCCTGGTTAGGTGACCTCACAGAGCCGCCCAGATAGCTTCAAGTTTCCTCAAATGCTCTGTAGAGGCAATCCGCCACGTCCTTGCTGGTCCCTGCATATACATCCAATCCTGCTACATATTGTGTTGACTACCACGGCTTTCAGGGCACGAAAATGGTGCTTAGCCCCGGCCCTAGCGCATAACGATTCACCGGGCTGTATACGAGCTTCCGAGAACACCCCTTCTCGGCAGCTCGGTGAATAGGGGGACTACGCGCCTCCCTTCTCTAGCGGCGCGTGCCAAGGCACTCGCCCGTTCCCCGGGTCGTCTGGTAGGCGGTCTATCTCGACCGCGAGCGTCGCTACTACGAGGATCGCGATGAGCACCAGCGACACCATAAGCGACCCCAAGAGCGCCACCAGCCCCGCCTCGGCAAGGATGCGTCGCCAAAACAAAAACCGCTCCCTTCAGATGGGTTTGCCTTACACTTAGAGTGTGGCAGCGACGGCGAGAGTGCGCATCGGACAAAGTACCTATTTGAGGATGGTACAAGCGCCTACTCTCGTATAGGTCAAGCGCCTACTCTGGGGGAGTAGTTTCCGACAACGATAACCCTCTAGGCAGCTCGGTGAATAGAGGCATCTACAGCCCCTAGCTAGGAGAAAGTTCCTTCCGTAACCCTTGACACCTGCGTTCTTTGCGGTCATTGTCAAAGAACAGCTAACCCGCTGGGGAAAGCGGGAGGAAGGAGCAGAGGCTATGTCCGAAGAGAACAAGGCCATCGCGCGACGGGCGCTTGAGGAGGTTTTTAGCGGCCAAGGGGACCTGGACGCGGCATACGAGCTTTTCGCCCCTAACTTTGTAGGCCATGATCCTGCAAGTCCTGAGGATATACGCGGCCCTGAAGGCGCCAAAGAATTCGCTAGCATGTATCGCAACGCTTTCCCTGATGTACAGATGAGCGTCGAGGATCAGGTAGCCGAAGGGGATATGGTGGTGACCCGCTGGATAGCGAGTGGCACTCACCAGGGGGAGATTATGGGCATCGCTCCTACAGGGAACCGGGTGACGGTGGCGGGGACCAGCGTAGAGCGCATCGTTGATAGCAAGATAGAGGAAACCTGGGACAATTATGATGCCCTGGGCATGATGCAGCAGATAGGGGCCATCCCCTCCCCGGAGGAAGCCCAAGCCTAAGGAGGAGCCTGTAACCTAACTATCGAGAGGTCGCAGAGAGCCGGGGTCTAACAGCTCCGGCTCTTCTCATGTACGGGTTCCGAGAACGGAAGCCCTCTCGGCATCTCGGTGAATACCACAAGAGCCGATCCTAATTAGAGCATAGGTGCGGGACCGGAGCGATCATACAGTAGGAGCCTTCACACCCCCACGTAATATCCAAATACAACGCATCTCTGAGCTGCGCTTCTGTGTCTCCAACGAGGACCTGACGGCGAAGATAGAAGATCTCGGCGTGGACACGACGGGCTGAGGCTTCCTCCCATTCCCTGATTTCGAGCAGAGCGTGCGCGACGACGTGGAAGCATCGCGCCGCTCCGAACTCATCCGCGAAGACATCACTGTATCCGGCGCGATCTACGATGTCCACACGGGCGAGCGTCGCAAGGTCGTCCGAAGCTAGAGTTCGAGAGAAGCCCCGGTTCTCCGGACAGGTGTGATTGAAGCGCGGGCAGCGTGGGCGAGCTTTGCGGCCGCCACCGTGGTGCCGGCGAGGGCGGTAAGGTGGCCCATCTTGCGCCCGGGCCGCGCCTCCCGCTTGCCGTAGAGGTGGAGCTTTGCCTCGGGGAACGCCAGGGCCGCCGTCCACTCCGGCTCGCCGTGCATCCAGAGGTCCCCGAGGAGGTTGGCCGTCGCCGCGGACCGCAGTTGCCCGGCGCCGCCGAGCGGGACACCGCAGACGGCGCGCAGTTGCTGCTCGAACTGTGACGTCACGGCGGCGTCGATCGTCCAGTGGCCGCTGTTGTGCGGGCGTGGTGCGATTTCGTTGACGAGTAGCTTCCCGTAGGTACTCAAAAAGAGCTCTACACACGCCGTCCCAACGATGTCCAGCTCCTCGAAGATGCCCTGGGTGATCTCGACCGCTTCGTACGTCGCCTCTGGCGAGATGGCCGCAGGAGCGACGGTGAGGTCGAGGATATGGTCACGGTGAGTGTTCTCTACAACACCGAAGTGGACGAACGCGCCGTCCATTCCCCGCGCAGCGACGACGGAGACTTCGCACTCAAAGGCGACCCACGCCTCCAGCACTGCCTCACCCCCGCCGAGCGTGGCCCACGCCGCCTCTATTTCGTCCGAGGTGCTGATTTTCGTCTGCCCCTTGCCGTCGTAGCCAAAGCCCGCCGTCTTCAGCACGGTGGGTGGCCCAAGCTCCTGAAGGGCGCCGTCCAAGGCGGCACGGGACGGTACGGCTCGAAAGGGTACGGTAGGGAATCCCGCGCGCTCGAGAAAGGTCTTCTCGCGCAGGCGGTGCTGCGTCGTCTGGAGCACCGCACTGCCGGGTCTGACGGGCACGAGCCTCTCGATCTCCTCCACGGTAGACGCGGGTATGTTCTCGAACTCCAGCGTGACGGCGGAAACACTTTGCGCGAACGCCCGCACGGCGTCGAGGTCGTCATAGGCTGCGGTCCACGCGCGGTCTGCGACCTGGCTCGCCGGAGCGCCGGGGTCCGGCGAGAAAACGTGAGTGCGGTAACCCATCCGCCGGGCGGCGAGGGCGAGCATCCGGCCCAGTTGGCCGCTACCGAGAACCCCGATCACCGCGCCGGGTAATATCGGCGTGTTCACGGCAGCTCCGCCCCCAGAACCTTCTCGGTCTGCTCGCGGCGGAAGGCTTCGAGTTTCTTGCGTAACGCTGGTCTCGTGGTCGCGAGAATGGCGACGGCTAGGAGAGCAGCGTTGGTAGCCCCCGCCTTGCCGATAGCGAGCGTGCCGACCGGAATTCCTCCCGGCATCTGAGCGATGGAGAGGAGCGAATCCAGACCCTTGAGCGCGCGGCTCTCCACTGGCACACCGAGCACCGGTATCAGCGTCTGCGCGGCGACCATCCCTGGCAGGTGCGCCGCCCCACCCGCTCCCGCTATGATCACCGAGATCCCACGCTCCTCCGCCTCCACTGCGAACCGGGCCATCAGCCCGGGTGTGCGATGGGCGGAGACGACGCGCCGCTCGTGAGGTACGCCGAACCGCTGCAACGCCTCTACCGCGTGGCGCATGGTCTCCCAATCGGAAGTGCTGCCCATGATGACGCTGACGAGGGGCCTGCCTCCCTCTTCCTCAGAGGCAGAGGGGGAACCTGCGGGTGTGTCTCTGCTATCCATAGTTCTCCTCGATGCGCCGTATCCCGAGGGCCGGTAGGAGACGAGAGCCTCTCCGGAAAACCAAACGGCCTCTAAGGCGGACCTTGGGGAGGTGTTTCGGTATCAAGACGCCTCTGTATGCCGGCGCGGATTATACCGTCTGAAGCCGGTCGCCTCATCCGCGAAGAGCCTGCGATAGTCGAGCAGGTTTGGAGGAGCCGGGTCCCGATCTACGCTTGCTCGGGCGCAGGGGGTTACACGCGCGCTGCTCCGGGAACAACGTCATACAAATAATTAGTGGGAGGAGAATCCATGACCGGTACTACCTTGCTGGTAATTATCGTGGTCGTCGTAATCCTGTTGCTCGCCCTAGGAGCGATTCCCCTGTTCTCACGCCGTAGCCGGCAGCGCCGGAGAGAGGAGCAGCGCGAGCGGACGCGCGAGGAGTTTGGCGAGGAGTACGAGCGGACCGTAGAGGAGCGTGGCTCCGAGGAAGAGGCGGAGAGGGAGCTCCGGCAGCGCCGGGGGCGTGTGGAGCGGCAGATAGAATCCCTCTCCGACGAGAGCCGCAGGCGCTACGAGGAGCGCATGCACGAGATCGAGCGAATCTTCGTGGACAACCCCGAACGCTCCATCGAGCTGGCCGACCGGACCGTCTCGGACCTCCTCGAAGAGCGTAACTTGATCTCCGACTCCGCCCAGGACGACCGGGAGACGGAGCGGAGCTTGGCTGTCGCGTACCCCGAGATCGCCGACGACTACCGCGAGGCCCGACGCGCCCGCGCTGAAGTCGTCGCCCGCTCTGTAGAGAGCGCCGGCGAAGGCTCGAATGAGGAGACCACGGAGGAGTTGCGGCAGGTCCTCCGCAAGTACCGCTCGGTCTACGAACGTCTGGCACAGGATTAGGGGCGCCAGGGACGGCCTTGCGCGCAGGAGCAAAGCGCCGCGGGTAGCCATTTGTGTAAGAATGGGGAATACGAGGCAGGGAAAACCTAGAAGGGGTGAAGTGTCATGGCCGATAACCTGGTCGAGAAGATCCTCAAGGATCACGTAGAGAGCGGCACGTACGAGCAGGGCGAGGAGGTGGGCCTCCGGATAGACCAGTGCCTGCTCCAGGACGCCACCGGCACGATGGCGTGCTTGCAGCTGGAGCAGATGGGGGTCGAGAGGGTCCAGGTCGACCTGGCTGTGCAGTACGTGGACCACAACATCATCCAGCTCGACCACAAGAACCCGGACGACCACATCTTCCTGCAGGCGTTCGCCGCCAAGTACGGCCTCCACTTCTCCAGGCCCGGCAACGGTATCTGCCACTACTTACACGTGGAGAGGTTCGCCAAACCCGGCACGACCCTCATCGGGGCCGACTCCCACACGACGACCTCGGGCGCGGTGGGCCAGATCGCCATCGGGGTCGGAGGGCTGGACGTGTCGCTGGTGATGGCGGGCAACCCCTTTAACAACGCGGTGCCCACGGTCGTCGGCGTGGAGCTCACCGGCGAGCTACAGGACTGGGTTACGCCAAAGGACGTAATCCTGGAGCTCTTAAGGCGGCGGGACGTCGACGGCGGGGCCGGGCGCATCTTCGAGTTCTACGGTCCGGGGGTCGAGACCATCCCGGTTGAGGGACGCATGACGATCTGCAACATGATGATAGAGACCGGCGCTACCACCGGCATCTTCCCCTCCGACGAGCGCACTCGCGAGTGGATGGAGACCCAGCAGCGCCCCGACGACTACGTGGAGCTAAAGGCCGATCAGGGCGCCGAGTACGACGAGCACGAACTCGTCGAACTAGACAAGCTGGAGCCCCTTATCGCCCAGCCCAGCTCACCCGGCAACGTGGTTCCTGTGAGCGAGGTCGCCGGTACCAAGGCCCACCAGGTCTGCGTGGGAAGCTCGGTCAACTCGGGTTTCGAGGACCTGGCGGTAGTGGCCGCGGTCCTCAAGGACGAGACGGTGGCCCCCGAGCTCGTCATGACCGTGACGCCGGGGAGCCGACAGATCCTGGACTCCATCGCGCGGACCGGGGTGTACGCGAACCTCGTGCGCGCCGGAGCCCGGATGCTAGAGCCCGCGTGCGGGCCGTGCGTCGGGATGGGACAGGCGCCGCCGAGCGATTCGGTGAGCGTCAGGACGTTCAATAGAAATTTCCCCGGCAGGAGCGGGACGCAGGACGACCACGTGTACCTATGCAGCCCGCCGACGGCCGCGGCGACGGCCCTTCACGGTGTGATTACCGACCCGCGCGAGCTCGGCGATTACCCGGACCTGCAAGAGGCGCCGAGGTACCCGGCCGTGGACGATAGCCAGATACTCGACTCCGCCCCCGAGGACGAAGCGGGCGGCATCGAGATACCGCGCGGCCCGAACATACACGAGCCACCCGAGCCCCCGGAACTCCCCGAGGACCTTGCCGGTACGGTAACCATAGTCCTCCCGGACGATATCTCGACCGGAGACCTCTCACCCGACGGGGTCGAGGTGATGGCATTCCGCTCCAACATACCGGAGCTCGCCAAGTATACTTTGAGGCGCTTCGACCCCAAGTTCCCCGAGAAGGCCCAGGAGATGGCGCCGGGCTTTATCGTGGCAGGCGAGAACTACGGGCAGGGTTCCAGCCGGGAGCACGCCGCCCTCTCGCCTCTTCACCTCGGGATACGGGCGGTCATCGCCAAGAGCTTCCCCCGAATCCACCGGCGTAACCTCATCTCGCAGGGCATCGTGCCGTTGCTCTTCGAGAACGACGGGGACTACGACAAGTTCGAGCAGGGCCAGGAGTGGACGCTGGTGGATATCCGCCAGCACTTGGAGAACGGCGACAGAGATCTGCCGCTCCAGTCAGAGGACGGCGAGGAGATCACGGTGCTAGCGGACTTCTCGGATCGCGAGCGGGATCTCGTCCTTCACGGCGGTGTCCGGCGCCAGCTTCGCGAACAGCAGACCGCCGAGGCGCCCGGAAGTAAGACAGAGCCGGCGGACCGCGGGGAAGAGACCACCAGCTAGCGGCCGGCTATCCGCCGTCGGCGGTCTGCTTTTGGTCTTGATCACCTTCAGCAGACCGCCGACTGGCTTTTTCGGAGCGGAAGCTGGCGAGGAGCAGGATGGCCGCGCCGAAGACGATGGCGACGTCGGCGGCGTTGAAGACGGGCCACTGCTGAAGGGGCCAGAACTCGAGGTCTAAAAAGTCGGTGACCTCGCCGGCGCTCAGGCGGTCGAGGAGGTTACCGGCGGCGCCGCCGAGGATGAGGCCGCAACTCGAGGTCGTAGCGCGTGTGGGTGTACCTTTGAGGAGCATCCACAGAACGAACGCGACCGCGACCGCGCTTCCGAGCAGCAGCACCCCGCTCTGGCCGCCCAAGATCCCGAACGCCCCGCCCTCGTTCCTCGTGTGGGTGAGGCGTAGGACTTGTGGGATCAAGGGCGTGCTCTCCCCGAGTCGCATCGAGCCTTCGATCAGCCTTTTAAAGCCCTGATCTACGAGAAAGACCGCAAGAGCGAGGGCGAGCGCGAGGCTAGCGCTGGCGGCCCGGCTCACGGCGTGAATGCGGTGCTAATGACCGCCGGGGGAGTGTCCGTCGGCATCGTGAGAGGGCCTGCCCGGATCGGACTCGCCTTCTCCGTCTTCGACCGTAACGCCGCGCCTTTGCAGGAGGCCCCGCATTAGCTCTATCTCCGCCTGCTGAGAGGCCATGATGGAGCCCGCCAGCCTCTCGACCTCCTTACGGTCGGTCTCCTCGAGCACCGCCTGCGCCATCGGCACCGCCGCTTCGTGGTGCGGGATCATAAGCTGCAGGAAGAGCGCTTCCGCCTCCTCGGGGGGTGCTTGCTGGAGGTTGTTTATCTCCTCAGGACTCGCCATCCCCGGCATCCTCCCCTCATGAGGCTCTCCCATCCAGCTCATGGCGGGCTCGGTACCGGTGGGGGGGAGGTCCCACACCTGCAGCCAGCCCTGCATCTGGCCTATCTGGGCCTGCTGAGTGAGAGCGATGTCGGCGGCGAGGGTGCGTATCTCCTCGCTCCCTGTCTTGTCGCGTACGATCTCCGCCATCTCTACCGCTTGGGCGTGGTGGACCATCATATCTCTAGCGAAGCCGGCCTCGGGTGAAGAGTCGGAAGGGGCTCCGATATCCGCCACCTCCGCCGGGAGGTCGGTGGGTGCACCGCCGGAGAAGAGCGACGCCAGGGCCGCGCCCGCCGCGGCGGCTACGGCGACGGCGACCACGAGGAGGACGATGGTGAAGACCGATCCTCGCGGGAGCCAACCACGCCTTTGGGAGGTGGGAGCTTCGCGCGAGCTTTCAGTAGAGCGTTGCACGCCTCCTCTCATCTACGAGATGACGTCGCTCGTACCGCCGGTGCAGGCGGCGCCTGGCTCGGGGGTTTGCGGACCGCGCCGGTAGGAGCTGATGAACCTCTCCAGGTTCTCGTCATCTGCGCTTTCGAGACGTATCTGGTAGCCCCAGGCGGAGGCTACTATCGGGGAGTCTAGGCCTGGGTAGGGGCTTGCGAGCAGGCAGTCCTGACTCTCCACGATCTCCCGGATTCTGTCCTGCTGGTCTTGCGGGAGGTCGGGGGAGTAGGTGATCCAGACCGCCCCGTGCTCCTGAGTGTGGACGGCGTTCTCGCTGCGTATCGGCTCCTCGTAAAAGCCAGAGTTCTGCCACACGGGGTTGTGCTCGCCGCCGGCGGGCGGGTCCTGCTCGTAGTCCACGGGGTCCTGGGTGTGCTGGCCGGACGCTCCCACGTCGAACTCCTCGACGCCCTCCGGTGGCTCGCGCTCCGCCCGCTGCTGGCTGTCGACTACGATGAGGGTGATAAAACCCGCGATAAAAGCCAGGACGACCAGGCCGATGATGATCGTGGTCCTGTTTAACCTTCCGCCGCTCCTAATCTTGCCCAAATCTGTACCTCTCTTTGCCACTCTCCAGGTCCGCTGCGCGAATAAGTTGGCGTCTCGAAGGTCTGTGGCCTCCGCCCCTCGCGCGGGTTCCGCCCCTCGCGCGGGTGTTTGAATCCTAGCACACAGGAAAAGCCCTACCGGAAGCAGAGCCGGGAAAAATCCTACAGCTGTGCCACCAGATAGAAGGCCAGCGCGGCCATAGAGAACCACACGACGACCACGACTGCCGCCGCGGCGCGGTTGACCGGCTTGCCCTTCGCGGCGAACGCCCGGGCCTGTGCGCGGTGCTCGGCGAGGATACTGGGTGGAATCATCTTTATCGCCAACGCGATCCCTATAGGGATCAGGACCAAATCGTCCAAATAACCGAGGATAGGGATGGGGTCGGGGATCAGGTCTATCGGGCTGAACGCATACCCGACCACGCACGCTGCGAAGATCCGGGCGTACCATGGCACCCGCGGGTCCTTGTATGCCCGGTACAGCGCGTAGACCTCGACCTTAAGCCTCCCGGCCCACCGTTTTAACCGCTCGACGACACGCACTCGGGAATCGTAAGGTTTATCTGGTCCGGGGCGCCGTAAACTCTCTCGATGAACTCCTTCACGCCCTTCGCTCCCCTAACCCTCAGCCAGATCGGGCCGAGGTCCGGCTCGAAGATGAGCTCGAAAGCGAAGAACGGACAACAGATTCGCTCGGAGCTGACGAAATCCACGAGCTTGCCCACCCACTCTGCATTCCCTGGGAAGGCGAACTCGTAGCCATCCTCCAACTCATCCGCTCTCAACGCGCCACCGAAGATGTTTTCGGCCAACTCCCGCCGCCGCTTTGCAAGGTCCGGCTTGGGCAGGTTACAGGCGAGGGGTAAACCTTTCCTTCCGCGTCCTGCTTCGTCTCTCAGGATCCTCTCCTTTCGGACGTAGTCAACCACCGATCTCACACAGCCCCCGGCCAGGATATCGATTGTGAGCCGCCTGGGCACCTTGCCCCCTTCTCTCAGGCACGCCTTGGGCGAAAGAGCCGGAGGCCGTTGAGGGTCACGGCGATGGAGGTGCCCATATCGGCGAGCACGGCGAGCCACAGCGTCACCAACCCGAAGGGGGCCAGGAGCACGAAGAGACCCTTTATTAGGATGGAGACGAAGACGTTTTGTTTTATGACCTGCTCCGCCGAGTGCGAGAGCCACACCGCCTCGGCTAGCCTCGGCAGATCGTCCTGCATGAGCGCCACGTCCGCGGTCTCCAAAGCAACGTCCGTGCCCGCTGCCCCCATCGCGAACCCGACCGAAGAGGCGGCTAAAGCAGGCGCGTCGTTGACGCCGTCACCGACCATGCCCGCCGTGCCCTTCCTGGCGACGAGCTCTCGCACCGCCTCGACCTTCTGCTCTGGGAGGAGTTGTGCCTTGTGAGCGATGTGCAAGTCCCCGGCGACCCGGCGAGCGGGGGCTTCGGCGTCTCCGGTGAGCATTATGAGCTCCTCTACCCCGGCGTCGCGCAGGGCGTCGAGGGTGGCCCTGGCCTCCGCGCGTACCGCATCGGCGAGCCCGAGGACGGCCAGCGGCGTGTGTTCGTCACCCAGAATCACCGGCGTCTCGCCCTCCCGCTCGACCTCGGCGAGCGCCGCCCCGGCCCCGCTCAGCGGGACTCCGCGCTCCTCGAAGAGGCGAGGGCTCCCGATCAGGTAACGCCTGCCCCCGATCTCGCCCTCGGCGCCGCGCCCGGTGATGGCGCGGAAATTCTCCACTAGGGGCAGACCGGCCCCACCCGCGGCCTGCTCCGTGCCGGCGACAAGGATGGCGTGTGCCAGCGGGTGCTCCGATCGGCGCTCCAGCGCGGCGGCCAGGGCCAGGGCTTCCGCTTCCCTGCCTCCGTCGAGCGCCACGACGCGGGAGAGAACCGGTCGGCCCTCGGTAAGTGTGCCGGTCTTGTCGAAGGCCAGCGCCTTCAGGCGCCCCGCCGCTTCGAGCGCGGCCCCGCCCTTGATAAGGATACCGCGCCGGGAGGCGGCCCCTATTCCCGAGACGACCGTAACGGGCGTCGAGATCACCAGCGCGCACGGGCACGCGATGATCAAGAGCGCCAGCGCTCGGTAGAACCACGTGCCGAAGTCTTCACCTAAGAGCGGCGGCACCACGGCCAAGGCAACCGCCACGGCCACGACCAGCGGCGTGTAGACGCGCGAGAAGCGGTCCACGAACTGCTCGGCGGGGGCCTTCTTCGTCTGCGCCTCCTCGACCATCCTCACGATCCGTTGCAGGGTGGAGTCTTCGGTGCTCTTCGCTACCTTTACCATCAGGGCGCCTTGCCCGTTCAGCGAGCCCGAGAAGACTCTGTCTCCGGGACCCTTCTCCCCCGGGGTGCTCTCGCCCGTGACTGGCGACTCATCCATGGCGGTGCGGCCTTCTATCACCTCGCCGTCTAGCGCGACCCGCTCGCCGGGGCGGACGAGCACCGTTTCTCCTACTGCCACTGCGTCAACCGGGACCAGGTGCTCAACGCTACCACTCCTGACGAGAACCTCGTCCGGGGCGAGCCGCGCGAGCGCCCGTACCGCCCCACGGGTGCGGTCTATCGCGTAAACTTGCAAGGCGTTGCCGGCGGCGAAGAGGATGACGACCGAGGCCGCCTCCGCCCACTCACCCATCGCCGCCCCCCCGATCGTTGCCACGCTCATGAGCACGTTCATGTCCAGGTGCCTGGCACGGACACCTGCCAGGGCAGACCGGAAGATCGGCCATCCTCCTACCACGATTGCGATCATGTAGGCCGAGACGCGCGTGACCTCCGGCGCACCAGCGAAGCCGAGCGCGAAGCCCAAGGCGAACAATAGCGTCGAGGCCAACACCGAGAGCGCTCGGGGCGTGCGCCAGAACGGCGCCCTGTCTGCCTCCTCGGCGCGGCCCGCGCCAAAGCCTGCGTTCCTCACTGCCTGCTCGATCTGATCTAAGGCGATGCCCTTGTCGTGCTCCGCGTCGAGCCGGCTGGCGGCGAAGTTTACGGTAGCTTTGTGTACGCCGGGTAACCGCGAGACGCTCTTCTCGACCGTTATCGCGCAGCTCGCGCAGTCCATCCCCTCGACTTGTACGACCGTCCGCTCGACTCCATCTATGGGTACGGACCTTACAGCCTCCTGACGGACGGGCGCCGAGCCTGCCACCGGCTGGATAACCGGCAACACCTTCTTGGGGCGGCTCACCTGCTTACTTCCTTCATCTTCTCGCCGAGCACGGCCGCGAGCAACGAGCGCCCGCTCTGGGTGAGGGAGTAGAAGACGATCTTGCCCTCCCGCCTGCTGGTGACGAGGCCCTTCGAGAGCAAGACACGCAGGTGGTGCGAGACGAGGTTCTGGGCGCGCTCGGAGATCCAGGCCAGGTCGCACCCGCAGAGCTCCCCACCCTCACCTAAAGCGGCCGCCAGCGTGAGCCGCGTCGGGTCCGAGAGCGCCCGCGCCCGCTCGGCGGCCTCGTGAGCAGCCCTTGCATCGAGCCTCCCCTGGCGTATCTCCTCCGCCCGTGAAAGGTCCACACACAGCAGATCGCACCGTTCGTCTCTCACAGAATCATTCTAACGCAGGTTGATACATTAGTGCAACGAGAGCGTTTCGAGCAATCCTCGCCCACCGTGTTTGGGCGTAAGCTCTGAGGCCCGTATTTTGCTGGGCTCTAGTGTGGCTACTCGCCGCGCAAGCGGAACTGCAGATCGTGGAGTGTGCTTTGGTGGTCGCCGGCGTGGTCTACTTGGAGGGTTGTGTGCTCGATGCCGTACTCGCGGGCGAGGAGCTCTTCGAGGTCGCGGCGGCGGTCGTGGCAGTTCTCGTCGCGGCCGACGAGGACGTGGGCCGCGAGCGCGGGGAAGCCGGAGGTGATGGTCCAGATGTGCAGGTCATGGATCTCTTGGACCCCTTCCGAGGCGGCCATACTCCTGCCGACGTCGTCGGCGTCGATGCCGCGGGGCGTGCCTTCGAGGAGGACGTTCGACGAGTCGCGCAGGAGTTTCCAGGAGCTACCCAGGACCAGCAGGCCGATGAGGACGCTGATTATCGGGTCGGCGTAGTACCAGCCGGTGGCGAGTATCATGAGCGCGGCCGCTAATGCGCCGAGCGAGCCCAGAATATCCGCCACGACGTGACGCAGCGCGCCCTGCAGGTTCAGGCTCTCGCCGCCCGAGCGTGAGAGGATCGCGGCGCCCGCGGCGTTCACGACGAGGCCAACAGCTGCCACCACCAGCATCCAGCCGCCCAGGATCTCCGGGGGTTCCCGGAAGCGATGATAGGCCTCGATGAAGATCCAGACAGATATAGCAACCAAGGTTGCGCCGTTAAAGAGGGCGGCCAGAATCTCGGCCCGCTTGTAGCCGAAGGAGCGGTTCGGGGTCGAGGGCCTCCCCGCCAGCCAGACGGCGAAGAGCGCGACCCCCAAAGAGAGAGCGTCCGAGAGCATATGTCCCGCATCCGCGAGCAGCGCGAGGCTTCCGGTTATGAGGCCGCCGACGACCTCGACCATCGTGAACGCGGCGGTCAGGACGAAGGTTATAGCGAGCGCGCGCCGGTCGGCCCCTCGCCCGTGGTCGTGGTCTCCGTAGGGGTGCGGGTGGGCCAAGGGCTATTCCTCCCGGTACTGCCTGAGGGCCAGCCAGACGCCGAAGCCGATCTGGGTCAGGCCGAGGAGGCGCATGCAGGTAGGGTTGTCGGCGAAGTAGCGGGCTACTTTGCGGATGCTTGCGGGGCCGGAGGCCCAGAGAAGAGAGTGCTGCCTAGGGGCGAGGAACGCTATTACCCCGTCGCCGATGGTTATGATGGCAAAGGTCTCTTTAAGCCGCCCCGACCACACGATCTCTCCTTTCGGTCTTCATTGCTGCGGGAGCTCCCCGAGCTCGACCTCGACGCTCTCTTCGTTGCCTCTCCCACCGCGGATGACAGTGAGGGTGACGTCGTCGCCGGGCCTGTAATCACGCAGGGCCGCGAGCAAATCGCCGGAATCCGCGATCTCGGCGGAGCCAAGGGCGGTGATCACGTCCCCCGAGTTCATCCCGGCGTCGTCGGCGGGGCCGCCGGGGACG
>DATDKT010000091.1:0-9444 GCA_036519775.1 Rubrobacteraceae bacterium
CATCGCAGACATCTCGCGCACGGCCGACGCCCGCGAGGGGATCTCCGCCTTCCTGGAGAAGCGCGCGGCATCGTTCGGAGGCATTTAGCCGTCAGCTTCTCTTGCTCACCCGACAGTCCGTAGCGTTTGCCGAAGCGTAGAGTAGGGTGGCAAGGTCCATCGACAACCTTTTCTTTTGCTTTGCCAAGCCTTCGTCTTTCGGCATTTTGGCTGACTGCTGACGGCTGAAAGCTCAAAATCCGGGACCGGCGCTTTAGGAGGGGGAATGATAGCGCCGGTCCTAATAATGTATCGATTGCACCATATGGCCTTCTCTCAGGGTTCTCGGCCGACCCTTCTCGGCTCTTCCGAGAGGAGGCTGGAACAGAAAAGGGGCCGGGGGAGTGCCCGGCCCTCGGTGATTTCGCCTCTGCCCGCGGAGCGGCCCGGTGCCGTTCTAAACCCGGCTCTCCTGAAGTTCGGCCTGAACGACTACGCGCTTCGCGTAGTCAGGGAGCGTGCACGTCTGCAGGGTGAGTATGTTTTTGCCCTCTATGGGCTCCGTCACGAACAGCTCCGTCGGCTCCACCTCGAGGGTCTGGAACACTTCGTAGGTGTACTCCCCGCCGTTGGCGTCCTTGACAAAGATCTGGTCGCCCTCCACGACGTTGTCTATGTCCCAGAAGGCGAGGAAACTGGGGGTGTTCGGGTAGCCCAAGCGGTGCCCGGCTATGTAGACGTTGGCCTCCTCTTGCCATGGGAAGCCCGTACCTTCGAGGTGGATGCCGGCGAAGGCCCTGAGCGAATCCTCGTCGTCGCCGAACGTGTCGGGAATGGGGGAGTTGTTTACGCGCTCCATGCTGGGCACCGTGAGCGTCAGAGTCGGATCATCCGGAGCCTTCGCCTTGTCTGCGGCGCTCTGCTTCTGCTGGGAAGAGGGAGCATCCGGCGCGACGGCCTCGTCGGGAGTGCTCTCCTCGTTCGAGCCGCTGCAGGCGGTCAGAGCCATTACCATCGCCAGGGCTGCTACCACCAACAAAAGCTTCCTCACGCGCACGCTCGCCACCTCCGTTGCTCCGCCTGCCGGGACCGGCGCCGCGGAAAAGGTTGCCCGCCGGTTTCACGGAGCATACTGTATCAAAGTTTGGTCGCGTTTCGTCAACCGAAGGTAAGGTTTCCGCCGACCGGAGTCCCGGCAGGCCCAGATTTTGCAGGGAGTTAACCTACCTTCCGGCGCGGTGGGAGGCGCCGGGGCACGAGTTTCGACGCTCTGTTTCCTCCTCATCGAGCTCAAAGAAACGTTTACCCCGGTTGCCGCAGCTCGCGGACGAAATCCTCGATGGGTTGGAGATACTCGGTCGCGCCCGGGTCGGGCTGCGGGTTGACGGAGACTAGGTCGAAGTTTCGCAGCACCTTTACCAGCTCCTCGGTCTCAAGCCGCACCGCACCCCATCCTTCGCCGGGGATCCTGGACCGCCAGCGCACGTAGAACTGCTCGGCCTCTAGGACGCTCTCGAAGAGGCAGATCACCTCACCCTCCTGGGCGCTGTAGGAGAGGTAGCCAGGGACGGCACCCTCCATGCGCTCCATCAGCACGTACCCCTCACCCTCACGTGGATAGTCGAACACTAAAACTCCCTCCGTCACGGCAACCCTTCTCCGGTGCGAACGATCCTTCTGAACATAGAGCATACACCGCGCTACGAACGGCACAGGCGGCAGGCGTTCTCCGAACCCGCCGACTCGCCATAGTCTCGCGTATCGGGTCCGGGATCTAATTAGATGTAAGGCTCCTATCTTCGCGGGCAAGCTTGCCCGCGAAGCTCATACTTTCGGGCAAAAAACTTTCCTTTAGGAGGATGCGTGTCCGGGACCAGAATAGAGTAATCGATCGTCCCTCTTCAGAAATGCAACGCCGAGCGGATAGCGCTAGTTAGAGGGTATGCAAGTCTTAGACGAAAGGAAGTTATGAGGCCACCGGTCATACTGTTTATTGTTGGGACGGCGCTACTCTTTACGGGCGGAGTAGCGGTGGCAACGTTCATAGGTTCCGAGAGCGCCGACGAGTTCGGCGCTACCTCCGAGACCGTCAACACGTCCGAAGCCAAGGACGAGCCCACCAAAGATGACACCGAAGAGGACATCGATTCGGAGGCCGAGGAAGGGAAGGACAAGAAGGTCAAAAAGGCAGACAAGAAGACCGGGGCCGAGAAGGGCAATAAGAGGAGCGGAGGTTCAGCTAAGAAGCTTCTCCAAAGGTTCGTGGGGTAGGTCGTGGGCCTCGGCCACGGGCTCGGAGACGAGGCTGCCCCCCAGGGTCGAGAGGCCCTTGGCAAGGACCGGATCTTCCTGAGCCGCACCCTCCACGCCTTTGTCGGCAATGTTGATGAGATACGGCAGCGTCACACTGGTCAGGGCGAGCGTCGAGGTGCGAGCTACCGCGCCGGGGATATTGGCGACGCAGTAGTGCACCACGCCCTCCTCGACGTAGGTCGGGTCCGAGTGGGTGGTGGGACGGCTCGTCTCGATGCACCCGCCTTGGTCCACGGCAACGTCCACGACCACGCTCCCATCCCTCATACTCTTCACCATCTCGCGGGTCACTATCTTCGGCGCTTTGGCCCCGGCCACCAGGACCGCGCCGACGACCACGTCCGCCCCCCTCACGTAGGAGGCCGTCCTCGCCCTGTTGGGGATCACGAGATCCGCCCTACCCTCGAAGATGTCGGAGAGGTACGCGAGGCGCCTGGGGTTCGTGTCCAAAACGCTCACGATGGCCCGCATGCCCAGGGCTATCTTGGCCGCCTCCGTCCCCACTACCCCGCCGCCGATGATGGTAACCCTTGCGGCGGGCGTCCCCGGGACGCCGCCCAAGAGCAGCCCCGCGCCGCCCTGGGGACTCTCCAGGTGGTGCGCCGCCGCCTGCACCGCCATCCTGCCGGCGACCTCGCTCATCGGGGCGAGCAGAGGCAGGCTGCCATCCGGCAACTCGACCGTCTCGTAGGCGATGGAGTTCACCTTCTGCTCCATCAGGAACCCTGTAAGGTCCTTGTCCGAGGCCAGGTGCAGGTAGGTAAAGAGCTCCTGCCCCTCACGGTAGAGGCCGTACTCCTCCGGCGCCGGTTCCTTGACCTTCACGATCAGGCCCGCCCTCTCGAAGACCTCCTCGGCGCTCCCCACGATACTGGCCCCGGCCTCTGCATACTCCTCGTCGTCGAAGCTAGCGCCCACCCCGGCTCTCTCCTCGACGACCACCTCGTGCCCGTGGTGTACCAGCTCCGCGACCCCGTCCGGCTGCATCGAGACCCGCATCTCGCCGTCCTTGACCTCTTTCGGAACCCCGACGACGGTAGCCATACGCCTTCTCCTTTCGCGTGTCCATCCAGCACTGTCCGGCCTCTTCGTACCCACAACGATCTTAGCGGAGACGCACAAGGTAGACAAAGGGAAGCGTGAAGTTTCGAGGAGGGCATCTTAGACTCTATCCGTCGTGATCCCGTAAAACGAAAGCTTCGTGAGCTTATGGTGAACCCGTTCTACAACCACCTGGAGGGAAGGCCGCGCGCCTTCTGGCGCCTGCTTCTGCAGCTCGCGCTGGTCCTGGGAGTCGGCTTTGTGGTAGGGTGGTTGGCATCCGGGGCGCTCGCCCTGCTCGGCTGGGCACCACCTAGGGGCGGGGGGACGGAGATCCTGGCCGGGCCACCGATCTTTCTCGTGGCGAACTCCGCGGTCTCGTTGGTTACGGTAGTCGCCAGTATGTGGCTCGCGGGGCGCTTCCTGGACCGGCGGCCCTTTTCGGGGTTTGGGCTGAGGCTGGACCGGAACTGGTGGCTGGACTTCTGCTTCGGGCTCTCCCTGGGCGCTTTGCTGATGACGGGCATCTTTCTCGTGGAGCTGGCGGCCGGGTGGGTAACGGTAGCCGGCACGTTCGAGGCGGCCGGTAGCGGGGCGTTCTTTCCCACCATATTGATGCCGCTTGTGCTCTTCTTGTGCGTGGGCATCTCCGAGGAGATGCTCTCCCGCGGCTACCAGATCACGAACCTGGCCGAGGGGCTGAACTTCCCGGGCCTCGGTGGGCCGAAGGTGGCGGTGCTGCTCGCGTGGGTGATCTCCTCTTCCCTCTTCGGCCTCGGCCACCTGGGCAACCCCAACGCCACGGTCGTCAGCACCCTCAACATAGCCCTCGCGGGGCTCCTTTTGGGGATTGGCTACGTGCTCACGGGGAGGCTCGCCATCCCTATCGGGCTGCACATCACCTGGAACTTCTTCCAGGGCAACGTCTTCGGCTTCCCGGTGAGCGGCCTCGAACCCGTGGGTGCGACGGTTCTCTCCATCGAGCAGGGCGGGCCACTCCTCTTTACCGGCGGTGTTTTCGGCCCCGAGGCCGGCCTGATTGGCATCGCCGCGGTCCTCGCCGGGAGCCTCCTTACCGCTCTCTGGGTCCGTGCCCGCTTCGGCAAGGCAGCGATGGAGACCTCCATCGCCGAGCCGCCGCCCGGCCTTACGGACGCGGTATGAGCAACAAGCAGGCGGCAGAGAAACTCCACCACTCGATGAGCACGGTCAAGCGTCACCTCTCTAACATCTACGAGAAGCTTAAGGTCGGCTCCCGGGGCGAAGCTACGAGAAAGGCTATCTCTGAGGGTTGGATCTCCTCCTGGGTACCCAGGACGAATAGCGCCTCTAACCTCGCCAACCACCTAAGTCTTCGTCCGCAACGATTGCGCCGGAAAGTTATGACACAGTCCTGCAAAGGCTGGTGTTAGCCTACATCTTCTGAACCATTTAAGTACATATTCCGGTCCATTCTCTCACTTGCGTAATTTACACCCCCCACCCGAAGAATCGAGAAGGGTTGGGATGCTGAAATTGATGGGGCAACGCGTAAAGAAAGTTAATAGAAGGGCCTTTTGGGGTATGTTTCTCTTGTTAGCAAGAGACGAGAGGAGACGAACCGTGGCCTTCGAGCTTCCGCCACTCCCTTACGACTACGACGCGCTGGAGCCGCACATAGACGAGCAGACCATGCGCGTCCACCACGACAAGCACCACAACACCTACGTCACCAACCTCAACTCGGCCCTGGAGAACCACCCGGACCTTCAGGATCAAAGCATCGAGCAACTTCTGGCCGACCTCGACTCCCTCCCCCAGGACATCCAGCGGGCGGTGAGGAACAACGGCGGGCAGCATTCCAACCACTCGATGTTCTGGGAGATCATGAGCCCCAACGGTGGCGGCCAGCCCGCCGGAGACCTCGCCGACGCCATCAACTCCTCCTTCGGCTCCTTCGAGGCGATGCAGGAGCAGTGGGGGACCGTCTCGGCCCCAGGGGCGCTCTTCGGCTCGGGCTGGACCTGGCTCGTCTCCTCCCCCGATGGCTCTTTGAGCGTCGAGACGACGTCGAACGGGGACACGCCCCTGATGGAGGGCAGGCTGCCGATCATCGGCCTCGACCTCTGGGAGCACGCCTACTACCTCAACTACCAAAACGCACGCCTGGAGTACGTGAACGCCTGGTGGAACGTGGTCAACTGGGAAGAGGCCGAACGCCGCTTCCAGGCCGCCAAGTCGGGCTAGAGCGGTCCGCAACCGAGGACCTTGCGGGCTAGCCCCCGGAGAGCTTTCTTCGGGGGCTTTTGCTGTCCGGTCTTTATGGGTGATACTCCGGTACACTTAAGCGAGGGAATTTTGCAGAGCGGGAGGGACACTTAGAGATGCGCTTGGTCATTGTTGGAGGGGTGGCGGCGGGGACGAAGGCCGCTTCGCGGGCCCGGAGGGTAGACCCCGACCTCGAGATAACCATCTATCAAGAGGAGCCGGAAGTCTCCATCAGCGAGTGCGGGATGCCGTATTTGATCTCCGGCGTCGTCGAGTACCGCGACGCCCTCATCGCCCGCACCCCCGAGGATTTCGCCGAGAAGGACGTAGAGGTCCTTACCCGTCACCGAGTCGAGAAGATAGACCCGGATGACAAAAAACTCGTCGTCAAAAACCTTGCGACAGACGAGGAGTTCGAGGACTCTTACGACCGCCTCATCATATCCACGGGCGGCAAGGCCATCATCCCCCCCATCGACGGCATGGACGCAGAGGGCGTCTTCGTTTTGCGCTTCCTCTCCGACACGGACAAGATAATGGACTTCGTGAAGAAACGGTCGCCGAAAAAGGCGGTCGTCGTCGGGGGCGGTTACATAGGTCTCGAGGTGTCCGAGAACCTCGTCGCTTTAGGGATGGAGGTCACCATCGTCGAGGCCAGGGACCGTATCGGTGGCGCCGCCTATGGTCACGAGGTTGCTGACAGGATCCGGAGGCACATCGAGGAGAAAGGCGTGCGCGTCTGCGTCGGTGAGGAAGTCGAGACGCTCCTCGCAGATGGAGAAGGGTACGTCTGGGCCGCGTGCTTCGGGGAAAGGAAGATCGAGGCGGAGATCATGATAGTCGCGACCGGCGCCACGCCCGAGGGGACGCTCGCCGAAGAAGCTGGGGCAAAGATCGGGACCTTCGGCGCGATCCGGGTGGACAAGCACCTGAAGACGAGCCTCCCCGATGTGTGGGCCGCCGGGGACTGCGCCGAATCCACGAACCTGATAACAGGGGAGCCCGGCTGGGAACCCCTGGGCGACACGGCAAACCAAATGGGTCGGGTCGCGGGCACCAACGCCGCCCATGGCGAGGATGTGCTCGAGTTCCCTGGCATCCTCAACACCGGCGTCTTCAAAGTCTTCGACCTCGGGGTGGGGAAGACGGGGCTCTCGGAGGAGGAGGCCCACGGGGCTGGCTTCGACGCCGTATCGGCCGCAGTCGAGTCCGGGAGCAAGGCCGGCTACTTTCCGGGAGGCGGGCCGGTGTTCGTCAAGCTCGTGGCCGACGGGGAGACGGGTCGCCTCCTGGGCGCGGAGGTCGCCGGGGAGAACGCGGACAAGTACGTGGATATCTGCGCCACGGCCCTCTGGGGCAGGCTCTCCTACCCGGATCTAGTCAATCTAGATCTCGCCTACGCCCCGCCCTTCGGCCCCACCCTCAGCCCGGTGATAGCGGCGGCCAGCGTCCTCGCTAACGAGTTCGAGAAGGAGATCGAAGGTGTGCAAGCCTCGGAGTAGTTATTGGCGCCAGCCGTCCTGCTTAGGGGCGGCCAGCATTCATCTTCGTTCTGCCTGCGTGCGCTATCGCTTGGGCCTAAGCTGGGGCAGGAACGGGCGTTTGGTCTATGATCTGGACCATATTTACCGACACACTGAATACCTTGAGCGGGTTGATTAGCGTAGCTTCTTCCGGCGGCGACTTTATTGTTGTCACCGCATTCATAGTGCAGATGAGCTCCGTGGGCGTGACCTCCATGATGTTCTAGCCGTGGGTATCCGAGTTAAAGTCTTCGTAGTGCGGGTTACTGATCTTCGCCAGCACGGTAATTTACGGAGCAGGTCGGGCTCTCGCGTTAAAGATGAAAACTCCGGATTAAATCTCGCCGGGCGAGAGAAGGCTTGCGCCTCGGTGGGAGAGCAGGATGGAGAGCCACCTTACAGGCCGAGAGCCCGAGGTCCTAGCCCGGTATCTGCGCCACGGCTCTCTCTATCTCTTCTTCGGAGTACTCGAGGTCGACGAGTTCATCGGCCAGGTACGCTTCATAGGCCGCGAGGTCGAAGTGCCCGTGGCCGCAGAGGTTGAAGAGGATCACCCACTCCTCTCCAGCTTCCCTGGCCTCCAGGGCAAGGTCCATCGTCGCCTTGATAGCATGGTTGACCTCGGGAGCGGGGATTATGCCCTCGGCCTGCGCAAATATCACACCGGCCTCGAAGGTCGGGTTCTGGGGGTAGGCCCGCGCCTCGACGAGCCCTTCGGCGACGAGCGCCGAGACTATCGGGGAGTCGCCGTGGTAGCGCAAGCCCCCGGCGTGGATGCCGGACGGGACGAAAGTATGCCCTAGAGTGTACATTTTCATCATCGGCGTGGTACCCGCGGTGTCGCCAAAGTCGTAGACGTAGCGGCCCTTAGTAAGCGTGGGGCACGAGGAGGGCTCGACGGCCACGATGCGCGTTTCGCGCCCGTTGACGAGGTTCTCTCGGATAAACGGGAACGCCACGCCTCCGAAGTTCGAGCCGCCGCCGACGCAGCCGACGATCACGTCCGGGTAGTCGCCGGCAAGCTCCATCTGCTCTATAGCCTCCTGTCCGATGACCGTCTGGTGCAAGAGAACGTGGTTTAGGACGCTGCCCAGGGAATACTTAGCGTCATCGTTCGTCGCAGCGTCCTCGACAGCCTCGCTTATGGCGATGCCCAAAGACCCCGGCGAGTCTGGGTCCTCCTCGAGGATGTTGCGGCCTGCTTGTGTGAGATCGGTGGGGCTAGCGTGTACCTTCGCGCCGTAGGTCTCCATCATGATCCTGCGGTACGGCTTCTGACCGTAGCTGACGCGTACCATGTAGACTGTGCACTCGAGACCCATCTGCCTACAGGCGAAGGCCAGGGAGGAGCCCCACTGCCCGGCTCCGGTCTCGGTGGTGAGGCGTGCTACGCCTTCTTTCTTGTTGAAGAACGCTTGAGGGACGGCAGTATTAGGCTTGTGGCTGCCCGCAGGGCTCGTGCCCTCATACTTGTAGTAGATGCGAGCGGGGGTTTCGAGGGCCTTCTCCAGGCGGCGAGCTCGGAAGAGGGGCGTGGGGCGCCAGAGCGCGTAGATCTCACGCACCTCCTCGGGGATGGGGACGTAAGGCTCCGCCGTCACCTCCTGGCGGATGATCTCCTCTGGGAAGATAGGTGCGAACGCTTCAGGACCTACCGGCTCCCTGGTCGCTGGATTCAGCGGCGGCACGAGCTCAAACGGCAGATCCGGAACGATGTTGTACCAGCTCTCCGGTACGTCTTTTTCGTTGAGCAGAAATTTCGTGGGCTCCATGAGGCACCTCCGGTCTTGGAATTATCGAACTTTGGCCATTAGCTTACAAGCCCTTGTGCCGGAGAACAGGCACCATCGCACGGGTTTACCACTCTTTCCAGTAGATAGACTCCTCTGTGCCGGTTCAAAACTACAAAACGCGAACGCGGGAACCGAGACAGTTGCGCTTTCGCGCTTTGTTAAACGCAGATGGTTCTGAGCTAGAATTGGCCCGAGTTTGAGAAGGGAGGCGTGGCTCCCCACTTGCCAAAAGTTTCAAAGAAAAGGATATGCGGGTAATGCGCCAGACTAGCCAGAGGTGTATTGAGTATCTATCAAACCCTGCTACATGTGGTGTTGCCCACTACGCCTATTTAGGGCGCGCAACGGCCCTTTGCTCCGGTCTTAACGCATAAAGATTCGCCAGGCTGCAAGCGAATTTCCGAGACCAGCCTCCTTCTAGACAATAAAGTGAATAGAGGCAACGGCAGCCCCCTAGCGGGGTAGGGGAAGCATCTCTGCTGGAACACTCAGTACAATGCAGGGCAAGCGGAGTGCGACGAAAGGGCCAAGCCATGGGGCGTAGACGC
>DATDKT010000092.1:0-11802 GCA_036519775.1 Rubrobacteraceae bacterium
TGAATTCTAGCGAACGCGTGAAAGGCCGGAGCCCTCTAGTATAAGGACTCCAGCCCAAGGCTAATATCCGAGCGGAAGAAGTGCTACTTGGTGGTGAGCTCCAGTTCGCTCATGATCTCTATGGCGGGCTTGATGGACGCAGCGACCGGACAGCTATCCTCGTATACTTCGACCACGCGCTCTATGGTCTCGCGATCCTTCTCCTCAGCGGTGAGATGGAGGGTCTGCTTGATCCTCTTTAGCACAAGCACCTTGTTCTCAGTCTCTACCTCCCCGACGGCATCGGCTGAGAGGCTGTCCTTGTCGAAGGAAACTTGACGCGCTGCCAGCGCGCCGGCAAAGGTGCCCAGCAGTCAGCCGCCAGCTGCTGCGACCAAGTAATCGAGGGTGGTAGCATGAGGCTCCTCCTCGTCGGGTGAGACGCCATAGTGCTCAGCCACCTCGCTGTGGACGCCGAAGGGAACTGGCTCGGCCTCCGCGGGGACATACGCCCACCGGATCTTACCCTCGGCTGGCTCTAGCTTCACGTGCGAGACGTAAGTTACATCCACCATTTACTACGGCTCCTTTGAGCTGTTTGCGCATAATCAAGACCTACCCTAATGACGGATATTACAAACACCTATAAGGTCGGGACCCGCGGGGCCATTTACGTTGCACCGACACTATACTACAAATATTTACAAATATCTACAGATGTAGTAAGATATTTTCTGTAGATTATGGGCCGTGGAGGTAGACGTGGAGAAACTCAAGGAGTTGCGCATCAATACCGGACTCTCTCAGCGCGAGCTGGCCCTGAGAGCTGGGCTCACGCCGGGAGCCGTGTGGCAGGTGGAGCACCGTGGCAGCGGGAGCCCGGCGACGCTGAAGAAGCTGGCCGACGTCCTAGGAGTGCGTCCCGTAGACCTTCTAAAAGACGGGCACTAGAGATGCCTAGCACCAACCGCCACGGCCTGAAGAGGGCAATCCTCTACGCCCCGTGTCTACAGACGAGCAGGCGAGGAGCGGTTACTCCCTTGCCCAGCAGATAGAAGCTCTAAGAGACTACGCCGCCCGAGAGGGGCACGAGGTTGCTGAGGAGGTCCTGGACCCTGGACAAAGCGGTGCGAGCCTAGAGCGGCCCGGCATGGACCAAGTGCGCGACCTCGTAGCCGCTGGAGGCGTGTCGGTGGTGCTGGCTCAGGACCGGGACCGTTTCGCCCGCGAACCGGCCTATCTATACTTGTTAAAGACCGAATTTGCCGAGTACGGGACCCAGCTACGAGCCTTCAACGACCGAGGCGACGATTCACCAGAGGGCGAGTTTTTCGATGGCGTCCTGGACCAGTTGGCAAAGCTTGAGCGGGCGAAGCTAACGGAGAGGAGCCGGCGGGGCAAGTTTCAGAAGGTCCGACAGGGCAAGCTCTTGGCAGCGGCTCCGCGCCCGCGGTACGGATTCCGATACAACGCGAGTCGTGACGGCTACGAAGTGGACGTCGAGACTATGACCGTCGTGCGGCGCATCCTCCGTATGTTCGGAGAGGGCGCATCCATCCACGGCGTCCGGGATGCTCTGGAACGCGAGGGCGTTCCCGCCCCGAGCGGTGGGAGGCGTTGGAGCCGGACTACCGTAAAGAACATCGTTCTAGACGACTGCTACCGTCCGCATACTATAGAGGAGCTTGAGACGCTGGTAACACGGGAGGTGGTAGCGCGTTTAGAGCCGGGTAAACTTTATGGTGTTTCGTGGTGGGGAAGGCGTAGGACCTCAATCAAACAGGTCTCGGAGAACGTGCCCGAGGGAAGACGCTACCGTCGCAGCGCAAGACGGTAGAGAAACCCCGAGGCGAGTGGGTCGGTGTCCCGGTCCCCAACGCGGGAATCCCGCGCACGGTAGTGGACGCAGCGCGTGCCGGGATCAAGGACAACAAACCAACCTCTTCTGCCGGAGAGCGTTTTTGGGAGCTTTCCGGTGGCATCCTCATCTGTGCCGATTGCGGAAGGAGCATGACCCTCGAGACGAGGAGGCGTCACTCGGACGCGAACAGGTGGCACATCTACTACCGATGCTCGGGACGACGCGGCATCATGGCGTGCAACACGCGCCCAAGCATTCGCGCCCAAGAGGCGGAAGCGGAGGTTTGGGAGTTCGTCTCCGACTACCTGAAGAATCCGGACCGGATACGCAAAGGCCTGGTCCAGATGATAGAGGAGGAGCGCAAGGGCAGGCGTGGCGATCCCGAGCAGGAGACTAAAGCGTGGTTTGCCAAGCTAGCCGAAGTAGACCGCAAACGGGAGCGCTATCAGGAGATGGCCGCCTCAGACCTCATCACCTTTGCCGAGCTTAGCGCGAGGCTTGCGGAGCTTGAGGAGACCCGCAAGGTGGCGGAGCAAGAGCTAAGTGATCTAACTTAGCGTAAAGAACGTATATCACAGTTGGAGGGGCACAAAACTGAGTTGCTTAAGAGCATTGGTAGCGTAGTGCCGGAGCGCGTAGATGCCATTAAAGGCGAGAAGCGCCACCGTATATACAGACAGCTCAGGCTGAAGAAGGTGGCGGTGGGAGCGGGCGGGCAGCTCGAAGAGGCACAGGGAGTGTTCGTAGAGCGCGCGTGTACAAACGAACACACATCCTGATGTAGAGCCAGCCCGCGTTGCGGGGAGATCCGGGAAGGCCAAACGGAGGTTTTGGAGCCCCTTATACCTTCTCCAGCGCCCGCTTTATATCCTCGATTATGTCCTCGGGGTGCTCTATCCCCAGGGATACCCGGATCAGGTTCTCGCCTACCCCGAGGCGCGCCCTACGCGATGGGGAGAGTTCTCGGTGGGAGGCCGTCGCCGGGTGTATCGCCAAAGTGTAGATGTCTCCGAGGCTCGGGGCCCTGACGCACAGCTCTAGCGAGTTCAGGAAGTGGAACGCCGCCTCGCGGCCCTTTTCGGGGTTCTCCACGGCGAGTTCGAAGGAGACGAGACCGCCTGAGCCGCTCAAAACGCGGCGGGCGACCTCGTTGTCCGGGTGGTCCTTTATGCTGGGGTGGTACACCTTCGCCACCTTCGGGTGGGTAGCGAGGTAGGCGGAGACCTCTTCGGCGTTCTCGCACTGTCGTTGCATACGCAAGGGCAGCGTCTTGAGGCCTCGGAGGGCGAGCCAGGCTTCGAACGGTGCCATCACACCGCCGACGAGCTTGCGGAGCTGCTCCAGCGCGCCGTCGTGGGGGGCGTCCGCCACCACGACGCCGGCGGTCAGGTCGCCGTGGCCAGAGAGGTATTTGGTCGCGCTGTGGACCACGATATCCGCCCCGAGCTCCAGCGGCCGCTGCAGGCAGGGCGTGCCGAAGGTGGCGTCCACGATTAGGGTGGAGCCTGCGGTGCGTGTGATCTCCGCTATGCGTGGCACATCGGCGACGCGTAAGAGGGGGTTGGAGATCGTCTCTATAACGACGGCCCTGGGCTTTAGCTCCTCGACCTTCTTCTCGACCGCGGCGAGGTCAGAGGAGTCCACGAAGCGCGTCTCGGTCCCACTCGCGCCGAAGACCTGGACCAGTAGCGTGGCGGTGGAACCGTAGAGCTGCTCGGCCGCTAGTACCGTCGCTCCGTCGCCGACCTCCGCCGCCATCAATGCTGCGTGCATAGCCGCCATCCCCGAGGCGAAGGCGAAAGCGCGTCCCCCTCCCTCCAGGCTCGCTACCGCCTCCTCGAAGGCTGTGATCGTCGGGTTACCGTAGCGGCCGTAGGAGTAGCCTGGCTCCTCGCCGCCCAGGACCCGGTCGGTCTGCTCCACGTTCTCGTGGGCGAAGGTCGTGGAGAGGTGGATGGGGGTCGAGATTGGGTAGAAGCTACCGTTCGTGCTACCGCTCGGGGTTCCGGGGTCCTCCTCGCCAGGAACGTTTCGGCAAGGGGCGCGGCGTTCGCCGGCGTGGACCGCCCGGGTTTCGAAACGGGCCGACTGTTTCTCCCCGATCTCCTTCGGTTCTCTCACGTGCCTATACTAACCCACAGAACGGGAAAAGTTCTGATAACGGAAGGAGGATGGCTTGGAGGACAGGATAGAGTACTTCGAACGGATGTTGGGTCCCATCTTTGTCCAGAAGAGCACAGAAGATAAACTCGGAGCGCTTCGTCTTCGTACTTTAGGAGTATGATGAAGGTTATGCTCCATTATCCCTCGCGGTTCTCTGCTCGTGCCCGCTAATACATAGGTCTCTGGTCCTATCTATATTCCATCTCTAGGCCGATGTCGCCTAGCCTGTCTCGGCATAAGGTTAGATAGTAAGGTGTTGGCTATCGTAGAGGAGTAAACGGTGCAGACAGAAGAGCAGAACTACGGGGTGGTCGGGGAGCACGATGCAAACCGGGCGGTGATGAGCGCGCAGGAGGAGAAGTCTTGGTCAGTGCTCGCGCACCTGAGCGTGTTCCTGAACCTCTTCACCGGGTTTTTGGGACCTATCGCGGCGCTGGTGATCTGGCTGGTCTACAAGGACCGCTCGCAAAAGGTAGCGTTCCACGCGCTCCAGTCGATGTGGTACCAGGTGGCGTGGCTAGTGCTGCTGGGTATCGGTTGGGCGTTCACGGGGCTGTTGATGCTGATCCTGATCGGCTTCCTCCTCGTGCCGGTGATGGCCCTCCTGACCCTCGTGCCATTCGCTAACGCCGCCTACGCAGCCTACGAGGTGGGTCGGGGGTCCGATTATCGTTACCCCTTCGTCGCGGACCTTCTAGAGGACCGCTAGGAGGTAGTGCTAGACGGCTCGCCGAGGCCCCGACTTTCGCCGTCGGGGCCTCTTCTTTTCTCGGAGAAAGGAGCACGCTAGACCAAGCTGCCGATGGGCTAAGGAAGTATCTGAACCTGGGCCCGATGCACTACCGCTTGGGAGCGACCGCTCCCCGAAAGTACGCGCATGAGGCGGGTTAGAATGAAGGTTAGCCCAGAGAAGGGTTGGATATGGGTTCGGAGAGTGTCGCATGAAGCGCGGGTTTTTCTCACTACGGCGGCTGCGCTGGAAGCTGACGCTGAGCTACACACTGGTGACCGTCGTGGCGTTGCTCATGGCGGAGTTGCTCCTGGTCGCGGCCTTCATCGCCTTGTTGAGTTCGCCTATCTTGCCGGGCTTCGTCGTACAGGAGCTGAAGGAGACCGTCGTGCCGCGCGTGGAGCCGGCGCTCTCCGAGACGCCCCCCGACACAGAGGCCTTGCATGAAGAGATGCGTCAAGAGAGGTGGCTGGCCTTCGACGGGGGAAACCTCGAGCAAGGTGCACGAAGTTCGGATCCGGCTTTGGGACCGGGCGACGGTTACCTCTTCGTGGTCGACGACGAGCAGCGGTTGCTTGCCTCCGATCGCGAATCGGAAGGGATTTCCGAAGGAGAGCTCCTCGGCTCGGGGCCGTTTTCCGGGCTCAAGCCGGTCCTGACGGCGGCTCTCGGGGGGGAGGAAGACCCGTGGAGCCTGCAGGCGCGCTCACCGGACGACCGGCAACTGTACATGGCCGCGCCGGTGAAGGACGACGACGGGCGTGTCCTCGGGGCGGTCATAGCCGCCTTCGGGCTGCCCGACCTCACCGTTCTCACACTCGTCCTCTTCGGTGTCGGTGCGATCGCGTTGACAGTCCCCGCCGCTATTATCGGGACGATCTTCGGCTTCGTGACCGCGTGGAGCCTGACCCGGCGCCTCAGGAGGCTGGCCGATGCGGCTCGGGCGTGGAGCCAGGGAGACTTCTCGGTAACCGCCAGGGACCGCTCAAAAGACGAGCTCGGGCAGCTCTCGCGGGAGCTCAACGGCATGGCCGGGCAGCTGGAGAACCTCCTGGAGACCCAGGGGGAGCTCGCCACGCTCGAGGCTCGCAACCGCTTCGCCCGGGACCTGCACGACTCGGTTAAGCAGCAAGTCTTCGCCACGTCCTTACAGATCGCCGCCGCCCGCGCCATGATCGAGCAGGACAAGGAGGCTACCGAGTCCCACCTGGCGCAGGCCGAAGAGTTGGTGGGCCTGGCCCAGAAGGAGCTGAACGTACTCATACACCAGATGCGCCCGGCAGCGCTCGAAGGTAAGGGGCTTTCAGTGGCGCTGCGCGATTATGCCGCCGACTGGTCGCGGAGGAGCGAGATCTTGGCCGAGGTTCACGTCCGGGGCGAGCGTGAAGCTCCCTTGGAGGTCGAGCAGACGCTCTTCCGTGTAGCCCAGGAAGCCCTGGCAAACGTTGCCAGGCACAGCGACGCCAAGAGTGTAGAGGTTGACCTCATCTACGACGCCGACCGCCTGATGCTGCGTGTCGCCGACGACGGGCATGGATTCGATCCTGCGAAAGACACGGGGGATGGCTTCGGCCTGCAGAGCATGAGCGAACGGCTGGCGCAGCTCGGTGGGTGCGTTGACGTCGAGAGCGCGCCGGGTGAGGGGACACGCGTAATCTGCGTCTGCCCGTTGGACGGCGCGTCGAAAGGGAAGGCGGGGGAGCATGAGTGAGCCGATAACCGTACTTCTGGTCGACGACCACGCGCTGGTGCGCCAGGGCGTGCGGGCGTTCCTCGAGACGCAGAGCGACATAACCGTGGTCGCCGAGGCGGACTCCGGAGAAGAGGCCGTCCGGCTAGCGACCGAGCACGCACCCGACGTGGCGTTGGTGGACCTAATCATGCCTGGCATGGACGGTGTAGAGGCCACCCGTCGCCTGACGGCCCGGTCACCGCGCACGAGCGTCATAGTGCTTACCTCCTACCACGACGACGAGCACGTCTTCCCCGCTATCCAAGCCGGCGCCCTCTCCTATATTCTCAAGGAGGTGGGTCCACAGGAGCTGGCTGACGCCGTCCGCAAGGCGGCCAGTGGCGAGGCTGTCCTCCATCCGCAGGTGGCCACGAGGGTGGTGAGGGAGCTGCACGGAGCCCGGCGCGACGAGCCAAACGTATTCCACGACCTCTCCGACCGGGAGCTCGAGGTGCTCAAGCTGATTGCGGAGGGGTTGAGCAACGCCGAGATCTCGGGCCGGTTGTTCATCAGCGAGAAGACGACCAAGAACCACGTCAGCAACATACTCTCCAAGCTGCACCTTGCCGACAGGACCCAGGCCGCTGTCTACGCCTGGCGCCAGGGCGTGGTCCGCCGCGACTGAGAATGCTTTCTGATTGGATCCGGAGACGTCCGCGCAGGAGCTTACAAAAGGATCGCCGGCTCGAAGCGCACGTCTCGGATATCAGAGCCTGGAATATCAGCTCGGAGTAACGTGTACCCAAGAACCTCCTACCTCACGGCCTCGAGTTTACCCGTGTCGTCACCTTCCCAGAACACCCGGAACCGTAGTGTAGTGGAGCTAATAGTGACTCTATTAGCTCGATTGGTTTCGGAAGGACCTCGAGCAGAGCGACCCACGAGTATGAGCGTAGCGATAGGCAACCCTTACACTGGCTAAGGTTCAGCGCCCCGCTGACCGGAGACGCCACCCACGAGGTCAACTTGACAAGGGCTTAGAAGAAAGCGCGTGCGACGAGGGTCCACGATACTGGGGCGGCTCCTGCTCGTCACGAGTCGGAAACTACTCCGTGTCGCCGGGCATCAGGTGGACCGGCAAGGAACTGTAGTGGGGCGGGGAGAAGGCGCGCGGGGAGTCCTGCCCGTGCCGCCGAGTCTCGCCCGGGCCATCCTCCGCGTCGAAGATGGCGAACGGCAGCCCCGCTCGCCGCAGGTAGTACCCGACCCTCAGTTTCGCCTGCCCGCCCCCGACGATTATTACGTCCAGCGGGCCGCCGTTTCTTGACCCCGTGAACACCACGAGTATATACTTACATCAAATATAGTTGATGTAAAAGGAGTGCGGTGTGGGCGAAGATCTCAGGGAACGAATGAGGGACAAGTACGCCGAGCTGGCCGTCGCCGCTCAGGAGGACGGATCCTGCTGCGGGTCTTCCTGCGGTTCTGACGAAACCTTAACGGGTTCCTCATCGGTGATTGTGGACCTTGGGCGCGGGAGCTATTCGGACGAGGAGCGGGGTGAGCTGCCCGAGACGGCAGTCGGGGCCTCGTTGGGGTGCGGTAATCCCGTGGCCCTGGCGACGCTCGCGTCGGGTGAGGTGGTATTGGACCTCGGAAGCGGCGGCGGAATAGATGTTTTGCTCTCGGCGAGGCGCGTGGCTCCGGGCGGGAAGGCTTATGGCCTGGATATGACCGACGAGATGCTTGAGCTCGCTCGTAGGAACCGCGCGGAGGCCGGGGTGGAGAACGCCGAGTTCCTCAAGGGCCAGATCGAGAACGTGCCGCTGCCGGACGGGCACGTGGACGTCGTGATGAGCAACTGCGTCATAAACCTCTCCACCGACAAGCACAGGGTGATCTCCGAGGCGTTTAGAGTCCTCAAACCCGGGGGCCGTTTCGCCGTCTCCGACGTGGTCTTCCTCGGGAGCAAGGCCGATCTGCCCGACGAGGTGCTTGAGACGGTAGGGTTGTGGACCGGGTGCGTGGTCGGGGCCTTGGAGAAGGAGGAGTACGAGGCGCTGCTCGCCGAAGCGGGCTTCGAGGGTGTCTCGGTGGAGGTCCAGAACGTCTACGAGCCGGAGGCGATAGAGGGCCTGGACACGCCGGAGCGGCGCGAGGCGTTGCGCGAGGTTCCGGCTGCGAGCGCCTTCGTCCGGGCTCGCAAGCCTGTGGGCAGAGGGTAAGCGGTGACGAAACGGACTATAACAGTCGTCGAGGGCAACGACCGCGGCGTCCCCGAAGACGAAAACCGGGCGCAACGGGTGGAGCGGCTCGTGGCGTTCGGCCGGGCACTCTCCGACCCCATACGGGTGCGAATGGTGGGCATGATGGCCGAGGCCGCCGCCTCGGGGCGCGGCTGCTGCGGCCTTCCGGACCTCGGCGTGCCGGCGGGAGAGGGGGACGTGGGCATCTGCGTCTGCGAGTTCCAGGACCGCTTCGTTATGGGACAGTCCAAGGTTTCCTACCATATGAGGAAGCTCAAGGACGCGGGGTTGGTCTGGGAAGAGAGGCGAGGCAAGTGGAGCTTCTACTCCCTCGACCGCGAGGCCGCCCGCGAGGTGCTCGGAGACACGGCCGAGCAGCTCGGTACCGATGCGGGTTAGGTTGCCGGCGTCTAAGGGCTCAAAGTCAGCAGGGTCAGGCGTCGATCCAACGGAGAAGGTTGAGGTGGTCGACGAGACCGCGGAGCTGTGGGAAGAATTCGGCGGTACCCTGAAACGCTTCATCGCGAGGAGGGTCCGAAACGAACACGACGCGGAAGACTTGTTGCAAGAGGTCTTCTTGCGGGCACACGTCGCCTTCTACAAGGTGGAGGACAAAGGACGTGCGCGGCCCTGGCTCTATCGCATAGCCGCCAACGTGGTCGCGGATCACTACCGAAGCAAACGTGTCGCGATTCCACCCGTGGTGCCGCACGAACGCGCCGAGGACGCAGCAGATCTCGAGAACCTGAACGGGGAGGTCCTCCCCTGCCTCGTCTCCGCGATCGGTGAGCTTCCCGACGGGTACCGAAGCGCCCTGACCCTGGCCGACCTGGAAGGCCGGACGCAGAAGGAGGTCGCCGAGGAGCTCGGGCTTTCCCTCTCCGGGGCGAAATCCCGCATCCAGCGGGCCAGAAGCAAGCTCAAGGCCGCCCTGCTCTCGTGCTGCTACTTCGAGCTGGACCGGCTCGGCAACGTTTTGGGTTATCGGCCCAAAAATGGGACCTGCCGCTACTGTTCCTGCTGAGGGCGGCTTCCGTTCACGCGCAAACCTTTTTGCGTCCTTCTCGCCGCACACCCGTCTTAGCTTACGAACGATCTACCTAGAAAGGAGGTTCGGCACGTGGGCGATGAGCGCCTGGAGGGTTTGGCTCCAAGCGGCGGTGACGACGACTGTTGCGGCGAAGGCTGTTGCGACGAGGGTTGCTGCTAGCAGGGAGCCCGTAGCAGGTCGAGGGCGGGCGTGGGTATCTTTCCCACGCCCGCCCTCAGCGTGATAAGGGATGCCCTCGCCCGAACAAAAATATTTGTTATAAATAATACTGTGACCTTCTCCTGCGAGAGGATTGCAGAGAGGGGAAGGGGAGGTAGATGGCTGAGGCGCACAGGTCCCGAACTACAAAACAGCCTGAGCTACGATTCCGCGCCCTGTTAACCAGGAGCAGTTCCCTGCAGCTAGAGTTCGCGAGAGCCTATGAGTAATAAGGTGTGCCGCGTGCCCTACATCCTGGGGCTGTTCCAAGATACATAACACCTTAGGCTAAGGTTCCGCGCCCTGCTGACCGACGGCACGAAAGGTGCGCTTCAAGCAGGTGACTATGAACTCTACTTCTCTTGATAAATAGGGTCTCCCGCTTAAAAGGAGGGTTTTGTTAGTGGTCAGTAGGACTCAATCTACAGAACTTTAGGAACCCAACTAGACCACGCAGCAGACACCTAACTATCGCGAATCCTACCAAATAAGTTGAACTATTTTGAAGCATATGGCACAGTACTCTGCGTAAGCTGCATATGTAGCTAATGGGGAAAGCAGAAAAGGAAACACTAAGGAGGAGTCGTCGACGTGGAAGTTCTCAAGAACTTCGTCGGGGGCAGCCCGGTCGATGCCGAGGCGGAGGAGGAGCTAGACGTTCCTGATCCGGCAACGGGGGAGTTGCTCGGCCGGGTACCGCTCTCAGGGTCAGCAGACGTAGACCGGGCCGTGCGGGATGCGGCGGAGGCGTTCGAGGAGTGGCGTGAGGAGCCTGTTACGAGAAGGGCAAGGCGGATGTTCCGTCTTCAGGTGCTCTTGGAGGAGCATATGGAAGAGCTCGCGGAGCTTTGCACCCGCGAGAATGGCAAACACGTGGACGAGTCCAAGGGTGAGATCCTACGCGGGATAGAGGTAGTCGAACTCGCAGCTTCCATGACAACTCTGATGAAGGGTGAGACCCTGGATCAGGTGAGCCAGGGCGTGGACGTCGCTCTGTATAGGGAGCCTTTGGGGGTGGTGAGTGCCGCGACCCCTTTTAACTTCCCTGTGATGATCCCGCTCTGGTTCGCGCCTTTAGCAATTGCTACCGGCAACACCTTCATCCTCAAACCTTCCCAGCGCACGCCTCTATCGGCGCTTAAGCTGGCGGAGCTCTTCTCCGAGGCCGGCTTCCCAGATGGTGTCTTCAACGTGGTGCACGGGGCCAAAGAGACGGTAGAGGCTCTCATAGACCACCCAGAGGTCAAAGCCATCTCGTCTGTAGGCGGCTCCAGCGCGGCCCGAAACATTTACAAGCGGGCGGCTGAGCGGGGCAAGAGGGTGCAGGCCCTGGGAGGTGCCAAGAACCACATCGTGGTCATGCCCGACGCCGATCTAGAGGCCGCGGCCGCAGGGGTGTTCTCCTCGGCCTTCTCCAACGGTGGGCAGCGGTGCCTGGCGGGCAGCGTTGGGGTCGCGGTAGGAGGGATTGGAGACGAGCTGCTAGAGAAGCTGGCAAACGCAGCGAGGGAGGCCCAGATAGGGTCGGGCCTGAATCGAGAGATGGACTCCTCTACTGGCGTGACCCCGGTAACTACTGCCGAAGCCAAGGAGCGTATCGCCGACTGGATCTCTAGGGGCGAAGAGGAGGGGGCGCGTCTCGTCGTGGACGGCAGGCAGAACCATGACAAAGACGAAGGGTTTTTCCTGGGTCCTACCATCTTCGACGGGGTGACCCCGGAGATGGAGATAGCTCACGAGGAGATCTTCGGCCCCGTCCTGGCCGTCGAGCGCATCGTTGACCTCGACGAGGCCATACAGACCATCAACGAGTCCAGGTATGGCAACGCGGCGGCTATCTTCACCAGGGATGGCGCGGCAGCGAGGAAGTTCAGGAGAGAGGTCGAGTGCGGCATGATCGGG
>DATDKT010000093.1:0-64053 GCA_036519775.1 Rubrobacteraceae bacterium
TTGCGACGCTCGTGTGCACGACGCTTTCGGCAGGTCTGTTATTGGCCCCTTCGGCTCATCACAGGCTCTTGTGGCGCCGGCACGCCAGGGAGCGCCGCCTGCGAGTGGCGAACCGGTTCGCAATCACGGGCATGATACTGCGTGCGCTGGCCATGATGGGAACCGTGTTCGTGATCACCGACGTCTTGTTCGGCTCGATCTCCGCCTCCGTGGTGGCCGTCCTAATAGCCGCCTTCTTCCTCTACGTGTGGTTCGTAGTCCCGATCTGGTATCGCCTGAACGGGGAGTAGCCCTCCGGGAGACCCTCTGAGTAAGCAACGACTCCGGGGAGCGGCTAGACGCAGACCAGGGACGGAAATGGCCCGAAAGGTGCATAGCGGCTGATTGCTAGAGGTGGTACTATCTTGGACGACACTGCACCACGGGTAGGAGGAAAGGGTCCGATGGATTAGGATTCCTATAACCCACCACACGTTAGGTGTTGTGGACCGGGCCGGTGGCCGCTCAGATGGGGGCGGCAGAACATACCGGCCCGGATTTTTGTTTTTTTAGTTCCCAGCTTTGGCTGAGAGCTGATAGCTGAGTGCTAATAACCCGAAGGGCGAGTAATCGCGCCTTCGGAGGCGGAGGAGACGAGCGCGGCGTACTTGGCGAAGACACCAGTTTCGTAGCGGGGTTGGGGGTCCTTCCAGTCTCTCAGGCGGTCTTCTATCTCCTCGTCCGGGAGCGCAACCGAGAGGATGCGATTCTCTATGTCGAAGGTGACGGTGTCGCCTTCCTTTAGCGCCGCGATAGGTCCCCGGTGCGCCGCTTCGGGGGCGACGTGGCCGGCCATGAGGCCGCGGGTAGCGCCGGAGAAGCGGCCGTCGGTAAGGAGGGCGACAGACTCGCCGAGGCCCTGACCGACGATAGCCGCGGTGACGCCGAGCATCTCGCGCATGCCGGGGCCACCTTTGGGACCTTCGTACCGGATTACCACGACGTCGCCCTCGACTATCTGGCCGCTCTGGGCGGCCTCCATCGCCTCTTCCTCGGACTCGAAGACGCGGGCAGGGCCTTCGTGACGCAGCCGGGTGTAGCCCGCCACCTTGACGACGCAGCCCTCGGGGGCGAGGTTGCCCTTGAGTATCACGAGCCCACCGGTTTCCCTCAAAGGGCTCTTAACGGAGACGATCACGTCCTGCCCCGGCGCCTCTTCGGCCTCCTCGACCTCCTGGGCTATCGTGCGGCCGGTGGGGGTGAGCTGGGAGCCATCTACAAGGCCGCTCTCGACTAGGCATTTGCCGAGGAACCGAGTGCCGCCGGCGCGGTCCAGGTCCACGGCGGTGTAGCGGCCACCGGGCTTGAGGTCGGCGATTATAGGGGTACGGTCGCTCACCCGGTCGAAATCGTCTATGTCGAGCGGTACGCTCGCTTCACGGGCGATGGCCAGGAGGTGCAGGACCAGGTTCGTAGAGCCGCCCGTCGCCGCCCCAGACGCGATAGCGTTCTCGAACGCTTCGCGCGTCAGGATATCCTGTGGCGTCAGGCCTCGGTGCAGCAGGTCCATCGCCAGCCTCCCGGCCTCGACGCAGACCTCGTCCTTGCGCGGGTCGTTTGCGGGGGGGCTCGCGGAGCCCATCGGCGAGAGGCCCAGGAACTCCAGGACCATCGCCATTGTGTTGGCGGTAAACTGCCCACCGCAGGCCCCGGCGCCGGGGCACGCGTGATCTTCTATCTCTCTCAGGTCCTCGTCGCTCATGTGCCCGGCGGCGTTGGCGCCAACGGCCTCGAAGACCTCCTGAATAGTCACGTCGCGGCCCTTGAAGCGTCCCGGGGCGATGGAGCCGCCGTAGACGAGGCAGCCCGGCACGCCGAGCCTCACGAGGGCCATCGCGGCGCCAGGCAGCGTCTTGTCGCAACCGACGATGGAGACCACGGCGTCGAAGAAGTGGCCGCGTCCGACGAGCTCGATGGAGTCGGCGATCACCTCGCGACTCACCAGGCTCGCCTTCATCCCCTCGGTGCCCATCGTGATGCCGTCCGAAATGGCGATGGTGTTCAGCTCCATCGGGGTGCCTCCGGCGGCCCGGACCCCCTCCTTCACGCGCTCGGCGAGGCGACGCTGGTTATAGTTGCAGGGCATCGTCTCGATCCAACTGTGCGCCACCCCTATTATCGGCTTGCTCAGGTCTTCTTCGGAGTAGCCCATCCCTTTGAGAAAGGATCGGGCTGGGGCGCGATCACGGCCTTCGAGGATGGAACGGCTCTTATGACGGGCGTCGGTGATCTCCACAGTCTCTCCTTCTATCAGTTTGAGGAACTTCTCTGATCGGAGCATAACACCGTTCGAACGAACGGGCGCTCTATTTTTTGGCTGTACTTTAGAATGGTCGCGTGAAGCCTCTCTCCGACGCCCGCGTCGTTCTGGCCCTCGGGGCGACTGGTTTTTTCTGGGCCTCGGCCTACGCCGGCATCAGGGACGCCTTGGAGGTGTTCGGGCCGGGAGAGGTGGCGCTCGCGCGCCTGCTCGTGGCCGCCGTGGTGCTAGCACTGTACGCGGTCGCGACCGGGATGCGGCTGCCGGAGGCGAGGGATCTGCCGGTGGTCTTCCTGGCAGGGTTTCTAGCGTTCGCCGTCTACCACGTGGCGTTGAATTATGGGGAGATCACAGTCAGCGCCGGGGCGGCGGGGGTGTTGATAGCCACCGCTCCCGTCTTCACCGCGTTGTTGGCGACCGCCTTTTTAGGGGAGAGGCTAAGGTCGTTGGGTTGGGCCGGTATGGCGGTGAGCTTTGTGGGGGCGGCCCTGATTTCCCTGGACGAAGGAGGAGGATTCGCCCTGGACCCGGGGGCGTTCCTGATCCTGCTCTCCGCCGTCTGCGTGAGCGTGTACTTCGTCTTTCAGAAGCCGTACCTGGCGAAGTACGGAGCGCTGCCCTTTACGACCTACGCGATCTGGTCAGGCACGCTCTTTACGCTCCCCTACCTGCCTGGGCTCTTTTCGCAGAGCCTGACGGCCCCCGCCGGGACGACCCTCGTTCTGGTCTATCTCGGCCTCTTTCCGACGGCCCTCGGGTACGTTACCTACGCCTACGCCATGTCGCGCATGGACGCCTCGGCCGCCGTCAGCTTCCTCTACCTGATCCCGGTCCTGGCGTACCTGATCGGATGGGCCTGGCTCGGCGAGGTCCCCATGCCCCTCTCCGTCCTCGGTGGCCTCCTGGCCCTCGCGGGCGTCGTGCTCGTGAACCGGCGGGGGCGCAAGAGCGACCGGTAGTAAAATCCCGGACGAACGAAGAGAGGAGGGTCAGGAACGATGGATGAGCCTAGCACTCAGCCCCTAATACACCCTGAAACCCGTATCGGACACGTCCACCTGAAGGTAGCCGACATCGAGCGTGCTTTGGGCTTCTACCGCGACCTGTTGGGGTTTGAGGTAACCCAGTGGTATGGCGAGGACGCCGTCTTCCTCTCCGCCGGAGGCTACCATCACCACATCGGCCTCAATACCTGGGCCGGCCGCGGTGTTCCGCCCGCTCCCCAGAGGGCGGCGGGCCTCTTTCACCTCGCCATACTTTACCCCGAGCGGCGCGAGCTGGCAAAGGCGCTCAGAGGCCTCATCGACGCAGAATATCCCCTGGACGGCGCCTCCGACCACGGCGTCTCTGAAGCCCTTTATCTCCGCGACCCGGACGACAACGGGGTAGAGCTGTACTGCGACCGTCCACGCGAGGAGTGGCCCCACGACAGAGACGGGGGCCTGGCGATGGTGACGCGACCGCTGGACCTCGAGGGGCTTCTCGCGGAGCTGGAAGCGCCGGGCTAGGGGCGCGAGGCCAGCTCTTCGGCCGGCTCAGCTAGTCACTCGCAGGGCGCGTAGCGGCCCGGCCACAACGAGCGTACGAAGCACGCGAGGGGAGGTCCGCCGGTACCGGGCAGCTTCTGGCGTGTTTTCTGGGGCGTGCCCTGGCGCGCGGCTCCGGCCCCCTGGCCGACGGAGGCCGCCGGCTCATTGCTGCGCGGGTCCGTGGCGGCGAGGCGTTCCCCGGTCTCGGGATCTACGCCGGCTGCCTGGACGCGCGGGAGCTTGGCGTACTCGCCCTGGCGCTCTTTCCCGGACTTTATCTCGTGCCCGCGGACGGCGAGCCCGGCCTGGGCCTGCGGCGTCACGCGCCCCTGCTCGATGGTCATCTTCGTGCCCGCAGGTTCGTCGATCCGCTCGGCGTCTATCGCCCGGGCCGGGTCGAGCCCGTAGTCGACGGTGTTCACGACGGCGAGGAGGGAGCCCATGATTATCTGCGCGCCGCCGGCCGCGCCGACCACGAGGACGGGGATCCCATCCTCGACCACGATGGTCGGGCTGATAGAGGAGCGGGGACGCTTGCCGCCTTCGGGCTCGTTGGCGGAGCCGGGCTCGCCGAAGTCGGTGAGTTCGTTGTTGAGGAGGATACCCGTACCGGGAGGGACTACGGCGCTGCCGAAGGTCTGCTCGATGGTGCAGGTGAGCGCCACGGCGTTGCCGGCGGCGTCGATGACGGAGAGATGCGTGGTGCTGCCCCCGGAGTCCTCGCCCGAGCCGGAGGAGGTCTCCGCCTCTCCGAGGTCGCCCGGCCTGTAGGAGCCGGCCTTCTCGGGGTTTATCTCGGCCCTCCGGCTCTCGGCGTATGCTTCGTCGGTTAGCTCCTCGGTCGGCACGTCTTCAAAGTCGGGGTCGGCGACGCGCTCGTCTCGGTCGGCGAAGGCGAGTTTCTGGGCCTCGGCCAGGAGGTGTAGGGCCTCCGCCGAGGACTGGCCCTCGGCGGCCAAATCGAAGTCTTCGAGGATGTTTAGCATCTCTATTACGGCGATGCCGCCGGAGGTCGGAGGGGGCATCGCCAGGATCTCGCGTCCCCGGTAGTCGCCGACGAGCGGCTCGCGCCACACGGCCCGGTAGCCGGCGAGATCTTCCCCGGTCATGAGCCCTTCGTCCCCTTGAAGATCGCCCGCGTTCTGCATGTCCTCGGCTATGCGGTCCGCTATCTCGCCGTTGTAGAAGGCGTCCGGCCCCTCCCTGGCGATGAGATCCAGGGTTTCGGCGAGCTCGGGTTGTACGAGGGTCGAGCCCGGTGGGTAGGGCTCCTCGCCGCTTACGAGGAACTGCTCCCTGGTCTCCGGAAAGAGCTTCAGGCGCGAGACGTGGTTGCCCATCTCCTCCGAGAGGGATTCGGGCACCTCGAACCCCTCGCGAGCGAGTTGTTCGGCGGGGGCGATAGCGTCGGCCAGGCTTATGGTACCGTAGCTCTCGAGCGCGGCCTGCATCCCCGCCACGGTCCCCGGGACGCCGACGGTGGTGTGCCCGGTGAAGATCTTGTGCAGGCCCTGCCCGCCGAAGGTCTCGGGTGTGATAGCGGCGGGGGCCGTCTCTCGGAAGTCTAGCGCTGCGGTCTCGCCGCTCGCGTCGCGGTAGACCAGGAAGCCGCCCCCGCCGACGCCGCAGGACTGGGGGCGGGTGATGCCGAGGGCAAAGGCCGTCGTGACCGCCGCGTCCATCGCGTTGCCGCCCGCGTCGAGCACCTGGAGACCGGCTTCGGAGGCGGCGGTGGATTCGGAGGAGATCACACCACCGCCGCTCCTGACGACCTCCTCGTACCGCGAACCCTCGACCGCCGACGCGCCGCCCGCGATCACGAGCATCACCAGCACCGTCGTCGCGGCGGCAAGAACTCGCCTCATATTCTGATCCTCCCCGGCTCGGTGGCCCCCTTCGCCCGACCGCGCGGGCGTTCCCCTGGAGCGAATATTACCCCTGCCGCGTTCTTCGGGGCAACAGGAGAGGGGCCCGGCTTGTAAGGAGGGGGGAATCGTGCCGGCCCGGTAACGCTACTACTTTGCCCCTACAACAAAAGCTAAAAACACGGGAAAGCTCTGGGTTCCGGCGCCGACCGTTGGTTATTATGCCGGACCGGCATAAAATAGTGGTATGGGCCTGGAAGGAATCGGTAAGCTGCTCATCGGCGGGGCGGTCGTGCTGCTCGTGCTCGGCGGCATCTTCCTTTTGCTCGGGTGGTTCGGGCTCGACCGGCTGCCGGGCGACCTGATCTTCCGGCGGGGAAGCTTCACCGTCTACGCCCCGATAGGGTTGATGATCCTGCTCTCCGTTGTGGGCACGGTCCTGCTGAACATCTTTCTGCGGCGCTAGGCGCTGAAGCGTGCTGACCCGAGAACTCTACTACGAGCTACCCGAAGAGCTTATCGCCCAAAGGTCCGCCGAGCCGCGTGACTCCTCGCGCCTCATGGTCGTGGATGTACGAGAGAGGAGCATCGCCCACCACGCTTTCCGCGACCTGCCCCATTTCTTGGGGCCGGGCGACACGGTCGTGGTGAACGAAACGAAGGTTTTGCCGGCCCGCGTGCTCGCACGCCGTCCCGGGGGGGGAGCGTCGGAGCTTCTGTTTCTGCGGAGCTTGAACGCAGATGGCGGGTACGGGGGCGATGTCTGGGAGGTCCTGGTCCGGCCGAGCCGGCGTCTAAGGGGCGGGATGGTCCTCTCGGCAGGCGGCGACAAGCTTCGCATCGTGAAGCCTCTGGAGGAGGGGCGGTGGGTCGTCGCCGGGGAGAACGTACGCGGGATGTTGCGCAGGCGCGGCCACGCGCCGCTGCCGCCATACATAAAGGCGACGCCCGAGACCGAGAGGGAGTACCAGACGGTGTACGCTCGCGATGAGGGCTCCGCCGCCGCCCCAACCGCCGGGTTCCACTTCACTGAAAGGGTGCTGGGTGAGGTGGAGGAGGCGGGGGCAAGGGTCTCACGCGTCACCCTCCACGTAGGGGTCGGAACGTTCTCACCGGTGAGGACCGAAAGGCTCGAAGATCACCGGATGCATGCCGAATACTACCGCGTGCCCGCAGAGACGGTGAGGGCCCTCGAGGACACTAGGCGCGTGCTCGCGGTGGGTACCACCGTCGCCCGGACCCTGGAGAGCTGGGCGGCGACGGGGGCCTTAGAGGGAGAGTCTGAGCTGTTCATCTACCCGGGCTACCGCTGGCAGGCGGTGGACACCCTTTTGACAAACTTTCACCTGCCACGCTCGACCCTGCTCGCGATGGTGATGAGCTTCGCTGGCAAGGAGCTGGTTCGGAGGGCATACGAGGCCGCGGTAAGGGAGCGCTACCGCTTCTTCTCCTTTGGGGACACGATGCTGCTCTTGAACGGCGGGAGGACGAGATAGGGGCGCCGGTCTCCATAGAGGTCACCGCCCGCGACGGCGAGGCCCGGGCGGGTCTCCTGCGCACCCCACACGGCAACGCTCCGACGCCGACCTTCATGCCGGTGGGGACAAAAGGGTCCGTCAAGGGATTGACCCCCGCCGACCTGCGTTCGGCGGGGGCCGGCATCGTGCTCGGCAACACCTACCACCTGTATCTGAGGCCCGGCCCGGATCTCATCCGGGAGGTGGGCGGGCTGCACGGGTTCTCGGGTTGGGACGGGCCAATGCTCACCGACTCGGGCGGCTACCAGCTCTTCTCGCTCGCGCACCGACGCAAGCTCTCCGAAGAGGGCGTCGAGTTCTCCTCGGTCTATGATGGCTCGTCGCACTTCTTCACCCCGGAGCTCACGACGCGGGTGCAGGAGGACCTCGGAGCGGACATTGCGATGGTCTTCGACGAGTGCCCGCCCGCCAACGCGAGCCGCGAGTACCACGAGGAATCATTAGGGCGGACGGCCCGGTGGGCGAAGCGGTGCAAAGAGGCGCACACTAGGGAGGATCAGGCGCTCTTCGGGATCGTGCAGGGCGGGCTCTACCCGGACCTGCGCAAGGAGAGCCTGAGGCGCACGGTCGGGCTAGACCTTCCCGGCTACGCGGTCGGGGGCCTGAGCGTCGGGGAGTCGCGGGAGGAGATGCTCGCGACGCTAGGGGTCGTGGCGCCAGAGCTGCCCGCGGAGAAGCCCCGGTACTTCATGGGAATAGGGGACCCGCTCGGCATTTTGCAGGTCATAGCTCTGGGGGTAGACATGTTCGACTGTGTCCTACCAACCCGTCTCGCACGCCACGGGACGGTGCTAACGAACGGCGGGCGAATAAACCTCAAGAACGCCGGTTACCGGAGACAGCTCGGTCCCCTGGACCCCGAGTGCTCCTGCGAGGCATGCGCCGGCAGCTACAGCCGGGCGTATCTCTCGCACCTGGTACGAGAGAACGAGCTGTTGGCCCACCGGCTCGTGACGCTGCACAACGTCCACTTTACCGGAGAGCTGTGCCGGCGGGCGCGAGCGGCGATAGAGGAGGGGCGCTTCGAGGAGTTTATGGGGGCCTGGAGCTCACGTTACGCCGGTCCTGCGGACGGTGGGCGGTCTTTAGGCCCCGCTCCATAGGTGCTATTATCCGACCAAGATATGGTTAACCCTCGCAACAACTTCATCATCCTGGGTCTCGTGCTCGTCTTGATCGGGGCGGCCGCCTACTTCATCTTCATCCGGCAGCCGGTCGCCGAGGCGACGAGGCTCGGTTTGGACCTCGAGGGTGGCGTGACCGCGAACCTGCAGGGCTACAAGACCGACGGCTCGGCGGTCACTCAGCAGGAGATGGACGTGGCCGCGGGTGTGATCCGCCAGAGGGTGGACTCTTTGGGTGTTACAGAGCCCGAGATACAGTTGCAGGGCCAAGATCAGGTCGTCGTCAACATCCCCGGCATCACCGATTCAGATCGGGCCGTCGAGGTCATCGGGCGCACCGCCCAGCTCGGCTTCTACGAGGTCCTCGCCTCCGCGGGCGGCCAACCCGTCCCCGAAGGGGAGATTGACGACACCAAAGAGGAACTGCAGGCCGAGCTCGAAGGGGACCCAGCTTACGAAGAGGGGGAGACCCAAATCCTCTTCGAGGAGTCACCCTCGCCGAAGGAGAGCGGGACCGTCGTCGCTGGCTACGTGCTCCCCAAGGAGCCCGGCTTGACGGGCGAGGCGCTCTCCTCGGCCACCGTGGCCCGGGATCAGCAGGGCAGGCGTGAGGTCCAGATGGAGTTAACGAGCGAGGGGGCCGAAGGGTTCGGCGACCTCTCCCAGGAGATAGTGGACAACGCCCTGGCCGAAGGGCGACCGGGGCGCGGGCAACTCGCCGTAATCCTTGACGAGGACGTGATCAGCGCGCCGGTGGTGGAGCAGCCGATCTACGGCGGGCAGGTCTCGATCAACAACCAGGGCCTCCCCGGCGGGCTTCCGCAGCAGGAGGCCGAGGAGCTCCAGGTCGTCCTGCAGACCGGCGCCTTGCCGGTGAACATGGAGGTCCTATCCGTTACCTCCATCGGACCCACTTTAGGCTCGGACTCCTTGAGGAGCGGGCTTTTGGCGGCGCTCGTGGGCTTCGGGCTCGTGCTGGTGTTCCTGGTCGTTATCTACCGCGTTCTGGGGCTCGTCGCGGACCTAGCGCTCCTCATCTACGCCTTCCTGCTCTGGGGGCTCATCGTCGCCATCCCGATAACGATGACGTTGCCGGGGATAGCGGGGATCGTGTTGAGCATCGGTGTCGCGGCTGATGCGAACGTGGTGATCTTCGAGAGGATTAAAGAAGAGATTCGTCGTGGGAAGTCGCCGCGCACCGCCGTCGGCATCGGCTACCAGAAGGGCTTCGCGGCGATCCTGGACGGCAACCTGACGACGCTTATAACCGCCCTTATCCTCTTCGCACTCTCCAGCGGGTCCGTGCGTGGGTTCGCCGTATTGCTCGCCGTGGGCGTCACCTTGAGCATGTTCACGGCCGTCTCGGTCACGCGGGCGCTCCTGGGCGTCGTCGCGGGGCGCGGCGTGAAGCTCTCGCCCGGAATGACGGGCGTCTCGAAGAAGAGCCTCGATGAGGGGCGGTCCGCGAGGAAGGCCGGTAAGACCGGAGCGGGGGCACGCTAGTGTCCGCGCCGAGCGCGTTCAAGACCGTGGACTTTGTCGGCCGGTGGCGCATCTGGTACGCCATTTCGGGCATCTTCCTCTTGCTCTGCCTCGGGGCGATCGCCCTCGGGGGCATGAACTTCGGCATAGACTTTACGGGTGGCTCAAAGTTCACTGCGAGCGGTGTGCAGGGGGCCCCGAGCACGGGTGAGGTTCGGGACTCACTGCCGGGAGACCTTGGCGAGAGGTCGTTTATACAGCAACTCGGCGAGGACGGCTACGAGGTACGCACGCCGGTGCTCTCGCAAGAAGAGAACACTGAAGTCCGGCAGGCGTTGGAGGAGGAGCTCGGGGCGGAGGTCAGCGCCACGAGCATCAGCCCGACGTTTGGTGGCCAGATCCGGGCGCAGGCCCTGCAGGCCATAGCGGTGGCGCTCCTCATCATCGTCATCTTTATCTCCTTCCGCTTCGAGTTCTCCTTCGCCTTCGCAGCTGTGATCGCTCTCTTGCACGACATCCTCATCACGATAGGCTTCTACGCTCTGGTGGGGCGCGAGGTGAACCTGGTTACGGTGGTCGCGGTCCTGACGGTTCTGGGCTACTCCCTGTACGATACGATCATCATCTTTGACAGGATAAGGGAGAACGCCCCCGAGGCCGGCTACAACCGCCGCCGCTACGATGAGCTGGCGAACAACTCCATCCGGCAGGTGGTGATGCGTTCGATCTACACGTCGGTGTGTACCCTGATCCCGGTGGCCGCCCTCCTCCTCTTCGGCGAGTCCACCCTGAGCGACTTTGCCTTCGCCCTCCTCGTTGGCATCGCCGCCGGTACCTACAGCTCCATCTTTATAGCCACGCCTACCCTGTGCCTCTACAAAGCCTGGCGCGCCGGAAGGACCCGGGCAGGCAAGGGCCAGGCCGCGCAATCTGCCAGGTCTTAGTAGCCCCGGATAGGGCATTGTGAGCGACCCATCCCGCGGTTTCGCGTTATCATGAGGCTGACGAACCGTTCTACTGGGAGGAGCTTATGCTGGACACGCTGGAACGTTTGATCCTCTTGCAGATAGGGGCCGCGGCCGTCACGCGCGAGCGGGTCCAGGAGGCGGCGAACCACCTTATAGAGCAGGGTCGGATGGAGCGCGAGGAGGGCCGAATCGTGGTCGAGGACGTCCTCACCCGGGCGCGTGAACGCTCGTCCGGTACCCGCGGTCTGATAGACGCCTCCGTGCAGCAGGGCCTGCGGGGGGTTGGCATCCCCAACCGTGAGGTCTACGAAGACCTCTTGTTCAGGATAGAGCAACTCGAGCATCGGGTTCGCCTGCTAGAAGACCGGCCCGTGACACCGTCCGAAGAGCCGCTGGATACTGCTGTCACGCCGGAGGACGTTGTGCCCCCGGAGGACGAGCCACCGGTCGGCGGCATAGACGCGGCGCCGCAGCCTCCCAGGGACGAGCCGGATACGCCACCAGGCTTGCAACCGCGCGCCTAGCTCGCCGGGGCTTCGGAGAGGCTGGATCGGGAGGGGTCAGGGTCGGTGACGCCTGAGGACCGCGCCGATTCCTACTCTGGCGGCCGACGGGAGAACATCGTGCGGTTCTCTCAGATCGGGCGCGTTCTCGTCCGCCACGGGTTCGGATTCGTCTTCGACGTCCGGCGCAACCGGCGGGAGAGGCGTGGTGTCGAGGAGCTTCTCGCCCCGAACTTCGCCGGCAGGCTCCGGCGCACCCTGGACGACCTGGGGCCGACATTCGTCAAGTTCGGTCAGCTATTGAGCACCCGCTCGGATATCATCCCCGAGGGTGTCCTCTCCGAGCTCCAGAAGCTCCAGGACAAGGTGGCGCCCATGCCCATCGAGGTAGCGCGAGCGGTCATAGAAGGGGAGCTTGGGGTCCCGGTCGAGAAGCCGTTCGCCGAGTTCGATCCGGTGTGGCTCGGGTCGGCGAGCATCGGCCAAGTCTACAGGGCTCGGCTGCACCGCGGTGAGCAGGTTGCGATCAAGGTGCAGCGGCCGGAGGCGCCGGGGCGCGTGGAGGCGGACCTTGCGCTGATGAGAGATTTGGCGGCGCTCCTGGACGCGAGGTTTGGGGACAGGATCTTTATAGATCTCAAGGAGCTCGTCGCCGAGTTCGAGGGCGTGATCCGCCGAGAACTCGACTACGAGCAGGAGGCCCAGAACGCTCGTCGCTTCGCCGCCAACTTCGCCGGGACTCTCGTGAAGATCCCGGAGATCTACACCGACCTCTCCACAAAGAGGGTTATCACGATGGAGTTCATCGAGGGGACCCGCTTCCTCGACATCCGGCCCCTGCTCCTGACCCCAGCCGAGCGCCGCAGGGTGGCGACGATGGGAGCGGAGGCAATCTTCAAGATGGCCTTCGAGGAAGGCTTTTTCCATGGCGACCCGCACCCCGGCAACCTCTTCCTCACCCCTGAAGGAGAGCTCGCACTCCTCGACTTCGGCATGGTCGGCTTTATGAGTCACGGCGACATAGAGGCGTTGAGCCGCCTGTTCATAGCCGTGATACAGCAGGACGCGGCGGCGGTGTTGCGGGGTCTGGAGAGGCTCGGGGTCCGGTACGCGCCGGAGGTCAGAGGGGACCTCGTGCAGGAGCTCAGGGAGTTCTTGTTCAAGTACTCGGGGCTCTCGGTCGGAGAGGTCACGCTCGGGCAGGCGCTCTCCGAGCTGATCTCGCTGGTAAGAAGATACAGGCTCTCGATGCCCCCCGTTTTCCCACTCCTGACCAAGGCCCTCGTCACCGCCGAAGCTCTCTCCCGCTCCATAGACCCAACCATCAACGTCTACGAGATAGCCCGCCCCTACGCCAACCGCCTCTTGCGCGAACGCTACGAGCCCCAGGTTCTACTAGAAAGGGCTCAGGAGCGCACCCTCGAGTACGCTCGTTATGTGGAGGACTACCCGGAGCAGCTAAGGCAGCTACTCACCGAGCTGGAGGACGGCGAGCTGGAGGTAAAGTTCCGCCACGGCGGCCTCGACGAGCTCGGCGGGGAGGTGGACGTGCTCGCCAACCGGCTCGTCTTTGCCGTCGTTACCGGAGCTCTCCTCATAGGCTCCTCGCTTCTGGGCGCCTTCGCCACCGGCGGACCGCAGGTGCCGTATCTGGGTGTCACGCTCGTCGCCTTTATTGGCTTCAGCCTGGCGCTCACCATGTCCGTGATCTTATTGGTCGTTATCTTCCGCTCCCGCAGGCTCTGAAGCTTACGGGAGCATCGGAGTAACGTGTATGAAGTATGGGTGCGAAAACGAGCCGAGGAGGTTTGTGGTAGTAGTTAGAAGGATCGGAATGTTGTCTCTCGGAAGGTTATGGGCATCCTGTACGCGTTGTTGGGTCTAATCTTCGGGGCATTCTTTGCCCTCTTCTCGTTATTGGCACCGCCATCGGCGTGGCGAACTCGCAGTCCTCGGATGCCGTGGCTTCCTTGCTCTTTGGCGCCGGGTCTGTAGTCTTGTTGCCGGTCTTCTACGGTATTCTGCACTTTGTCTTGGGTTTGATCACGGCGCTGCTCTACAACCTGGTGGGCTGGCTGGGCGGAGGTATCCAGGTCGAGCTGGAGGTGACCCAGCGTCCGGGCTCCACAACGTACCAGCCGTAAACCGCCTGGATACCCGATGGTAGAATCTCCTTATGGAGATGATCCGCGAAGAAGCGTATCCGAAGGCCGGGCCGGTCCCGGAGATAACGATAACGTCCCTCCTCGGGAAGGTCGCCTCGTACGACCCAGAGGCCGACGAGGAGTTGATCGCCAGGGCCTATAGTACGGCCCACGGCGCTCACAAGGACCAGGTCCGAAAGAGCGGCGAGCCCTTCGTCTACCATCCTCTGGCTACCGCCGACATCCTCGCCGATCTGCGGATGGACTCGACGACCATCGCGGCGGCGATCTTGCACGACGTCCTCGAGGACACGGAGATCACCAAAGAGGAGCTCGAGACCCAGTTTGGGGAGGAGCTCGCGGACGTCGTCGACGGTGTCACGAAGCTGAAAAGGCTGCCGGCGGAGAACCTCGAAGAGGCGCAGGCCGAGTCGTTGCGGAAGATGATAGTGGCGATGAGCCGGGACGTGCGCGTCATCATCATCAAGCTCGCCGACCGGCTGCACAACATGCGTACGCTCGCCTATCTCAAGCGTGAGAATCAGTTAAAGAAGGCGACGGAGACGCTGGAGATCTACGCGCCACTGGCCCACCGGCTCGGTATCTACTCGGTCAAGTGGGAGCTCGAAGACCTGGCCTTCGCCACGCTTCACCCCAGGCGCTACGCGGAGATAAAGCGGCTCGTCGCGGCTCGTAGGGGCGACCGGGAGGCGTTTATCAACGCTACGGCCCAGGAGCTCTTGCGGCATCTCGAGGAGGCCGGGATAGAGGCCGAGGTCAAGGGGCGGGTCAAGCACTTCTACTCCATCTACAACAAGATGGTCCAGCGCAACAAGGAGTTCAACGAGATCTACGACCTCGCCGGTCTGCGCGTCATAGTGGATGACGTGCGGGATTGTTACGGTACTCTGGGCGTAATCCACTCGCTCTGGAAGCCTATCCCCGGACGCTTCAAGGACTACGTCGCGATGCCTAAGTTCAACATGTACCAGTCTCTGCACACGACGGTTATGTCCAACGAAGGGAAGCTGCTGGAGATCCAGCTCCGCACCCGTGAGATGGATACCATCGCCGAGTACGGGGTCGCCGCGCACTGGATGTACAAGCATGGCCTCAAGGATAGCCAGGTGGATCGCCTGGCGTGGCTGAAGAGCGTGATGGAGTGGCAAGGGGAGACCACCGACGCCGCCGAGTTCATAGAGTCTCTCAAGGACGAGCTGGTTGCCGACGAGGTCTACGTCTTTACGCCGAAGGGTGACGTGGTCAGTCTGCCAAGCGGGGCGACGCCGATAGACTTCGCCTACCACGTCCACACCGAGGTCGGGCACCGCACCGTGGGGGCGCGGGTGAACGACCGGATCGTGCCCTTAGACTCCGAGCTCGTCTCCGGTGACCGGGTGGAGGTCATCACCGGAAAGTCGGCCAAGCCGAGCCGGGACTGGCTCGCCGTGGTCCAGAGTGGTCGGGCACGCAACAAGATCCGTCAGTTCTTCAACAAGGCCGACCGCGAGGACAACCTCTCCCTGGGACGCGAGAAGATCATGGCGCTCCTCAAGAAGCAGCGCGTCGAGAAGGTTTATTCCGCGGTTTGGGAGGAGGTCGCCAAGAGCACCAACTGTCCGACCCCGGACGACATGTTCGCCGCCGTGGGTCTGGGCGCCCTCTCGGCCGAGAACGTCGCCCACCGGGTGGTCGAGAAGGTTCAGCCCAAGGAGGAAGAGCAGGCGAACGGAGCGCGTACCCCGGCGCTTGCGCCCCTGCCCCTGCCGGACTCCGAGGGTGGGACCGACTCGGAGACGGGGGTACGGGTCGTGGGTTCTAGCGGAATCTTGACGCGTTTGGCCCGCTGCTGCAGCCCAATGCCTGGCGACGACATCGTGGGTTACGTCTCTCTGGGACGCGGCGTCGTGGTGCACTCGGCGGGGTGCACGAACGCCCGGGCTCTAAAGACGCGCGACCCGGATCGCTTCGTCGAGGTCGAGTGGGTGCAGGGGAGAGGGAGGCTCTTTACGGTCGAGATCCTCGTCGAGGCACTGGATCGGATGCACCTCCTCAAAGACGTCACCTCGACCATCTCGGACGCTGGGGTAAACATCCTCTCGGCGCGGGTAGACACCATCGAAGACCGCACGGCCCTGAGCCGCTTCGCGTTCAAGGCCGCTAGCCTGCCCCACGTCGAGGAGGTTATACGCAAGATCCGGTCGATCCCCGACGTCTACGACGTTCGTCGGGTCTCCCGCGACGGTACGCCGCTGCCCGCCTCCTACGAAGGCTAGGAGCCCTTTCGTGGCAGAGATAGAACAGGTCCGCCTGGACATGGGTGGCTTCGAGGTCAACTCCTACGTGATCCACGCCCCGGAGGGCGACCTTATAGTGGACGCCGGAGCAGAGCCGGAGAAGATACTGGCAACAACCACGCAACCGGTCGCCGCCATCCTCCTGACCCACGGTCACCACGACCACGTTGGAGCTTTGGAGGACGTGCGCCGTGAAACGGGCGCTCCGGTCTACGCTCATCCGGCGGACACGGAGCGGACTGGCGTTGCAGGTTACGAGCCCTTGAGAGACGAGGAAGACCTCGTCATGGCCGGAGAGACGATAAAGGTCTTGCACACGCCGGGGCATTCGCCGGGATCGGTTACGTTTATGGTGGGGCGCGACCAGGTCGTGGGCGACCTCATTTTGCCGGGGAGCGTGGGCCGGACGGACATCTCGGGAGCTTCGTGGGAGGAGATCGAGGTATCCGTAAGGAAGGTGATGCCGTTCTGGGACGGCAAGACGCGCCTCTTCGCGGGACACGGGGACATCCTAGATGCTATGGAGGAGCTGGAGAACAACCCCTACCTTCCCCTGGGCATCTTGTGAGCTACCGGGGACCGAAGGGCACCTACGATGTCTACCCTGGCGGAGGCCAGAGCCAGGAGCCGCACGAGAGGCCAGGGCTCTGGGCGTGGGTTGAGGGCGTCGCGCGCGACTTTTTTGGAAGGTACGGCTACACGGAGATGCGGCTGCCGGTCTTCGAGGAGGCGCAGCTCTTTATCCGGAGCGTCGGCGAGGCGTCGGACATCGTGCGCAAGGAGATGTTCATCTTCTACGACAAAGGCGGGCGGGAGCTCAGCTTGCGGCCAGAGGGGACGGCCGGGGTCGTGCGGGCGTACGTGGAGCACGGACTTTACAAGCTCGCCCAGCCGGTGAAGGTGTGGTACATGGGGCCGATGTTCAGGCACGAGCGCCAGCAGAAGGGCCGTTACCGCCAGCACGCCCAGATCGGGGCAGAGGTCTTGGGCTCCGCCGACCCGCTGGTGGACGTCGAGGTGATCTCGCTCCTCTACAACATCCACCAGGCCCTGGGCGTGAAAGACGAGGTCGTCTACCTCAACAATCTCGGCGACGTCGAGACGCGCGAGGGCTACGTCCCGGAGTTGAGAGAATATCTCAAGAAACACGAGTCCGAGCTCGACCCCGACTCTAGAACCCGCATCGAGACCAACCCCTTGCGCACCTTCGACTCGAAGGACAAGAACACCCAAACACTCCTCGCGGAGGCGCCGAAGATCGGGGACTTCCTGAGCGAGGAGGCGTTCGGGTACTTCGACGCGGTTAAGGAGGGGCTGGAGGTGGTCGGGGTGCCGTACGCGGTGGACGAGCGCCTGGTACGGGGACTCGACTACTATACCTTGACGGTCTTTGAGGCGAAGAGCGCGTCTCTGGGGGCACAGGATACGGTGGGGGGCGGAGGACGCTACAACGGTCTCGTCGAAGAGCTTGGAGGGCCGGAGATGCCGGGGATAGGGTTCGGGAGCGGGGTCGAGCGTATACTGCTCGCCGCGAGCGCCCCGGAGGAGGGGTCAAAGCTGGACGTCTTCTTCGTCACCCTAGCACCCGAGGCACGCTTGCCGGCCTTTCGCCTCGCGACTTTTTTGCGCGCCGAGGGGCTTGCCTGCGACCTGGACTACGCGGACCGCAGCGCCAAGGGGCAGTTCAAGCAGGCCGACCGGATGGGCGCCCGGTTCGCGGTCGTCATCGGCGACGAGGAGCTTGCGGCCGGCGCTTGCTCCTTGCGCGATATGGCGACGGGCGAGCAGCGGGAGATTTCTGTCGCCAGAGGCCCTGAGCAACTGCTCAAGGCCCTGAACGCTTGATCGGAGCTTAGATAATCGTGGGTACGCCGGCCGACGGGATACCGGAGAGTTTAGTCGAAACGCTGCGCAACGCGCAGAGCGTTGCTGTGCTCACCGGCTCCGGCATCTCCGCCGAGAGCGGCGTCCCGACCTTCCGCGACGCCCAGACCAGCCTCTGGGCTCGCTACGATCCCGTGGATCTCGCCACCCCAGAAGCGTTTGCACGGGACCCGCGCCTCGTGTGGGAGTGGTACGCCTGGCGCCGCGGGCTTGTGGAAGGGGCAGCACCGAACCCCGGTCACGAGGCCTTGGCGGAGCTCGAACGCTACGTCCCCGAGTTCGTGCTCATCACCCAGAACGTGGATGGCCTGCACCGGCGGGCCGGCAGCCAACGGATAATAGAGCTACACGGCAACATCATGCGCTCGAAGTGCTCGCTGGAGGCGGCGATTCTGGAGCCTGGCGAGGACGACACGGATGTTCCGCCCTCATGCCCGCGCTGCGGCGCATCTCTGCGCCCCGACGTTGTGTGGTTCGGCGAGATGTTGCCGCAAGAGGCACTCGAAGAGGCCTTCGAGTCAGCCCAGAACTGCGACCTCTTCTTTTCCATTGGAACCTCCAGCCTCGTGCAACCCGCGGCTTCTCTGCCTTTTGAGGCTCTGAGAAGCGCAGTTGCGGTCGTCGAAATTAATTTGGATGAGACACCTCTGAGCAGGCATGCCGAGTACGCGCTACGGGGCCGGGTGGGAGAGGTGCTGCCGGCGTTGGTGAGGGCTGCGTACGGCTAGCTCGACCACTCTCGCTGCACGCGTTTGACACCGTAAAACACATCGAAGCGTTGATTTTTCGTTGTTTTCGTGGGCGTCTTTCGGACCCTCATACGAGTCAGCAGAAGGGTGCTCCCCTACTCTCATGGGCAAGAGGTAGTTGTTGTCCGTCTTCCGGAAGGAACCCTCGGACCCATACCCGACTGCGGGCATGCGCCCCATGTCGAGCAATCCGAGCGGTTAGTGTCGGGCCTCGGCTGGTTTCTGAGCGGCAAGACCTGATGCATTACCGATCCTACCGTAATGGGCCATCCCTAACGCGGGCACGAGAAGCATGGCTAGGATGAGGAGGATTGGTTGAGCGACGAAGGCAAGCGCGATGGTCAAGAGAATCCCGATGCCGGGTTGGGCATCATCGTGTTCGGCGGCGGTAGCGGTTGGTCAGGAAGGGGTTGCCTGTTCCCTGTCTACCCCTCGCAAGAACTCACTCCTCCTGGCGAGGTGTCACCGGGATGACCTTCAGAGTCCCGGGGCATCATCCCCGACGTAACGGTGCCGCACTGCTAAAGTATTTGGATGGAGATCAACTTTGGTACCTCTACGCCGTACACCGTGGGCGTCGAGGAGGAGTTTCAGCTCGTCGATCCCGAAACGTTCGCGCTTGTGCCAGCTATCGAGGCCGTGCTGAAGGTCCGCGACGCTGTGGGGATTCCCGCCAGCTTCGTGAGCTCCGAGCTTTCCGCATCTTGTTTGGAGGTTCGCTCCCCAGTCTACGGCACGGTCGCGGAGCTGGCGGAGGAGTTGCCCGTCCTGCGGCGGAGGGTGCGGGATCTCGTTGAGAGGTGCCGGACGCGGCTCGCTGCGGCTGGAACCCACCCTTTCAGCGACTCCGCCATGCAGCCGATCACGGAGAAGGAGCGCTATCGCAGGGTGGAGGAGAAGATGGGTTGGACGGCGCGAATGCAGACTATCTACGGGCTGCACGTCCACGTCGCCGTACCTGACGCTGAGTACGCGATCCGGGCGGTGAACGTGCTCTCGCGTCACGTGCCGCTATTTATCGCGCTGTCGGCTAACTCCCCCTTCTGGAGCGGGCAGGACACGCGTCTCTCCTCGACGCGCACAAAGGTCTTCAGCCTCGTCCCACGCTCCGGGCTGCCGCCTCACTTTCGCTTCTGGAAGGACTTCGAGGGTTACGTAGATACCCTGGTCGCATCCGGAGGCATCCCGGACTACTCCTGGTGCTGGTGGGACGCTCGGCCTCACCCAAAGCTAGGCACCGTCGAGCTTCGTGCAACAGACGCCCAGACGGACGCCACCCGCACCGCCTCATTAGCCGCCCTTGCCCAGTGTCTCGTCGCTACTGCCGACCACCACTGTCCCGAAGACCCGCTACTCACCGAGGAGAACAAGTGGCGCGCTACCCGCCACGGTCTCGAAGCCCGGCTCCACGACTTCTCCGCCGACCGGAGCGTCACCGCTCGCGAGGTGGTCCGAAATCTCGTAGAGGCGCTACGACCCATCTCTCACGACCTCGGATGCGAGGCCCAGCTCGAAGGCGTGTTGGAGATTGTGGAGGGTGGAAACGGTGCCGACAAACAGCGAGCCGTCCTCAAGGAGCACGGCTCGCTTCAGGAGGTTGCCGCGTACCTGGCCGCGACCGGCTAATGCCGAGCTACTGCTCTCTCTGAATCCACCGTCCGCTGGCAGGGACTCCGCAGTTCTCTGCTACCGACTCGGCGGCCACTCTGCCGAAGACAAGGGCCGCGGCGAGGCCGCTCGTATACCCCCCGACCGACACCCCGCCTACCTCGACCCCGGCGGCGTAGAGTCCAGGAAGCGGTCGAGCGTCGGTCCCTCGCAGCACCCGGCAACCCTCGTCCACTGCAAGACCGCCTATGGTGTGGGTTATGGTCGGTGCGACTTCTACAGCCACGAACGGGGGAACCCGTACGGGTGTAGCGGGATCGCTCCTCGGGGGGGAGAGGTCACCACCCCTTCCAGCAGCGACGGCGGTGTTGTACTCGCTCAGCGCTCGGAGCACGTTCGTCCGGGGTACGCCCCGCTCCGCGAGCCTGTGTGCCAACCCTTCCAAACTCTCGGACTGTAGAACGGTTCCCCCGACACGTTGGGCCGTTTCGACCATCTCTTCCACAGTCCGGTCCCGGACGCGTCCACGCAGGCCCGTAGCGTCTAGGAGGTACCATGCTCGAAGACTCGGCTGGCGGACGGTGGCCCAGGTCAGCGACGTCTCCGACCAGTCAGCAGCCTCGTCGGCGTAGCGCTCACCGTTGCCGTTGATCGCCACGGCGTAGCGGCCGTAGAGCTGAGAGACCTCGACGAACTCCTCTGGAGTGAAGCTTGCGGGGGGAGCAGGCAGGTTACGACCGTAGAACTCGTCGAGGCCTGCGCTCGCGAGCGCCCCTGCCTCTAGGGCCGCTAAGAAGCCGTCTCCGGTGCTCCAGGGGTGTGCCCGCAGCCGCATCCTTCCCGGCCCCCGGATAATGTAGTGTTCCACTAGGTCCGGGTTTCCCGCGAATCCACCGGTCGCTAGGATCACGGCGTCTGCGCTCTCCGGTCGCTTCTCGCCTGAGGCCACCCGTACCGCCCGTACCCCGCCTATACGCCCTTGGGGGCCTTCTACCAGACCATCTAGCGCCGCGCCCATGAGTATGCGTCCGCCGGAGATGGTGAGGCGGTATGCGAGCGTTGTAACCGTCTGCTCTGGATTGAACCGGGCGCCGAAGGTGAGTGGGTTGCCTGTCTCTCGTGTGAGGGCGGGTATGCCGAGACCCTCCAGCCACTCCAGACAAGCCTCTATTCGCTCCAGGACGAGCTTTTGCAGGGCGGCGTCGCCGCTAGGGGCCTCACGGCGAAATGTCCGTAGGTCTTTGTAGGACCAGATGTAGCCGCTGGAGTAGATGAAGGAGCCGCCGGGATGGTCGCCCTTCTCCAGGAGGGTGACTCTGGCGCCGAGCTCGACGGCCCGGAGGGCGGCTGTCAGCCCGGCAAGTCCGCCGCCAGCGACGATGATGTGCACGACCGCGGCCCTAGGTCAGCGAGAAGTTGGGCTTATGCTCCACGTACTCTACGCTCACGTCCTCGGGGCCACGGACGAAGACCGCCAAGGTATTGGGGCCTTCGACGAAGTCCTGGATCTCGAACCCCTGCTCCTCGGCCCCCTTACGGTGATCCTCCGCGGATCCAACGAGGCAGCCGAGGTGGTACAGCATCTCCTGTGCCTCTTTGTTCAGGGTGGAGGGGATGAGGTGCAGCCGATACTCTCCGGCCTTTACGATCGTATCATCCTCTCCCGGCGCGAAGCCCATCCTCACGAAGTCGTGTGCAGATTTCTCTGGGTCGTTGGAGCGCAGGACGAGTCCTTCGAGGTCGTAGTCTGCAAATTCTCCCTCTCCGGGAACCAGCGCGAACGGGAGTCCTTCCGGTCCGGTGAAGAGATATCCGTCTTCCCATGATTCGACCTTAGCTTCTCGCGGAGCTTCTCGCGGAAGTTGAGACGCGGCGGACTCTGGGTCCGCGACACGGACGTTTATTCGTTCTATGGCTGCCGGAGAGGGCTTAGTACCCTCCGGGGCGTCGAAGAGGGTCAGTTTGCCGATTCTGCCACCGGCCCCTACGAGGGTGTAGCGGTCGGTGCGGTCGATGATGTGGAAGCCGAGGTGCGAGGTCAAGAACCCGGCCGCGGAGTCTCTGTCGCTCATGTAGAGGGCTATGTGATCCAGCTTCTGTATCTTCATGTGCCTTCCTTCAGGGATGACCAACTCGCGTGGAAGATACCACGCGCCCCGCCCTTGCGCGGCTGAAGCCTCTACGCCGCCTCCGGAAAGCTTGTCGCCGCAGAAGGAGTACCCTTGCTACGATCCTGCCCTCTTCCGCGGCGTTGAAAGCCACTAGAGCCCCAGGGGCACGGCTTCGCGCTCCGACGGCGCTTAGGACTCCTTGCGAGGCGGGAGGGCGGGTTTGATGTGCAGCTCTTTGAGTTGCTCTTCGGTGACGGGGGAGGGGGCGTCCATCATCTCGTCGCGGGCGGCCTGGGTCTTGGGGAAGGCCATCACCTCCCGGATGTTCGGTTCGTCCCTTAGCAGCATGATCAGACGGTCCACCCCGGGTGCTATGCCCCCGTGAGGCGGCGCCCCGTAGCGGAACGCTTCGAGCATCGCGCCGAACCTCCTTTCGGCCTCCTCCGGCGGGATGTTCACTATCGAGAAGATCTTCTGCTGCAGCTCGGGGCGGTGGATCCTGATGCTCCCCGACGCAAGCTCCGTCCCATTAGCCACGAGGTCGTAGAGCTGGCCTATGACCCGCAAAGGGTCTGTGTCCAGCAGCGCCAGATCCTCCTCGCGCGGCATGGTGAACATGTGGTGCATGGGCTCTATGCGCTCTTCATCTGCGTTCCACTCGAAGAGCGGGAAGTCCGTCACCCAGCACAGGGCGATCACACCGTCCTCGGCGAGCTCCAAAGCCTCCCTCATGTGGAGCCTCAGCCGGTTCAGGCTCTCGAAGACGACCGGGTCCTTATCCGCGACGAAGAACATGTAATCGTCCTCCCGCGCCCCGAGCGCCTCCTTCAATCCTTCCCCCTCATCGGCGGAGAAGAACTTAGTGATCGGGCCCGATAGCTCGTCCGCGCCGACCTTAAGGTAGGCGAGGCCGCGCGCCCCGCCGGCGGAGGCCACGGCGGTCAGCTCGTCTATCTCCCGCCGGGTTAGGTCCCCCAATCCCCCCACGCAGATGCCGCGCACAGATCCCCCGGACTCTACCGCTCCCCGAAAGACCCTGAAGTCGCTCTCCTGGACGATCTCCGAGACGTCTTTTAGCTCCAGCCCGAAGCGGATGTCGGGCTTGTCGGTCCCGAAGCGGTCCATCGCCTCCCCGTAGGTTAGGCGGGGGAGGGGTTTCTGGAGCAACTTCTTTCCAGTGAAGCTCTCAACTATCTCGACGTAGAGGTCCTCGACGAGGCCGAGGACCTCGTCCTGGGTCGTATAGCTCATCTCCAGGTCGAGCTGGGTGTGCTCGGGTTGCCGGTCGCCCCGCCCGTCCTCGTCGCGCAGAGCGCGTGCGATCTGGAAGTACCGCTCAAATCCAGCGACCATGAGGAGCTGCTTGAACTGCTGCGGTGACTGCGGCAGAGCGTAGAACTCGCCCGGGTAGAGCCGGCTGGGCACCAGGTAATCGCGGGCTCCCTCGGGTGTGGAGGCGGTCAGGAGCGGTGTCTCGATCTCCACGAAGCCGCGCTCAGAGAGGTAGTTGCGCATGTGCTTTACCACCTGGTGGCGGAAGATAATATTCTCCTGCATCCTCCGGCGCCGGAGGTCCAGGTAGCGGTACCGTAGCCTGAGAAGCTCGTCCACGGGCCTCTCGCGGTCGATCTCGAACGGGGGCGTGGCGCTCGCATTGAGGGTCTGGAGCGTCGTCGCGGAAACCTCTATCTCCCCGGTCGGAAGCTCCGGGTTCTCGTTTCCGTAGGGCCTCCTGACGACCTCTCCCTCGACTGAGATGCTCCATTCCGACCTCAGGCTCTCGGCCGCCGCGAAGAGCTCAGCCGACTCGGGATCGAAGGTGACCTGCGTCGTCCCCCAGCGGTCCCTTACGTCTATGAAGATGAGCCCTCCGTGATCCCGACGCCGGTTGACCCAGCCCGCAAGCCTCACGTGCTCGCCGACGTTCTTCGCTCGCAGCTCACCTGCGGTATGCGTCCTGTAGGGGTTCCCAGAATATTCCTGGTGCAAAGGTCTCCCTCCGTAGTTCCAAAGCTCTTGTGGTATGTTCGAAGGCACGAGCAAGTATAAGTTAGACTTGACGTGCAAACCACGAACCCTACCGCTAACCCCCGTTTGAAAAGCGCGCGAAAGCGTTTGAACGGCTCGTTGCACCCGTTTCATCGCCATGATAAGTTGCAACGGGCTGTGCCCGAAGCGTAAGCTGTGCCTGAATCACGTTTGTCGAAAGCCCGCCGGCGGGCGTCAAGGACAGGAGAGAATGGTATCGGAGGGAACGGTTTAGGGCATTTGGTCTGGAGCCCTAGATCGCTCCCCGCGCTCCTGCTGCTGACGGCTCTCCTCCTCTTGGCGGGCTGTGGTGGTGGGGAGGAGAAAGCTCAGCAACCTTCACCACCGGACCCCCCACAGGACGGCGCTCCGACGGATGATGCGAAGGGCGGCGCTCCGAAAGGCGGCGCTCCGAAGGGCGCTGCTCCCGGCGAGAACACCGCCGGGGGGGCGGTCGTGGAGTCCAAGACCGACGCCGAGGCTCTGAAAGATACGCCGTTCGAACTCAACCAGCGGCTGGCGGTCCCACCGGACGTTAGGGCGGCCTACCAACGCAGGGCCCTCATGGTGGTCGAGTTCATCAAGGTGGACCCGGATTCTACCCGGGGGGTCGAGTACCCGCAGGGCATAAGGCCCGACGAGCAGGTCGATAGGGCCTTGGACGATTTGCGCGGCGACTACCCCCAGATCGAGTTCTTTACCTACGACATCGGACGCCCCGGTGACGCGGAGACCAGCGAGGAACTAGATCGAGGCGAGTACGGTACGCTCGCCACGCAGTTGGACATCGGCTACACGCCGTTCGTGGCAATGCTCGCGCCGCGCGGCGAGGGGTACATCATCGAGAACCTGTTTCAGGGGTACGTCGAGCGGGGCGTCCTGGACCAGGCGCTCTTCGATCTTGCGGCCTCGCATGTCGGGGGCAACTCGAGCGACGTCGAGGTGCTCCTCGACCGGGTCGAGCTCACCGAGAGCGGGGGCGCCGTAGAGTACATCACGGTGATCAACGAAGGCGATGCGGAGGCTGACCTGTCGGGCTTCACCTTGCAGGTGCAAGACCCCGAGACCGGCGACACCAGCGACTCCGGCGGCAGGGTAGAGATCGACGCGAACGTGAGGCTGGACCCCGGAGAGCAAGGCTCGGTAGGTCGCCAGCCACAGGTCACGGACGCCGATGGGAGAGAGGTGATCGGCACCTTCTTCAACGGCGAGTCGCTCACGCTCAGGGCTGGAGATCAGGTAGCGCTCCTCGATAACGGCGGCGCGGTCGTCGACACCATCACTATCTAGAAAACGCGACCCGGTGCGTTAAACTAGGGTCACCATGTCAGCTAGCCTCGTTTACCTGGATAATGCCGCAACAACTCCTCTGGAGGAGCGGGTTCTAGAAGCCATGCTGCCGTACCTGCGCGGAGGAGCCCCGAACGGGCTGCCGCGCGGCAACCCATCTTCCCTGCACGCCTCGGGAGCCGCCGCCCGCCAGGCCGTCGAGGAGGCTCGTGCCTCCGTGGCCCGGCTCGTAGGAGCGTCTCCTAGGGAGATACTCTTCACTTCCGGCGGCACGGAGTCGGACAACCTGGCGGTCTTGGGGCTGGCTGCGGCCAGCCCGGAGAAGAGGCACGTGGTGATCTCCGCGGTAGAGCACCCCGCCGTCCGCGGAGCTGCCGCGCACCTGGAGGTCGCGGGTTACGAGGTGACGAAACTAGGGGTGGACGCGAACGGGCTCGTCGACCCGGACGAGCTCGCTAAGGCGCTGCGGCCCGACACGGCTCTGGCCGCCGTGATGTGGGCCAACAACGAGGTCGGTGTCGTGCAGCCCGTCGAAGAGCTTGCCGATATTTGCTGCGAGGCGGGGGTGCCGTTCCACGTAGACGCGGTGCAGGCCGCCGGGCGCCTGGGCATAGACGTCTCCCGGGTGTCCGTCTCCGCGCTCGCTCTCTCGGCCCACAAACTTTACGGTTCGCAGGGCGTCGGCGCTCTGTATGTGCGCGAGGGCGTCTCGCTCCTCCCACTTCTCTTCGGCGGCGGCCAGGAGAAGGGCTTGAGGAGCGGCACCGAGAACGTTGCCGGGATCGTTGGCCTCGGCGAGGCGGCCCGGCTCGCCTCCGAGAAGCTAGGTGAGCGAGCGCGCCACGAAGAGGCGCTACGGGATGCTCTGCTCTCGGGCTTGACTAACATCTCCGGCGTGCGCCTCAACGGGCACCGCGAAAAGCGACTCTCCAACAACGCGCACCTCTCCGTCGAGGGTGTCGAGGCCGAGGGTCTCGTGCTCTTTTTGGACGCCCTCGGATACGCCGTCGGCAGCGGCTCGGCTTGCGCTTCCAGCACCGCCGGCCACAAAGCCTCGCCGGTCCTGCTCGCGATGGGCCGCGACGAGAAGGAAGCTATGGGCGCCATCAGAATAACCGTTGGCAAAGACAATACGGTAGAGGAGATCGAGGGCTTTATAGAAGCATTCTCCGCCGCCGTCTCGCAACTGCGCGAACTCTCCCCCCTGTACACGAGTTGAATGCTGACGGCTGAGAGCTGATGGCTAACTACAACCCACACGTAATAGACCACCTGGTAAGGCCCCGCAATGTCGGCGAGCTGGAGGCGCCGAGCGGCGTCGGGGAGTCGGGGGACGCCGCGTGCGGCGATGTCGCCCGTTTCACCCTCCGGATCGAGAAAAACCGCCTCACAGAGGTCCGCTACAAAGTCTACGGCTGTGCCGCTTGCATCGCTGCAGGCTCGGCGCTCTCGGAGCTCGTACACGGCTTATCCTTGCTCAAGGCCGCGCGGGTGTCCAAGGCGGACCTGGAGAATTCTTTGGGCGGGCCTCTACCCGCGGGCAAGGAGCACGCGCTCACGCTCGTGCTGGATGCCCTGCATAAAGCCCTCGAAGAACACTGGAACCGGGTGGGCGGGGCCATGCTCGTCGAGGGTTACAGCGGGTCCAGGGCGAACGGTGGCAGGAGTGTCGTAGCGGCGATGAGCGGCGGCGTGGATTCGGCGGTCACCGCGCTCCTCTTAAAGGAGGCCGGGTACGACGTTGCGACCGTCACCTTCAGGCTCCACGACGGTGAGAAGGGAAGCCGCTCGTGCTGCTCGCCGGACACCGTGCTCTTCGCTCGCGACACGGCTCACAGGATGAGCCTGCCGCACTTCACGCTAGACCTTAAGGAGCTCTTCAATCGGCGCGTCACGCAGGACTTCGTGGGCTCTTACGCCGCGGGCCGCACGCCGAACCCCTGCGTCGCGTGCAACGCCCACGTCAAGTTCCACGCCGCCTCCTTCCTCGCAGATAGACTCGGGTTTCGCCACGTCGCGACCGGCCACTACGCCCGCATCGTCGAGGAGTCCGGAGAGGTAACGATGGCCCGGCCTGTAGACGCCGGTAAAGACCAGACGTACGTCCTCTGGCCCGTGCCGAAGGGTTTGCTTTCGCGCACGATCTTCCCCCTGGGCGAGTATCGTAAGGAGGAAGTGCGGCGTATCGCCCAGGAGAGGGATCTCGCGGTCGCCTACACTCCCGAGAGCCAGGACATCTGCTTCATCCCCGACGGGAACTACCGGGACTTTATCCGCAAGAAGGTCGCCGCGGAGCCCGGCGAGATCTTGGACAAAGAAGGACACACCCTCGGCCGGCACGCGGGGGTGGTGGACTTCACCGTCGGGCAGCGGCGTGGGATCGGGGTCTCTGCGTCCACGCCGCTCTACGTAACCGAGGTCCGTCCGCGGACGAAGCAGGTCGTGGTGGGGCGTCGTGAGGATCTGGAGGTACGCGAGGTTCTTGTCGGGGGTCTCAACTGGTTTCTCGACCCTTCGGAGGCCGAGACGGTACAGGTCCGCTACAACGGCTCCCCGGTTCCGTGCGAGCTCGAGGACGCGGGCGACGGCGAGGTCCGGGCACTCCTCTCGGAGCCCGTCGTGGGCGTAGCGCCCGGGCAGTCGGCGGTCTTCTACAAAGGAGATAGAGTAATCGGTGGTGGGGTGGTGCGCCGGGACACAGTGTAATTCGGGCGCGTGCACGCTTGACGGTTGTATAATGGCCGTCCTGCGGGAAGACCTTTGGAGGTATTCAGGACTTGGACGTTTTCGTAGAGTTGGCGAGGGGTGCGCTCTTCGTGGCGCTCGCCGTGGCATTCCTGGTGCTGGCGTGGATGTTCTTGCGGCTCGCCAGAATCTTCTCCACCACCGAGGAGACCATCAAAGAGGTCTCCGAGCAGGTCGTGCCGCTCCTCGGTAAGACGCACGTCACAGTGGACAATATAAATAGCCAGCTCTCCCAACTCGATACCGCCGTCGGCGACGTCGCCGACATCACCGGCGAGCTAGACCAGACGACGGCCGTGATCACACGCGGCGTGCGTGGCGGGGTCATCAAGGTCTCCTCCGCAACCGCAGGCCTCTCGAGGGGTATCAGCGCCTTTTTCGGCTCGGAAGGCCGGATGGGGGACCAGGCCGAGGACCGCACTGGAGCCCAAAGCCGGACCGTAGTCGAGCGGGCGATGGGACCGGAGGATGCCACGGTCCCGCCGGAAGAAGAGGAGAGGTTCTAAGAGGTGCGCGGTTTGGGGAAGTTGGTCGCAGGCGCCGTTATCGGGGCGGCAGGGGCCCTGTACGCGACGAACGAGGAGTTCCGTAAAGCTCTGCCCGAACGCGCACGTGAGCTTCCGGTAGCGGCCCAGCGGCGCTTTCGGGCGTCGGTGGCGGCGGCTCGGGAGGCTTCGGCGTTGCGGCGGGCGGAGATCCTGCGAGATCTCAAAGCGCACGGCGGAGACCACGCCGAACGCGAGGTGCTGGAGGCGGCGTCGGGCGTACCGCCAGAGACCCCACCAGAGACCCCGGCCTCTCCCCGTATCGTCGAAGAGCCCGTAGTACGCACGGAAGACGTTTAGGCAATTGGGAAACACGAGCGAGGAGGAAAACGGTTTGGCATACGCCGAAGCTGCTGCCGACTACACGTACCTGACGCTCCCGCCGGACGGCCCTTTACGCTCCTGTATCGGCCTCGTGGTCGCCGGGTTGGCGGCCAGGGCCAGGATAGGGGTTGCGGGGCTCGAAGAGGCCGTCGAGCTCCTCGAAAGCCAGCACTCCATGGAGGGACCGACCCGGTATCGTTTCTCCATAAAGGACGACGGCCTCGTCGCCGAGGTCGAGGACGGTGGGATAACCGAGCTTCGGAGCGACAGCGGGACCGGTTGGCGCACCGTGGTAGAGATGGTCGCGTGAGACGCTACCGGAGACCGGACAAGGCGCGGACCAAGCGTTTGCTCGTGCGCTACCACAAGCAGGGCGATCAGAGGGCGCGCGAGCAGGCCATTCAGGAGCAACTCCCGCTCGTCGAGTTCCTGGCGAGGAAGTTCGCCGGTCGCGGCGAGCCGGTCGAGGACCTCATGCAGGTCGCCTCCGTCGGGCTCATAAAGGCCGTGGACCGCTTCGACGTGGACCGCCAGATAGAGTTCTCCACTTACGCGACGCCGAACATCCTGGGCGAGATCAAGCGCTACTTCCGCGACAAAGGCTGGGCGATGCGCGTGCCCCGCGGCCTCCAGGAGCTGAGGCAGTCTGCCAAGGAGGCCATCCGCGACGGCACCGTAAAGACCGGCCGCTCGCCCACCATTCAGGAGCTAGCCGAGACCCTTAGCTCGGACGTCGAGAGCGTCGCCGAAGCCTTGACGCTGGGCCGGGCCTACAACACCGCGAGCCTGGATGCGCCCGTGAGTCAGGACGATCGGGAGGGTGACACCATCATGGACCTGCAGGCCGACGAGAACTCTCCGATAGAAGGCCTGGAAGACAAGATCCTCCTGCAAAAGGCGATGGAGAACCTGAAAGAGCAGCAGCAGCAGATCCTCAAGCTGCGCTTCAACGAGGGCAAGACCCAGACCGAGATCGCCGAGACCATCGGTGTGAGCCAGATGCATGTCTCTCGTCTCCTCCGTCGCGCGATCGACGACCTCAGGCGCCAGCTCGGGGAGATGGAAGAAGCGCAGGGCAACGGGTACGGCGAGCGCCTCGGCGAGCTAGAGAACAAGGTCTGAAAAAGCGCGACGGCCGCTAGTAGAATACCCTCCATGCAGAGCCACGAGATACGGGAGAAATTCCTCGACTTTTTCGAGGAGAGGGGCCACCGGCGCTACCCGAGCTCCTCGCTAGTACCGCACAACGATCCCACGGTCCTCCTTACCACCGCCGGGATGCAGCAGTTCTTAACCTACTTCACCGGTCAGGAACGCCCCCCAGACCCTCGCGCCACGAGCGTCCAGAAATGCTTTCGCACGGTGGACCTCGAAGAGGTCGGGGACTCGACGCACCTCACCTTTTTCGAGATGCTCGGCAACTTCTCGTTCGGTGACTACTTCAAGAAGGAGGCCATCGAGTGGGCCTGGGGGTTTCTCACTAAAGAGCTAAAGCTCCCGCCGGAACGGCTCTGGATCACGATCTTCGAAGGCAACGAGGATGCCCCTGAGGACCTGGAGGCAAAGGAACACTGGATGCGCGTGGGCGTCCCCGAACACCGCATCTTCGGTCTCCCCAGGAGCGAGAACTGGTGGGGACCGCCCGGGGATACCGGCCCCTGCGGACCGTGCTCGGAGGTCTACTACGATTACGGCGAGGAGCTCTCCAAAGGAGACCCCGCCCTCGACCCAAAGTACGGTCCCGGCGGCGATGAGGGGGCTCCGCGCTTTATCGAGATCTGGAACCTCGTCTTCAACCAGTACGAGCAGCAAAAGGACGGCTCCCTAACCCCCCTTGCCAAACCCGGCATCGATACCGGTCTGGGACTGGAGCGAACCGCCGCCGTCGCCCAAAACGTCCGCTCCGTCTACGAAACAGACCTCTACGCCCCAATCTTCGAGCGCATCCGCCAGACGAGCGGTGCAACCTTGGGCGTCTCGGAAGAGACCGATCGGGCGCTCTACGTGGTCGCCGACCACGCCCGCGCCATGGCCTTCCTCATCGCCGACGGCGTCAGACCCGGCAACCAGCGTCGCGAGTACGTTCTTAGACGCATTATACGCCGGGCAACTCTCCAGGCGTACTCGAAGCTCGGGATGGGGGCAGAGGGGGTGGCGGGACTCGCGGAGGTCGTGGCGAATCACATGGGCAGCTTCTACGAGGAGCTTGAGAGCGCACGGGAGGACATCCGGAGAATCGTGACGTATGAGGCGACCCGTTTCATCGAGATCTACAGAAGCGGACTGGAGCTCTTGGAGGCGGAGATAGGTCGCCTCTCCGGCGGGAACTTACCGGGCGACGTGGCGTTCACGCTGCACGACACCTACGGTTTCCCGGTGGAGGTCACGCGGGAGGTGCTCGCGGACCGGGGCATCTCCTTGGACGAGGCGGGCTTCGAGGAGGCTATGCGCCGGCAGCGCGAGCGGGCCAGGGAGGCTGTGCAGGGCCACGAGAGGCTCGTGGCGGCGTTCAGGGACAGGGAGATAAAGAGCCGGTTCGTTGGGTACGTGCGGGAGCAGGTCGAGACCAACGTCCTCGCCGTCGAGGAGGCGCCGGGTGGAGAGTTAAACGTGGTCCTGGCGGAGAACCCGTTCTACGCTACGGGCGGCGGGCAGGTGGCAGATGAGGGTTGGATCTCCTCTGAAAACGGCCAGCTCGAGGTCTTCGACGTGGTTCCGGCCGGCGGTTACCAGGTCATACGCGCGAGAGCCGAGCGCGGGCGCGTAGAGGAGGGCGACCGGGTGACCGCCTCCATAAACCGGGTGCGCCGCCACCAGATAGAGGCCAACCACACCGCAACTCACATCCTGCACTGGGCCCTGCGCGCCGTCCTGGGCAAGGACGTCGTCCAGGCCGGCAGCTACGTCGGGCCTGACCGCTTGCGCTTCGACTACCGGTACACCGGCAGGGTGAGCGAGACGGACTTGCGGCGAATACAGGAGCAGTGCCTCCTCAAGATCACCGAGAACCAGCCCGTGCGCTACTACACGACCACGCTGGAGGAGGCGCGTAACCTCGGGGCGATGATGCTCTTCGGTGAGAAGTACGCAGACCTCGTGCGCGTCGTCGAGGTAGACGGCTTCTCGCGCGAGCTGTGCGGCGGCACCCACGTCCGGGTCACAGCTGAGGTAGGGGCTTTCAAGGTCATCTCCAACAGAAAGCATGGCGCCGACCTCTACCGCATCGAGGTCCTCACGGGCCGCGACGCGCTCTACTACCTCATCCGCGCCACCGAGAAGGCGGAGGAGGTCGCCAACTCCTTGCGTGTCGAGGTCGAAGGACTCTCCGAAGCGGTCGCGGGGCTCGAAGAAGAGGCTCGGGAGGCCCGAGAGGTCGCCAGGGAGCAGACCCTGAAGCAGGGTCTCGAAGAGGTAGGTTCCCTCGTCGAGAATGCCGAGCAGGTAGATGGGGCAGAGGTCGTGACCGGTCAGGTCGTGGCGGCGGACGTCAAAGGCCTGCGCCGGATCTCTGACGACGTAAAGAACCGCCTCTCGGGGCCGTCGGCTGTTGTGCTGGCCGCCGCGCTTGGTGGCAAGGCGGTCATCGTCGCGAATTTGCACCCCGAGGTCTCCAGCAGGGTCCAGGCCGGCGAGCTCGTCCGGGAGCTCTCGAGTGTCCTCGGCGGCGGCGGGGGGGGCGGACCCACCATGGCTCAGGCCGGTGGGGGCGAGGTGGATGCCATCCCGCAGGCCCTCCTCAAAGCGAGGGACATCCTGGGCCAGAGGCTCGCCGGCCCCGTAGAGAGATAACACTGTCCTCAGACTCCAGCTCCGGACGGGTCGCCGCCCTGGACCTCGGCGAAGCGCGTACCGGGGTAGCCATCTCTGATCCCGGCGGGATCCTCGCCCGGCCCCTGGAGGTGGTGCCCTCGGAACGGTTGGTCGGTTATCTCGAAACTCTCCTGGGGAACGAAGGCATAACGGAGATCCTAGTAGGGGTGCCGAGGAGGCTCGGTGGCGATGCCGGCTTTCAAGCGAAACGCGTTTTGGATAAACTAGACGCTCTAAGAGATAGGTTTCCTGAGGTGCGCTTCGTGGAGTGGGACGAGCGTTTTACCACTCGCGTGGCCCGCTGCTCGCCGGGTGTATACCCCACCGGCTCTAATAAGGGAGGCTGGTGGGGACGGCGCAAGGGTAAGGAGAGAGGCGGGCGAGTAGACCACCTGGCGGCGGCCATCATGCTGCAGGAGTATCTGGATCTGAGGGGGACCTTTGAGGCGACATGACAGAGCTCGTCGTAGGCGCGAGAGGCGGGAGATCGACGAGCGCCTCTCGCCCGTGCGGCCCTCTGGCTCAGTGTCCAAGAGGCAGCGCCGTGGCATACCCAAGAAGCCGCGTAGTGGGCGCGGGTCTCGGGCCGGGGTTTCTTTGCTCGTCGTGACGCTGCTGTTCGTCGGCGTGACGTTGGGGGCTTACCTGATCTCGGGCGCGGGGCTTCGAGGGGAGGATGAGCCCGTGACGGTCGCGGTCGAACAGGGGGATACGCTCTCCAGCGTCGCCGGCAAACTCGAAGAGGCCGGCGTGGTAGGAAGCTCCCTGCTCTTCGAGCTCGAAGCCCGTTACGATGGTTGGGACAACGAGATAAAGCCCGGCGAGTACCGGTTCTTGCCCGGCGAAGAGAGCGAAGAAATCCTAAGGACCCTCTCCAGTGGTGATTCAATCTCGGCATTCACGATCACAATCCCCGAGGGCCTGACGCTGGAGCAGACGGCGCGGGTAGTCGAAGAGGAGAGTGGCGTCCCGGCCGAGGAATTCGAGGCCGCGGCCGAAAAGACCGACTACGACTATGCCTTCCTCGACGACCCTAACATCGGGACCACCGAAGGTTTCTTATTCCCCAAAAAGTACCAGTTCGAGGGGGAGACCAGCGCCGAGCAGATCGTGGACCGCCTCCTCGAACAGTACCTTGTAGAGAAGAGAGAACTCGGCTTCGAAGCGGCGAAGAAGCGACTGAACCTCACCGAGTACGAGCTCGTTACGGTCGCCTCCCTCGTCGAGAAAGAGTCCGCCAACCCTGAGGAACGCTCGCTCATAGCCGGCGTGATCTACAACCGCATCCGCTCCGGTATGCCCCTGCAGATAGACGCTACTATTCGATACGTCCTGGGTAAGCCTAAAGAGAACCTTTCGCTCGACGACCTCGAGATCGAGTCACCCTACAATACCTACAAAAACCGCGGTCTGCCGCCCAGCCCGATCGCCAGCCCGAGCCAGGAGTCTATTCGCGCTGCACTGGAGCCCGCGGAGACCGACTACCTCTACTACGTCCTAGAGGCCGGCGGCAAGGAGCATTTCTTTACCGACGACTACGACGAGTTCCTCGAAGCCAAAGAAGAGGCCGAGGAGGAGCGTTAACCGCCGCCAGCAAGGTAGAATGGAACCATGAACGTGTACGGCTCCTCGTGGAGGAGCCTTCAGTCGACGCTGAGGTTTTGCGCCGTTTTACCGGCAACGCACTCAAGGTCGCCGGCATTTCGATTCAGTGTTACGAGGACATGAGGTGCTGAGCGGGAGGACGAGACTGCTCGGCGTTATCGGGCATCCCATCGGCCACTCCCTGAGCCCGCGGATGCATAACGCCGCTTTCGCCCAGGACGGGACGAGGCTCGCCGGGGCGGACTACGTGTACGTGGCGATGGATGTTAGGCCGGAGCGTCTGCCCGCGGCCGTGTGGGGACTGGCGGCACTGAGGTTCGTCGGCTTCAACGTCACCATGCCTCACAAGGAGGCGATACTGCCACTCATGGACGAGCTGGACACGCCGGCGTGCCTCGCAGGCGCCGTGAACACGGTGGTCGCAGAGGAGGGGAAGCTTCGCGGCCTCAACACCGACGGGAGCGGCTTCGTCGAGGCTTGCGAGGAGGCGGGAGTCTCTTTGGCGGGGCGGCGGGTGCTTATCTTGGGTGCCGGGGGGCAGCCGCCGCCATCGCCGTCGCGGCTTTGGGCGCGGGCGCTCCACGGCTCTGCATCGCCAACCGGACTGCCGGACGGGCCGAGGCACTGCGGGCGAAGCTCTCGGAGGCTGTACCCGAAGCCGAGGTTCTGATCTGCGCGCTCGATAAGGCTGGAGAACCAGCGGCGGAGGCGGAGATTATAATAAACGCGACGTACCTTGGGATGAAGAAGGAGGACCCTTTGCCGTTACCCACCGAGACCCTCGCCGGTGAGAAGGTCGTGTGCGACGCGCAGTCTACCTCGCAGCTGGGGAGACTGCCCTGACCCGGCACGCAAAAGAGGTCGGGGTGCGGACCGTGTCCGGGAAGCGGTTGCTGCTCTACCAGGGGGTGCAGGCGCAGAGGGTCTGGACCGGCCGAGAACCAAACGTGGAGGCGATGAGTCGTGCGCTCGCCTAAAGGGCCGGGGTCCTATCACGGGGCTCCATCCAAGGACTCGTGCACCCAGGGCAGGGCCCGGACAGAGCCGCCGTGGAACGTCGTCTTGCACAACGACTGGCAGAACTCGGTAACGCGGGGGCCTGGGTGCTTGTCAGGACTATTCGCGGCATGATCGTCAAAAAGGCTACTAGGGTCGTGTGGGAGGCCCACACCAAGGGCCAAGTGGTCGCCGAGACGTGTCACGAGGAGCTTGCCGAGCTCTACGAGCATCGCCTGCGCGAGAAGGGGCTGACCACGTCGATCGAACCGGCTGGTTGACCCGCAACAGCACGAGGTCGGTCCGTCTCTTGACCCCTTTCTCGGAGGCTATAAGATGCCTAGCATGGCGCAGCGGCTGCGGGCATTCCTGCGAGGGATCGGACCTGGGGGGAGTCGTACCGGCGCGACGGTGCTGCTGGTGGTTCTCACGCTGTTAGCCCTTGCGCTGGTTATGATCTTGTTTGGCCTTGTGTACGCTGGGCGGGAGGCTGCCGAGCAGGACGCAGGCGAAGACCAGTACACGATCACGTCTGGGCCGCAACCCGAGGACTTCCCCCTGATCTTCGACTCCGAGTTCACACCCTCTGACAGGCGTCCGCAGGAGATACCGGGGCTCTCGGAGATGGACGTAATCGGTTACCTGCAGTACGTTCCGGACACCAACTTCCGCTGTCTCGGCGCGTCGCCGGAACGGCGCTTGCTCAGGCGCACCTGCTTATCCTCTTCTGAGGAGGATCCCGCCACATACGAAGTCATCCTTGTGGAGGACAACCCAGATACCGTCCTTTCGGTGGTGGCTACTGCCCGCGACGCGACCGACGTCGAGGCGGCGGAGGTCTTGGGGGACGTGGCGAGACTAGCCGTGGGCGGCTTGGGCCCTCTGGACGCTGAGACATGGGTGGAACGAACAATCTCCTCCGGGGGCCAATACGTCACCGAGGGTGCGGAGGTCAGGCTCTACGGTACCGAAGGGGCGAGGACATTGGAGATCGTGGGAACCGCTCCTACTCCGTTCGAGGGCCCCGAAACCACAGACCGGATCTTGAAAACCACCGAGGCGCCACCTAGCGTCCGCGGCACGGCAAGATCCTGAAATACCTCGTCCGCCGCTACGCTTCCTATTTAGGTGCGTTCTACGAGGATCTCCTGCGGCTCGGGTACGTGGAGCTCATGAAAGCGGTCAACGAATACAGGACGAGATTCGACGCCAACTACAGGAGGGGATTCGACGCCAACATCCCCCTACGCCGACAGGGATTTCTTCTGTAGAATGGCGGCCTTTGGGACGTTGCGGACCTGACCCGTTGGGGAGGCGTGCTTTTGGGATTCTTCAGAGAGTTGGGCGACAGGGTAGTGGGCGGGCCCTCGATACTCGCGGCGGACTTCGCGAACCTCGCCGAGGAGGTGCGCCGGGCGGAGTCTGGGGGGGCGGAGCTCGTGCACTTCGACGTCATGGACAACCATTTCGTCCCGAACCTGACCGTAGGACCGGCGGTCGCCGCCTCCCTCGTGCGGGCGACCGCCCTGCCGGTGGACGCACACTTGCAGGTGATGCGTCCGGACTCTCTAATACCGGCGTTCGCCGAGGCCGGGGTGGCGAGTATCTCGGTGCAGCCGGAGGTCACGACGCACCTGCACCGTACGCTAGCGGCGATACGGGCCGCCGGGTGCGAGGCTGGCTGCGCCCTCAACCCGGCCACCCCGCCGGAGGTCCTGGAGTGGGTATTGCCGCACCTGGACTACGCGCTTGTCATGAGCGTGAACCCGGGCTTTGGGGGACAAGCGTTCATCCCGGAGATGACCGCCAAGGTGCGACGTCTGAGAGAGATGACCGACCTGCCTATACAGGTCGACGGCGGCATCAGCGCACAGACGGCCCCCCTCATGGTAGAGGCCGGCGCGCGAGTCCTGGTAGCAGGCTCGGCTGTTTATAGGGGCGATCCTGCTACCGAGATGCGAGAGATCATCGAAGCCGGACACCGAGCCGCCGAAGAGGGCTAAAACGGCTCGTAACGTCTTCCTTGTCCGCGCCATCGCGGTGTGGTAGCTTCTCTTTTAGTAACTTTCGGGGGCGGGTGGAATTCCCGCACCGGCGGTGAACCCGCGGGGGCTTATGTTCCCCGGGTAGCCCGCGAACCCTCGGACAGACCCGGGGGTTGAGCCGGTGAAGGCGGCCGGAGCGTATGCTCCGGTGGAGGCCGTAGTCCGGCGCCGACGGTGAGAGTCCGGATGGGAGAAAGGAAGTCGTGGTTCGGGACGTTTTCATGCGACGCGCCCGCGAACTCGCGGAGCACGGACGCTACACTACGGCGCCCAACCCCCTCGTCGGGGCCGTCGTGGTGCGTGACGGCACGGTAGTCGGTGAAGGATGGCATGCCCGCGCCGGTGGCGACCACGCAGAGGTCGCGGCCTTGAGGAGTTCCGGTTCTGGTGCAAGAGGTGCCGAACTGTACGTGACGCTCGAGCCCTGCAATCACCACGGCAAGACGCCCCCCTGTACGGACACTATTTTGAGGGCCGGTATAAGACGGGTTGTGGCTGGACATCTCGACCCCAACCCCAAGATGCGTGGCCACAGCGTGGAGCTCCTGCGCGAGGCCGGAGTAGAGGTGGAGGTCCTTGACGACGCCCTCTTCGAGAAACAGAACGAGCAGTTCGCCCACTTCATGCGCACGGGGCGTCCCTTCGTACACGTAAAGCTCGCCGCTACCCTGGACGGCAGGATCGCTGCGTCGAACGGTGAGAGCAAGTGGATAACGGGTGAGGCCGCGCGTCGCCGGGCGCACGAGCTACGGGCCGAAGCGGGGGCCGTTCTCGTCGGCGTCCGTACCGCTCGCGCGGACGACCCGCTCCTAACTCCCCGCAACCTTCCCGAAGAGCCGCCGACCGTACTCCGCGTCGTCCTCGACCCGGGTCTCGACCTCCCCGCTGACGGCCGGCTCGTCCGCACGGCGTACGCGGACCCCGTAGTCATCTTCGTGGGGGAAGACGCCGACCGTGGTCGTGCCAACGAGCTGTGCGAGCTGGGCGTCGAGGTGGTGCCGGCTCCGTTCGCGAGTGGGGAGCTCGATCTCATCTTCGTCCTGGAGGAGCTGGGACGTAGGGGGGTACGGGGTGTCCTCGTCGAGGGGGGTGGGGAGACTGCTGGCCGTTTCGTGGGCCGTGGGCTCGCCGAAAAGCTGACCCTCTTCTACGCCCCGAAGCTGCTCGGGAGCGAAGGGGTGCCATTAATGGGCTCCCTGAAGAACACCGGGATGGACGCGGCGACGAGGTTCCAACTCGAATCCGTCGAGAAGGTAGAAAACGACGTGGCGGTTACGCTTTATCCGTCCGCAAGGGAGGAACGTGTTTACCGGGCTGGTTGAGGGTACGGGTTGCGTGGTCTCCGTGGAGGAGGGCGGCATGGCACGCCTTTATATCGAGGTCGGCAGCATCACCCGAGGTACGGAGGTCGGCGACTCTGTCGCCGTAAACGGCGTGTGCCTGACGGTGAATGAGGTGGATGGGGACGTGCTCGTCTTCTACGCGATGCCGGAGACCCTGCGGCGGACGGCTTTGGGTGGCTTGGGTGAGGGAGACCTCGTCAACTTGGAGCGTGCGATGACGCCCGAGACTCGCTTCGGGGGGCACATAGTGCAGGGGCACGTGGACGGGGTAGGCCAGGTGTTGGGTGTGACCTCCGAGGGGAGTTCTGGTGGAAGATCTTTCGGAGCCGCAGAGATCTGGGAGTTCTCGGCACCGGTGAGCGTTCTCAAGTACGCCGTTGAGAAGGGGAGCGTTTGTGTTGATGGGATCAGCCTCACCCTCGTCTCTGTGGGAGAGACCTCGTTCACCGTCTCGATACTACCCCAGACGAGGGTGACGACGAACCTGAAGAGCCTCACTGTAGGTGACCGGGTGAATTTGGAGGCCGACGTGATCGGCAAGTACGTGGAGCGGCTGCTAATGCCGCGGCTGGATAAGAGTTCACAAACGCCAGAGAGGAGCGTGGAAGATGCCGTTTAGTCCCATCGAGGAGATCGTAGAAGAGATCAAAGCCGGCAAGATGGTCATCGTTTGCGACGACGAGGATCGAGAGAACGAGGGCGACCTGACGATGGCCGCCGAGCTTGTGAGGCCCGACGATATAAACTTCATGGCGACCTACGGGCGCGGCCTGATCTGCCTGCCGATGACAGGCGAGATGATAGACCGTTTGGAGATACCGGAGATGACCCGGCACAACACCTCACGTATGGGCACCGCCTTCACCGCGAGCATAGAGGCGAAGAGCGGAATCACGACCGGGATCTCGGCGGCGGACAGAGCGCACACCTGCCGGGTTGCGGTGGATGAGGCGACGGGACCGGAGGACCTCGAGATGCCGGGCCACGTCTTCCCCCTTCGGGCGCGCCCCGGCGGCGTGTTGCAGCGGGCCGGCCAGACGGAGGCCGCCGTGGACCTCGCACGCCTGGCGGGCTTCAAGCCGGCGGGCGTGATCTGCGAGGTAATGAACGAGGACGGCACTATGGCCCGCGTACCCGACCTCGAGAAGTTCTCCAAAGAGCACGGCGTGAAGATGGTAACGGTCGCCCAGATCATTGAGTACCGCCTCCGCTACGAGCGGCACGTAAACTTCGCCGTCGAGACTCGCCTGCCCACTCCGTTCGGCGAGTTCAAGATCAGGGCCTACGAGAACGATGTAGACGAGATGACTCACCTGGCGCTCGTCATGGGCGAGCCGGAGGGCAAGGAGGACGTCCTCGTGCGCGTACACTCGGCCTGCCTGACGGGCGATGCTCTGCACTCCCTGCGCTGCGACTGTGGCGGCCAGCTCGAGAAGGCGATGATGCGCATCGCCGAAGAGGGCGAGGGAGTACTCTTGTACATGCAGCAAGAGGGGCGTGGCATCGGGCTCCTCAACAAGATGAAGGCTTATCATCTCCAGGACGAGGGCCTCGACACCGTTGAGGCAAACCAGCGTTTGGGCTTCGCCCCGGACCTGCGCGACTATGGTATCGGCGCCTTGATCCTCAAAGACCTCGGCCTCTCCCGTATCCGCTTTATGACCAACAACCTCACAAAGGTCGTAGGCCTTCAAGGTTTCGGGTTGGAGATCACCGAGCGGATACCGCTGGAAATCGAACCGAACGGCGAGAACAAGCGGTATCTTCAGACCAAGAAAGAGAAGCTCAACCACGTCTTCGAGACGTTCTAGGGAGGCGAAGTGAAGAGGGAGAAAGGGCCGAACTACGTCGAGGGCGATCTGACGGCCACCGGCCGCTCCTTCGGGGTCGTGGCCTCGCGCTTTAACGACTTCATCGTGAAGGAGCTCTTGAACGGCGCCTTGGACGCCATAAATCGTCACGGAGGGGACCTTGGAGCGGTGGACGTGGTCTGGGTGCCGGGCTCCTACGAGGTTCCACTCGCCGCCAAGAGGCTCGCGCTCTCGGGACGCTACGATGCCGTGATCGCCTTGGGGGCTGTGATACGGGGCGCCACGGCCCACTTCGACTACGTGGCAGGCGGCGTCGCGAGCGGCATCTCGGCGGTGGCTTTAGAGACGAACTTGCCAGTGGTCTTCGGGGTCATCACCACGGAGACTGTCGAGCAGGCGATAGAACGAGCCGGCACCAAGGTGGGCAACAAGGGCTTCGAGGCCGCCGCGACCGCTATCGAGATGATCTCACTCATGCAGCGGATAGACGAGCGTGTGGCAGGAGACGGTGTTCCGCAAGACGTGCAAAGGGGCACGGGCGCCGCACGGACTCCTAGGGGGAACGCGGAGGTAGGGCGAGTATAGCCTTCTTAGGCGGGGGCGTTTTCGGCGGATGTAGGGCGTGTGCGGGGCGGGGCTTTCTGGACCTTGAACGCCTTCAGGCAGGAGGTGCAGACGTAGGCCCGCTTCGTCGAGACGCCTTCCTGGATGCGGATCTTCTGCAGGTTCGGGTCTCGACGCCGTCGGGTAGCGCGCAAAGAATGGCTGCGCGCGTTGCCGAAGTCTGGACGCTTTCCGCAGGAATAACAGACTTTCGCCACGATAAATCTCCTGTGCTACGATACTGGCCAATGCATGATGAAGGCCCGGAAGCCGCGGCGAAACGAACGCCAAAGCCCGGGCTTCGGGCGGAGATTGTATCAGACTCTCGTGGGGCGCGGTTACAAACGGAGGCACGGTTAGGCTCGTCCCGGGGCGGCCTCCCTCGATACTCTAGGAACGGGTGATGGAAGGAACGGCCGAAAAGCGTGAAGGCCACGGGGCGAGCGCGGACCTGAAGACGCTCGTCGCGGCCGCGCATGCCGCCTTGGTACCTTACGCATCGAAGATAGACTCCCTGAACGTCTACCCGGTCCCGGATGGTGATACCGGAACCAACATGGTCCTGACGCTCCATTCGATACTCGACGAGGTCTCGGCCTCGCGCTATCTCGAAGGCGAAGAGGCGGCCAGGATGGTCTCGCGGGCTGCGCTCATGGGTGCGCGGGGCAACTCCGGGGTGATACTCTCCCAGCTCACACGCGGCGCCTGCGAGGTCCTGGGCAAAGCCTGCTCCCTGGACGCCAAAGCCTTCGCGGCGGCGCTCGCCGGAGCGAAGGAGCGAGCGTACGCGGCTGTCGGGGAGCCAGTAGAGGGCACGATGCTCTCGGTGATAAAGGACGCCGCCGACGTGGCCCGCCTCAGCGTGGAGCGGGGGGAGGAGGATCGCCTTGAAGTCCTGAAGGTAGCGGTCCGGGAGGCGCACGCCTCGGTGAGACGGACCCCGGAGCTGCTCGGAGTGCTAAAGGAGGCGGGGGTTGTGGACGCTGGGGGGCTGGGGGTGGCCGTGATCCTAGGTGGTATTTTGGCGGCCCTCGGTGGAGAAGAGCCCGCGCCTGACCTCGAAGAGGCGAACCCCCTGAGCGGTGGGGAACGCTTGCGGGAGACCGTAGCCTATTCGGCAGAGGAGGCGTGGGGCTACTGTACGGAGTTCTTCGTCAATGGCTTCTTTGGGGACGAGAGGGAGTTCGAGGCGCACATCCACGAGATAGGCAAGAGCGTGCTCGTGATCCCCGACGACGACCTCCTCAAGGTCCACCTCCATACCCAGGACCCCGGAGGCGCCCTCTCCTACGCGGCCGGCTTCGGCCGGCTCTCCAATGTCAAGGTGGAGGATATGGAGGCCCAGACTCGCACCCGAACCGAGACTGAGGCCGATAATGGCGGTCCGCTGGCTCCCGAGACCACGACCAACCTGGGCATCGTGGCGGCGAGCCGGGGAACAGGCAATCGAGAGCTCTTCGAGTCGATGGGCGCCGTGGTCGTCGAGGGGGGGCAGGGGACGAACCCGAGCGTGGAAGAGCTCGCCCGGGCCGTCGAAGAGACTGGGGCGAACGCCGTAATCCTCCTTCCCAACAATAAGAACATCGTCCCGACCGCCGAGCGGGTACGCGAACTGGTGGAGACCGAGGTCTACGTAGTGGCCACGACGAGCATCGCTGGCGGGCTCGCGGTGATGATCGGCTTCGACCCCGAAGGCGAGGGGGAGGAAGTGGCGCAAGACATGCGCGAGATCTCCGAGGGTCTCCTTTGCGCAGAGGTCACGCGCGCCGTACGCGAAGCACGGATCGAGGGTAGGGACGTGCCGGAGGGAGCCTACATAGGACTCTTTGACGGTGAACTTCTGGCGGTGGAGGGGGGCGTCGAGGACGCGGCGCTCAAGCTCGTCGAGAAGATGCTCGAAGAGGGAGCGGACGTGGTGACGCTGCTCCGGGGCTACGCGCTGGACGAGGGGATGGCGCGGAGGATCCTGGAGAGGATAAAACTGATCGACGGCAATATCGAGGTGGAGGTCAAAGAAGGCGGACAGCCACTGTACCCGCTGCAGATGGTGGCGGAGTGACCACGGCGATCGTTACGGATTCGACGACGAGCCTGCCCCAAGGAGTGCGCGAACGTCCCAACGTCCGGGTGGTTCCTCTTAGCTTCTCCTTCGGCCCTGAGGAGACTTATACGGACAAGGCCGACCTCACTGAGGCGGAGTTCTACCAGAAGCTCGAAAGCTCCCCCGTCTTCCCGACCACCTCCCAGCCGGCGACCGGAACGTTCGTCGAGGCTTACGAGTCCCTCCACGCCTACGACGACGTTCTGGTGTTGACGCTCTCGAGAAAGCTCAGTGGGACCTTCGACTCGGCGGTGTCGGCGGCCAGGATGGTCGATCGGCCCGTAGAGGTCGTGGATACGAAGAGCGCGGAGATGGGCTCGGGCCTCATCCTGTTGGAGGCGCTGCGCGTGGTCGACGAGGGCGGCAGCTTCGAGGAGGTCACGGGGGCGGTCGAGGTGGCGGTAAGACGGTGCCGGGTCCTGTTTGCCGTCGGCACCCTGGCGTACCTGGAGAAGAGTGGTCGGATTGGGCGGGCCCAGCGTCTCCTGGGGACGGCGCTCGACATCCGGCCGGTCTTGAGCGTCGAGGACGGCGAAGTCGTGCCGCACAAGCGAGCCCGGGGCCGCAAGCGGCAGATGGCCGCCATCCTCGAGGAGGCGAAGCCCGCCGTGGAGGCCAGGCGTCCCCTGGCCTACGGGCACGTCGACGCGCCGGAGCCACTCGCCGAGCTCCGTAAGGCCCTAGACGCGAAGGGAAGCTTCGTCGCGGAGATAGGGGGGGTCGTCGGGTCGCATGTGGGACCGGGAGCCTATGGCGTGGCCTTCCTCTAGAGCCGAGGCGCGAGACGCTCGCTTTCGGGGAGCCTCCGCGTGGTATGCTGTTCTGGACCTTTCCCGGAGGACGACTCTGCCGCAGCTGCGCGCCGTATCGGTCACGGAGCTCCCTGGCGTCGGACCCCGGATCTCAGCGGCGCTCAAAGACCTGGGTATCGTCTCTGTTGCGGACCTCGTCTCGCACTACCCCTCCCGGCACGAGGACCTTTCCAATGTCAAGAAGATCTCCGACTTGCGTGTGGGCGAGCGGGCTACGGTCGTGGGTCGCGTGGTGAGCGCCAAGAAGCTGGGTCGTCCGGTTCGGGGACGGGCACCGGGGCTCTCGGTACAGCTCTACGACGGCACCGGGTATATGCCGGCGACTGTGTGGGGCCGGGGTTGGCTCCTGAACCAGGTCGTCTCGGACACCTGGGTGGTCGTCTCAGGCGAGGTGCAGCGCAAGTACGGTTTGCAGCTCGCGGCCAAGAATATCGAGGTCATAGATGATCCGGCGACGGTAGGAGACAGCGCCCACGCCGGCCGATTCGTGCCGGTCTACCCGGTCAACAAGGGCATAAACGCCCGGAGGGTGCGGAGCCTGGTACACCGCGCTCTCGAGGCGTGTGGCCGTATCCTCGACCCTCTGCCGGCGAAGGTAATCGCCCACCACGGACTGCCGAACCTGCACGACGCGATGCACGAGATCCACTTTCCCACCAACACGGAGCGCCTCAAAGTAGCCACGAGGCGGCTCGTCTTCCACGAGCTGTTCCTCATACAGGCCGGGCTAGCCGCTCGCAAGGCCCGCCTCGAAAAGACCGAGGCCGGCCGGAGTCACAGGGGAGATGGCAGTCTCCTCAATCCGTTTCTGAAGGGCCTACCCTTCGTGCTGACCGGGGCGCAGCAGCACGTGATAGGGGAGATCCTCGAAGGCATGCGCTCCGAGAAGCCGATGCGTCGCTTGTTGCAGGGCGATGTCGGGAGCGGCAAGACCGTCGTCGCGGTGGCGGCACTGCTTTCGGCGGTCGAGTCGGGGGGGCAGGGCGCGATCATGGCTCCGACCGAGGTCCTCGCCGAGCAGCACTTCATCTCCATCTCGTCGGCCTTGAAAGATCTTCCCGTCAACGTCGCACTGCTCACTGGCTCACGGAGCACGGTAGAGCGTAGGGCTGCGTTGGAGGAGGTAAAGAGCGGCGAGGCACACGTCGTCGTTGGGACGCACGCCCTGATCCAGCATGGCGTAGAGTTCGAGGACCTCTCGCTCGTAATTGTGGACGAGCAGCACCGCTTCGGGGTGGGCCAGAGGGCGGTCTTCAAGGAGAAGGGCGCGACGCCGGACACGTTGGTGATGACGGCGACCCCAATCCCGAGGACGCTCTCCCTGACACTCTACGGCGACCTGGAGGTCTCCGTCCTCGACGAGCTGCCGCCCGGACGCAAACCTGTCAAGACGAGTATAATCGAGCTATCCGAGCGGGAAGAGGCTTACGAAGCGGTACGCGCCGAGCTCGAAGCAGGGCGGCAAGCGTACGTGATCTGCCCGCTCGTAGAGGAGTCAGAGGCACTCGAAGACGTCCGGGCGGCGGAGGAGCTGTTCGACGAGCTGGTGCAGGAGATCTTCCCGGAGCGGCGTGTCGGTCTCCTACACGGCCGGATGAAGGCCGCCGAAAAACGCGAGGTCATGGCCGCATTCCGTGCGAAAGAGATAGAAGTCCTGGTCGCGACAGTAGTTGTTGAGGTCGGGGTGGACGTGCCGAACGCGAGCACGATCGTCATAGAGGGCGCCGAACGTTTCGGCCTCTCCCAACTCCACCAGCTCCGCGGCAGGGTCTGCCGAGGACTCCACCCGCCGAAGTGCTTCCTCGTCGGCGACCCGAAGACGGAGGACTCGCTCAAGCGGCTCGAAGCCGTGTCCAAGCACCAGGACGGATTTAAGCTTTCCGAAGTGGACCTCGCCATTCGGGGTGAGGGTACGCTCTTCGGGAGCCGCCAGAGCGGGATGCCGGACCTCAAAGTAGCGAAGCTCCTCCGGGATATCGACATACTGGTGGAGGCCCGGCGGGCGGCCTTCGAGCTCATCGCCACGGACTCTACGCTCCAGAAGCCCGAGCACCGGCCACTACGGCGCGAGGTCCGGGAGCTCCTCGGAGCCGATATCGAGTGGCTATTCAAGGAGTGAGTAGAGAAGAACAAGGCCCACCGCTCACCGCGGCCGAGAAAAGTGCTATTCACTACACACAGAAGATAAACCCTTGAGGATCATCGCCGGCTCGGCTCGCGGTATACGGCTCGCCCCGGTCCCAGAAGGCGTTCGACCGACCTCCGACCGGGTGCGGGAGGCAATCTTTAACTCTTTGGGCCAGTTCTTCGACGGCGGCGAGGCACTCGACCTCTACGCCGGGACCGGGGCTTTAGGTATTGAGGCTCTCAGCCGCGGTTGCGATAAGGCGACGTTTGTTGAGAAGAACGATGGGGCAGCGCGTGCGATCCGGGATAATCTCCAGAGCACGGGGTTCGAGAATGAGGGGGAGGTGCTCCGGGGGGACGTTGCGGACGTGCTCGAACGACTTGTATCTGGGAGACGAGAATTCAATTTGATATTCGCGGACCCGCCATATAGAATCTCACCGAGGGAGATCGGGGACGTCTTGAAGCGGCTGGCGGTTTTGCTCGCGCCCGGTGGACGTGCTGTGGTCGAGAGCGGCCATACTCCCGCGCGAACTACGGAGAGTTTGAAAGGGGCAAGCCGCCGCTACGGCGGCACCGTCGTAACCTTCCTTGAACGATCAGAACATACGATGAGAATAGCGATCTGTCCGGGCAGCTTCGATCCCATAACCGTCGGTCACCTGGACGTGATCCGGCGGGCGGCAGGCATCTTCGACCATGTGATCGTGGCCGTGGGCGCGAACCTGAGCAAGAAGCCCAGGCTCTCTGCCGAAGAGCGAGCGCAGCTCATAGAGAAGGTCACGGCGCCTTTCGAGAACGTCTCGGTAGAGGTGATGGACAGTCTCTTGACGGAGTTCGCCCGGGAGCGGGGAGCCCGGGTGGTCGTAAAGGGTCTGAGGGCGGTATCGGACTTCGAGTCAGAGTTCGAGCAGGCGCAGCTCAACCGGACGCTGTATTCTGAGTTCGAGACGGTGTTCATCATGGCGGCCGCGGAGCACAGCTTCCTCTCCTCGAGCGCGGTGCGAGAGATCGCGGGCTACGGCGGGGACGTGCGCACGTTGGTCCCGGAAGGTGTACTCGACGTCGTCCGACAGGTATACAACAACAATACTAGTGCGGGCGAACAGGCAGCGGCAGGCGACAAAGGGTAGAATACAATAATGGACGTGCTGGTTTTGATAGACAGGTTGGAGGAGTTGGTTGAGGAAGCGCGGAGCTTCCCCGGCTTCGGTAACACGGCGATGATCGACCGTGACGCCGCCTTCGACGTTATAGACCAGATGCGCCAGACCATCCCGGAGGAGCTCAAGCAGGCGCGTTGGATCGTGAAGGAGCGCCAGGCGATGCTCGACGAGGCGCGCAGCGAGAGCGACCGTATCATCCGCCAGTCCCAGGAGGAGGCCGAGAAGATCACCTCCGAAGAGGAGGTCCTCAAGCGGGCCGAGAAGCGGAGCGCGGAGATCCTGGAAGACTCTAGGCGCCGCGAGCGAGAGATACGCCTAGGCGCAGAGGATTACGCCGACGAGGTGCTAGCGAACCTCGAAGAGAACCTGGCCCGGCTCCTGGAGGCCGTCCAGCGTGGCCGCTCGAAGTTGCAGGGCGTCCCCGAAGAGTAAAATAAGGGCATGGACAAGACGATCAAGCTACAGCGCCCGGGGATGGGCATAGGGGACACGCGTGAGCTTCGGGCGTCTTTCGAGTTACCGTCCTTCGACCTCTACGGCCGGCGGCACGAGATCTCGGGCGCTGAAGCGCGCGTCCTCGTCACTAAGCTCGCTGAGGGTCTGTACCTAGACTTCGAGGTCACTTGTTGCGTTGCGACTACCTGCGACCGTACCCTCGAGCCTACGGAGCTCGCGCTCTCCTTTGGCGAGTCGGAGTTCCTCTCGGGGCCGAACGACCCGCAGCTGTACGTCGAGGACTGGGAGTTGAATGTAGTGCACTACACTCGGGAGGCGCTCCCGAGCGAGGTCCCTATGCAGGTCTTCTGCCCGGGTACGAAGCCGGTGAAGCCCGAGTCGGACGGGGACGAGATCGACCCGCGCTGGCGGGGTCTCGGAGACCTCTTTGTTTCGGGCTCTTAGACCAGGCAAAGCTAACAACCGCAGGAGGTAATTTCATGGCCGTACCGAAGAAGAAGACGTCGCAGGCTCGTCGGGACCAGCGCCGGGCGCACCATGCCTTAAAGGGCCCGAACCTCATCGCGTGTCCGAACTGCGATGAGCCGCGTATAGCGCACCGGGTATGCTCCAACTGCGGCTTCTACAAAGGGCGTACCGTCGTTGCCGTAGAGGCTACCGAGTAGCTTACAGCGCACCCTCCGACGCGAAGCGCGTGCACGTAGCAGTGGACGCCCTCGGCGGGGACAACGCGCCGGCGGAGATCGTCGCGGGCACGTTCGCCGCCGCAAAGAGGCTGCCCGACGATGAGTTGATCCTCGTAGGTGGGGCGGAGGCGGCGTGGGACGCTTTGAGGTCTGGCATTCCCGGGAATGTCTCGTTTCGAGAGAGCGGCGGAGCCATCCGTATGGACGAGGAGCCCGCGGCGGCGCTACGCGCGCGGCCAGACACTAGCGTTGCGGTAGCCGCGCGGGCGGTGCGGGCTGGGGAGGCCGACGCGTTCTTCTCGGCAGGAAGCACGGGGGCTACGGTGGCGGCCGCACTCCTCGAGGTCGGGCGTATAAAGGGCTGCCGGAGGCCTGCTATCGCCACGATACTACCGTTCGACAAACCCACGTTGCTGCTAGACGTCGGAGCCACCGTCGCGTGCCGTCCGCAAGACCTGTTGAATTTCGCTATCCTTGGCGGTGTGTTCGCGAGCAGATACCTTGGTTTGAGAGAAGTACCCAGGGTTGGCCTGCTCAACGTCGGCGAAGAGCCGGGCAAGGGCGACGACCTAGCCAGAGAAGCCCACGGATTGCTCGTCGCGTCCGGTGCCGTCGACTTCGTCGGCAACGTGGAGGGGCGGAGCATCGCGCGTGGGGTAGCGGATGTCCTCGTGACCGACGGCTTCACCGGCAACGTCGTTCTAAAGACCGCCGAGGGTGTGGCGCGCGAGATTATGGGGATGGTGCGCGGGGCGGTAACCTCGAACGTACTGACCAAGCTGGCCGGAAGTGTGCTGCGGCCACGGCTCCTCGCCGTGCGCGACCGGGTGGACCCCGAAAACTACGGCGGTTCGTTCCTTCTCGGCGTGCGCGGCTCGGTGGTTATAGGCCACGGTAACTCCTGCACTCGCGGCGTCGAAAATGCCCTTTTGGGCATCTCGCGCGCCGGTGCCGGCCTCGTGGAAGAATCTGAGAGAGCCCTCGCCACGGTGCGGGAGCAAAGCACCGGGGACAAGGTTTGAACGGCGCGCGAGGTCCTTCCGGTGACGCTGCCGGTAAGATTCTGGGCGTCGGACGCTCTCTGGGGAGCAGGACCGTCACCAACCACGACCTCGAGAAGGTCCTCGATACCGACGATGCCTGGGTGGTCGAGCGCACCGGCATAAAGGAGCGCCACTTCGTAGCCGACGACGAGGACTGCGCGACCCTCGCCGCGGAGGCCTCGAAGCAGGCGCTTGCACACGCCGAGCTGAAGGGAGAGGCGATAGACCTGATCCTGTGCGCCACCTCGACCGGTCCCGAGTCGATGCCTTCGGTAGCTTGTCTCGTTGGGGAGGCTGTCGGGGCGCTCGGAGCGGGGGCCATGGACGTGGCGGCGGCGTGCACCGGCTACTCTTACGCGGCGAGCGTCGCCCACTCGATGCTAAAGAGCGGCGCGGCCCAGCGCATCTTGTTGATCGGGGCTGATGCGATGACCAAGATCGTAGACCAGAATGACCGCTCGACCGCCGTCCTCTTCGCCGATGGCGCGGGCGCGGTCGTCCTCGAAAAGGGCGACGGCTCCTCCGGCTTCGTGGACCACATCCTCGGCGCTGATGGTCGGATGGCGCCCTTGGGACGCGCCGGCCATCCGGGTACGCGGAATAAGCTCTACCAGAACGGCCGCGAAGTCTTCAAGTTTGCCGCCAGGATCTTCCCCGAAATGTTCGAGAAACTCCTCGCCCGCAACGGCGTCTCCCCCGAAGAGGTCCAGTACGTAATCCCGCATCAAGCAAATGCACGCATAATACACGCGGCGGCGCGGAAGATGGAGGTGCCGGAGGAGAATATTGTGGTGAACCTAGACCGGTTCGGGAACACGTCGGCGGCGAGCATCCCGCTCTCCTACCCGGATATTTACGACCGGTTGGAGCCGGGGCTGTACATCGTAACGGTCGGCTTCGGGTTCGGGCTGACGTGGGCGGCGAACTTGTACAGGATCTAGGGAGGTATATTGGCGCTGCGTCTGGCTGTCGTATTCCCGGGGCAGGGTACGGCAAGCGGAGAGGTTTCGAGTGAACTCCGGGACCTTGTGGGGTGCGTGGTAGGCGACGGTAAGGTCCCCTACCAGCTCTCCGTCTTCGCGAGCTCGGTCGACACGTTCCACGAGATGAGGGGGAGGGGCGTCGAACCGGCCGTGGTAGCCGGGCACTCTTTAGGCGAGTACGCGGCGGCCTACGCCTCGGGGTCCTTGGGGCTCGAAGACGGGGCACGACTTGTGGCGGAAAGAGACCGGCTAATGACGGAGGCGTCTAGAGAGACCCCGGGCGGCATGATCGTGATCATCGGCCCCGGCCCGCGGGAGGTCCTGGAAGCCGTGGGGACAGAGGATGGCACCGTAGTCGCGGCCAACTTCAACACCCCGCGCCAGACGGTCATCTCCGGTGTGGAAGGGGCGCTCGCAGACGTGGCCGAACGGGTGGGTGGAAAGAAACGCAAGCTCGATGTCGTAGGCGCGTTCCACTCGCCGTTCATGCAGGAGGCGGCGGTGGGGATGGACCGGCTTTTGGCGGAGGTCTCGTTAGAGGACCCCAAGGTGCCGATAGTAAGCGGGATGGACGGTGCGATACTCACCAAGGCCGACGACGTGCGCCTCGCACTCAGGGACCAGATGCTCTCGCCCGTGCAATGGGTCGCGGTCGTGGAACGGTTCGCGGCTTTGGGGGTCGAGGAGGTTGTGGAGGCGGGAGGGGGCACGCTCGTAAGGATGCTCAGGGATTTCGAGGACGTGGAGATGCGGGGCCGGGCGGCGAGGGAGGTGCTGGCGTGAAGCTGCCGCTCGGACCCGCCACAATCCGGGAGCTCATCCCGCACCGGTACCCTTTCCTGCTGGTGGACAGGATCGAGGAGGTGGAGCCGGGGGTGCGCGCCGTAGGGACAAAGAACGTTACACAGAACGAGCCTTTCTTCGAGGGTCATTTCCCGGATTACCCGGTGATGCCGGGAGTCCTCATCGTCGAGGCGATGGCGCAGGTCGGGGCGGTTGGGGTGATGGCGCTCGAGGAGTTCCGCGGTAAGCTCGCCCTCTTCGCCGGGATCGACGGCGTGAGGTTCCGGCGGCAGGTCATCCCCGGCGATACCTTGAGGATGGAGGTCGAGCTCACGCGCCTCAAGGACAGGGCAGGTCGGGGCAAGGGTGCCGTGACGGTAGGCGGCGAGCGCGTCTGCGAGGCTGAGCTGATGTTCGCGTTCGCCGAGAGGGTGGAGGGAGAGTAGTGAAGGGAAGGGTAGCTCTCGTGACCGGTGGCGGACGCGGGATAGGGCGCGCCATCGCCACGAGGCTCACCGAAGAGGGCGCAAAAGTAGCCATCTCCTACCGCGTCAACGACGCGGCGGCCGAGGAGACCGCAAATCTCATCCGCGAAACGGGCGCCGAGTGCGAGTTGTTCAAGGGTGATGTGGCTACTCCCGAGGACGTCGAGGCTCTTGTCAAAGGTATAGGTAAGGCCTTCGGGCCCGTGGAGATCCTCATCAACAACGCCGGGACGACGCGCGACAACATCCTGCTTCGCATGAAGGATGCGGAGTTCGATGAGGTCCTGGCGACGAACCTTAAGGGCACGTACCTGTGCACGCGGGCGGTCTTGCGGGGGATGGTGCGAGCCAGGTGGGGCAGGATCGTGAACGTCAGCTCGGTCGTTGGCCTGCTCGGAAATGCGGGGCAAGCGAACTACGCGGCCTCGAAGGCGGGCATTATCGGCTTCACCAAGAGCGTCGCCCGGGAGGTCGCGGGACGCAGCATAACGGCCAACGTGATAGCGCCGGGTTACGTCGAAACGGAGCTAACAGGTTCGTTGCCGGAGAGCATCAAAGGGCAGATTCTCGGGCAGGTGCCGGTGGGGCGTTTCGGGGAGCCGGAGGAGGTGGCGGAGGTCGTGGCGTTCCTCGCCTCCGAGGGCGCGGCCTACGTAACGGGCCAGACGATAGCGGTGGACGGCGGGATGGTTATGCAATAGGGTGATTTGCGCTACACTACGCGCTATCTCGCGGTCGGGAGTTCGTGGGATAGGGTTTGGGAGATTGTATCCGTCGTAAGGAGACGTAGAATGGAACGAGATGAGATACTGGAGAAGATTCGGGAGATCACCGCCGACCGGCTCGGAGTGGACGAGGGTGACGTAACGCCGGAGGCCTCTTTTAGGGAGGACCTCGAGGCGGACTCGCTGGACCTTGTGGAGCTAATCATGGAGCTCGAAGAGCAGTTTGGAATGGAGATCCCCGACGAGGAGGCGGAGAAGATCACCACGGTCGAGCAGGCCGTGGACTACGTGGCGGAGCACCAGGCCGCGTGACCGACGCTCCCCTAAACGGTAGGGGATACGCCTTCGTGACGGGCACGGGGGCGGTAACGCCCGTCGGCACCGGCACGGAGAACTTCTGGGACGCGGCGCTGCACGGCAAGAGCGGCGCTGGGGAGATCACTCTCTTCGATCCCTCGCCCTTCCCCTCGCACATCGCCGGGGAGTGCTCGGACTTCGATCCGGTGGACTTCATGTCCAAGAAAGAGGCCCGCCGGATGGATCGCTACGCCCAGTTTGGTGTCGCCGCTGGTGTCCAGGCCGCGGAGAGCGCTAGGATAATAGGGACGATCCAGCAGGCGCCGGAGCGGGTGGCTATAGTAATAGGGAGCGGTATTGGTGGGCTCTCAACATGGGAGCGGGAGTACAAGGTGCTACACGAGAGGGGCGCGAACCGGGTGAGCCCCTTCCTGATTACGATGATGGTGCCGAACATGGCTGCCGGCCAGCTCGCCATAATGCTCGGGGCTACCGGCCCCACCCAGTGCCCGGTCCTCGCCTGCGCTACGGGCGGCGAGGCCGTCGCCGAGGGGCTAGAGCTCATCCGTCGGGGTGACGCGGACGTGGTTATTGCCGGTTCGGCGGAGGCCCCGATCACGCCCTTGAGCATGGCGGGTTTCTGCGCGATCCGGGCCATCAGCACGCGTAACGAGGAGCCACACCGAGCGAGTCGGCCCTTCGACGCGGATCGGGACGGGTTCTTGATGAGCGAGGGCGCCGGGGCCATGGTCCTGGAGAGCCCCGAGCACGCCGAACGGCGCGGCGCCGAGCCAATAGCCAGGGTGATGGGCTACGGACGCACGACGGACGCCTATCACGTGACGGCGCCGGACGTCGAGGGGCGCGGGGTAGAGCGGGCTATGAAGCTGGCCTTGGAGGACGCGGGGCTAACGGCTGAAGAGATCAGGCACGTCAACGCGCACGCGACTAGCACGCCCACCGGGGACGGGCCGGAGACCAAGGCGATCTCGCGCCTCCTGTCGCACGCGGCGGTCTCGGCGACGAAGTCCATGACGGGCCACTCCTTCGGGGCCGTTGGGGCAACCGAGGGCATCATGTGCACCCTGGCCCTGAAGCATAAGGTTTTGCCACCGACAATCAACCTCGAAGAGCTAGCCGAGGATTGCGAGTCCCTGGACTACGTCACGGAGGCGAGGGAGGTCCCGGACCTCAAAGCTGCCATCTCGAACTCGATGGGCTTCGGCGGGCACAATGTGGTCGTGGCGTTTGCTAGTGTAGAATAGTTGGGAACGGACATGTCCCTACGAGACTTGATAAACATACTCCCGGAGCCTTTGCGGCAGCGGACGCTCACCCACCCCAGCGTCGCCGACCCCTACGACTCGAACGGTCGGCTGGAGTTCCTCGGTGACTCGGTCCTCAACGGCCGGGTGGCCGAGCTGGTCTTCCACGGGTATCCGGAGCTGTTGGAAGGGGACCTCACACGCATCCGGGCGCATCTGGTGCGCAAGTCCTACCTCGCGACTGTCGGACGTAGCGAGGGGCTGGAGGAGGACATCGAAAGCTCCGTAATCAACGAATCCGTCATTGCGGACACGGTCGAGGCGATCATAGGCGCCGCGTACCTCATAGACAAAGAGCTCGTGTACAGGACGATCGATGAGATCTTCAACCCCGCCGAGGTGGACACCGACGAGCTTCGGGACTGGAAGACCCTGCTGCAGGAGACGCTTCAGGCCGAGGGACTCAGGCCCATCTACCGGGTCCAAGCCAAAGACGGTCCTCCGCACCGTCCGCACTTCACCAGCGCGGTCTCGGTGGATGGCAGGCAGGTAGCCTCTGGCGAAGGCAACTCCATCAAAGAGAGCGAACAGGCTGCGGCGCGCGCCGCTTTAGAGATCCTGGGCATCCGCCCGGTGCCCCGTGCCGCCGTCGAGGTGCACGTAGGCGCGTAGTCTTTCTTGTAGTTTTCCGAAAAAGGCTGTTCTTTGCGTTCGACCTCGGAGTTTACGCGCTTTTTTTGCTGCGGTTTTCTACATGATTTGACGGTAAAAACCGCGTAAAATGAGTCATCGGTGCTCTCCGCGATCCACATAAAGGGCTTCAAAACCTTTGCCCGTCCGATTCGGATGCCGCTTGCTGGGGGAGTTACGGCCATCGTGGGGCCGAACGGTTCGGGCAAGAGCAACATCACGGACGCGGTTCTGTTCGCTCTGGGCGAGGGGAGCCCGAGTCTCTTGCGAGCGGGCTTGATGAACGATTTACTCTTCTCGGGATCGGACTCTTTGCCGCCGGCAGGGGTAGCGGAGGTCACGCTGGTCCTCGACAATGCCGAGAGTAGCATCTCCCTGCCCTACGAGGAGGTCTCGCTGACGCGCAGGATCTCGCGCGATGGCGAGACTGAGTACAGGATCAACGGCGCACGAGCACGCCTGACCGACGTGCGTGCGATCGCCGGAGAGGCGGGTCTAGGGCGCCACAGCATCCTCCGCCAGGGGGCCGTGGACGCCATCGTCTCCGGGGGAGCCGCGGCCTGCCGCAACGCGCTGGAGGAGGCTGCGGGATTAGGGATCTTTCGCAGGCGCCGTCTCGCCGCGACCCGGAAGCTCGAACGGGCCGCCACTCGGCTCGAGAGCAGCGGCCGGGTCGAGGCGGAGCTCTCGTCACAGCTACGCAGGATAGAGACGGAGGCCGTGGCCGCCCACGAGTACCGGGAACTCGAAGTCCGCTACCGCGAGCTCTCTCTAGCTCACCTTTACCGGATGGCGATTCGGGATCTCGCGGGCGAACGCGAACGTCTAGCGGAGTTCGAAGACAAGGCATCCACCCTGCGGACCAGACATGAGACTCTGCGAGAGGAGGAACGACGTCTCGAAGCGGAGGAGAAGGAACTCGAAGGCTGGGTACGGGGGACGGAGGACGCGATCCGGGGCCTGGAGAACGGTTCGGAGGCTTTGCGGACCGAGACCTTGCGCGCCGAGCGGACGGTGTTGCGCCTGGAGGGCACGCGGAGGCGGGGAACGGACCACTCGCGGTTGGTCAAGCGCCTCGAAGCCGAGCTCTGCGACGTCACCTCGAAGGTCCAGCGACTGGAAGGGATAGTCGGCGAGCTCGAAGAGAGGCACGCACGCAGAAAGAGAGAGTTCGGGCGGCTGGAGGATCTCACGGCGCAAAGACGGGCTGAGCATGCAACGGGCGCGGAGCGGCGAGCACGGCTCACCGGAGAGCTCGGAGCTTTGAGAGAACGGCGTAGGACCGTGGCGGAACGAGTCGAGGCGTCAGGCGCTCTGGGGAGTAGGGAGACTGAACTTTTGAGAGAGGTCGCAGAGAAGCTGGACGCGTACTCGCCGGAGGGGTTACACGCACGGGCTACGGCGGTGCTCGAGCGTTTTGGGAAACTGCGCTCGCTGGCCGCGGGAATGGCGTCGGAAGCGAACCGGCGAAGTGGTATGCTCGCCGCGCTCGTCGGGAGGGCAGAGACGGAGATCCGGGCTCTCAGGGCTCCGGAGCAGGTTTCGCCTGGCGGCAAGCGACTGTACGAGGTTCTGCGCCCTCGTCCGGGTTATGAGGCCGCGGTCGAAGCTGCTTTGGGAGACCTGGCCGACGGGGTATTGGCGAGGACTTTGGACGAGGGGATGAGGTTGCTCTCAGGAGACCGCGCGGCACGCGTGGTCGTGCGTCTCGACGCTGAAGGAGTGCCGGAGAACGGTGCGCTCCCCGGCAAACCCCTTCTCGAATGTATAGAGGTTCTAGACCCCTCGTGTACAGAAGCCCTGGAACGCCTTCTTGGGGGGACCTATGTCCTGGAGCGGGTCGACCACGCTACCCTGAAGAGCGGCTACGACATCGCGGTAACACGCGAGGGCCTGCGCTTCACCCGGACGAGCGCCAGTCGCCGTACTCCCGGCGGAGACTTCGTCCGTCGGGCACGACTCGAAGAGGAAGAAGAGTACCTCAACACGCTGAAGAACCGGCTCGGAGAGGAGCTCTACGACCTGCGAGAGACCACCTTCTTCACGTCCCGGTCCTCTGGTGAACGGACCGCGGAGGTCGAGGCCCTCGCCTCCCTGGCCTCCCGGACGTCCCTCGCCACTCGCCTGCTCACCTCCGAGACTGGGCGCCGGATAAGAGAGGCTGAGGCCACGCGAGAGCGGCGTTCGGCGCACGCCCTGGAACTTCGCGAAATCGAGATGAAGGTCTCTACTATCGAGACAGAGCTACGAGAGGCGCGAGAGAACGAGGAGCGCGCGAAAGAGGATCTGGACGTTGCTCTCCCGGCTGTGGAGTCAGCATACATGGCGGCTCGGGAAACGGCCGGGCAGATCGTTCGGGCGCGTACAGAGCTACGAGAGAGGCAAGACTATCGGGATCAGGTCTCGCGCGGATTGGCCGGTCTCGAGAATGCTACGATCGCTGGCGCTGACTCCCGCCTCGAAAACCATGCCCAACACGCCGCGGAGCACGCCCGACGCCTCGACGCCGTCGTCCGGGAGCGCCTCGCTCGCTTGCGCCGTTTGCGCTCGGATGCCGCCGGACGACGAGATCTCGCCGTCGTGGAGCACACAGTTCTAGCCCGAGAGGCTGGCGATCTGGCCGGAGAGCTTGCCAGGGTCTCCTCCGAAGCCGATGTACTGCGTGCCGAGCTCTCCCACGCCGAAGAAGCTGCCGAAACGGCCGAAGGGCAGATTTCCGAAGAGTGGGGCGCTACCCTGGAGGCCGCCCGCACGGCGGCCGAAACCTTCCCCGAAAACGCCGACACCAAGCGCGAACGCACGCGTCTGGCACACAGGCTCAAAAACTTTGGCGACGTAAACCTGCTCGCCATCTCCCAGGAGGGTCAACTCCGCGAGCGGTACGAGTTCGTCGCCGCCCAGCGCGCCGACGCCGAGGCCGCCGCAACCGAAATTGAACACATAATACAGAGCATGGACCGGGAGTTAGAGACCCGGTTCGAGGCGACCTTCTGGGAGGCGCGGCGGGCGTTCTCTTCGATCGTACCGCGGATGATGGAGGGCGCGGCGGGCGAGCTCAGTCTCTCGGAGGAGGGTGTGGAGATCGGGCTTAGGCTGAAGGGGCGCGGTTGGAGACCCTTGCGTGTGCTCTCGGGTGGGGAGCGATCACTCCTGGCGCTGTCGTTCTTGTTCAGCATCTTTTTGGGGTGGTTCGGCGCGGGTCCGAAGGCGTTCTGCATGCTCGACGAGGCCGAAGCGGCTTTGGACGATCTGAATTTGGCCCGATTTCTCACTGTGGTAGACTCTTACCGGGCGGACGGGCAGTTCCTGCTGGTAACGCACCAGAAACGGACCATGGCGGCGGCGGACGTGCTCTACGGGGTTACGCCGGATGCCTCCGGCGCCACGGTCGTCGTGTCAAAACGTCTTACGGGAGATTGAGAAGATTCGTTATGGGCCGGTCGTGGCGCAGCTTTCTGAGAAGTTCCAAAAAAGAGCCGCAGAGGTCTGGTACGGTCGTCGAGACGCCCGAACGGGAGCCAGAGGAGTTCGAGGATGTTCCCGAGGAGGTGGACGGCGCTCCGGTCGAACCCGTCGTGGAGTCAGTCGACGAATCGGTGGAGGCCCCTCCGGTAAAGCCGGATGGTAAAGGTGCTGCGATAGGTGAGGTTGAAGTGCCTCCTTCCGAGGAAGAAACCGTCGGCTCCTGGTTCGGCCGTTTGCGGCGGGGCATGAGGCGGAGCCGGGAGTCGTTTGTCGGGCAGCTCAACGCGGCCGTGGCGGAATTCCGGGACGCGGAGGACGAGGAGTTTTGGGAGAGGATCGAGGAGATCCTCATCACCTCCGACGTGGGCGTACCGACCACGGCGAGGCTCGTCGCGGAGCTCGAGCAAGAGGCGCTGGAGAGGAACATCACCAGCGGCAAGGAACTCCGGGAGCTTATGATCGAGCGTGCGACGCGTTTGCTCGACAAGCGGATAGAGCTCGACGTCTCGCACGAGCCGACGGTGATCCTGATGGTCGGGGTGAACGGCACGGGCAAGACGACGAACATCGGAAAGCTCGTCCACTTCCTGCCGGGAAAGGTCATGCTTGCCGCGGGCGACACCTTCCGGGCGGCGGCCATCGAGCAGTTGCAGACGTGGGGTGAGAGGACGGGGGCCAGGGTCATCTCCAGTGAGCGGGGCGCGGACTCAGCCTCGGTCGCCCACGAGGCGGTCGAGGAGGCGAAGAGGGACGGCACGGACGTCCTGCTCATAGATACCGCAGGGAGACTTCACACCAAGGCCAACCTCATGGGGGAGCTCGACAAGGTGAGGCGGGTTATAGAGCGCCAGATGCCTGGGGCGCCGCATGAGGTGCTTATGACGGTGGACGCGACGACGGGGCAGAACGGCTTGAGGCAAGCTAAACTCTTCCACGAGGTCGCGGGGGTTACGGGGATCATCCTGACCAAGCTCGACGGGACGGCGAAGGGTGGCATCGCGCTGGCCATCGCCAACGAGGTCGGGGTGCCGATAAAGCTGATCTCAGTCGGCGAGCAGGTGGGCGACCTGCACCCGTTCGAGGCGCGCGAGTTCGCGGAAGCGTTGTTTGGAGATTTGTAAGTATGTTCGATACTTTAAGCGAGAGGCTGGGCTCGGCTCTAGACGGGGTGCGCGGTAGCGGTAACCTCACCGAGGACCAGGTAAAGAAGGTCACGCGAGAGATACGGCTCGCTCTGTTAGAGGCCGACGTGAACTACGGGGTCGTTAAGGAGTTCGTCGGCAACGTGCGCGAGCGCGCCACGGGGGCGGAGGTCTCGAAGGCTCTTAGCCCGGGCCAGCAGGTCGTGAAGATCGTCAACGAGGAGCTCGCGAACCTCATGGGGGGCACTTCGAGCAAGCTCGCCTTCGCCTCGCGGCCGCCGACGGTGGTGATGCTCGCGGGCCTCAACGGCCATGGCAAGACGACGACCGCCGGTAAGCTCGCCCTCTTCGTACGCAAGAACCTGGGCAAGAACCCGTACCTGGTCGCGTGCGACACGTACCGGCCGGCTGCTATAGAACAGTTGCAGCAGCTCGGCAAGGAGTTGGGTGTCCCGGTCTACTCCGAGGGTACGGAGCCTGAGCCAGAGAGCATTGCCGAGCACGGCATCAAGGCCGCCAGGGACGAGGGTTACGACTTCGTCATCGTGGACACCGCTGGCCGGCAGGTCGTGGACCAAGATATGATGGAGGAGATCAAGCGCGTAAGGGGCACGATAATGCCACACTCGGTCCTCCTGGTCCTCGATGTGGTGACGGGGCAGAACGCGGTTGAGATCGCCCAGGCCTTCGGGGAGTATGCGGACTTCGATGGGATGGTCTTGACGAAGCTCGACGGCGATGCCAGGGGCGGGGCGGCGCTCTCGGTCGTCTCGGTTACGGGGCGCCCGATCAAGTTCGCCAGCGAGGGCGAGAAGATGGGCGAGTTCGACTACTTCTACCCCGACCGGATGGCGGGGCGGATCCTGGGGATGGGTGACGTCCTCACCCTCATCGAGAAGGCCGAGGCGCAGGTGGACCGCGAGGAGGCCCAGGCCCAGAGCCAGAAGCTTTTGGCCGGGAAATTCGACTTCGAGGACTTCCTGAAGCAGATGCAGATGATCAAGAAGATGGGCCCGCTCTCGGGGCTCCTCGGCATGATTCCTGGTATGGGCAAGCAGCTCAAGGGCGCGAACCTGGACGATTTGGACGACGGAGCCCTCAATCGGGTCGAGGCGATAATAACCTCGATGACCGCCCAGGAGCGCCACAACCCCAAGCTGTTGCAGAACCCGAGCCGGGCGCGTAGGATAGCGCGCGGCTCCGGGTCGACCCAGCAGGACGTTCAGAAGCTAGTCAAGCAGTTCGGCCAGATGCAGAAGATGATGCGGCAGATGGGTAAGGGTGGCATGCCGAAGATGCCTCGGATGCCGTTCAACATGAGATAGCGAAAGAGGTGGAAGTATGGCGGTAAAGATCAGGCTAGCCAAGCACGGCTCGAAGAAGGCGCCCTTTTACAGGATAGTGGTGGCCGACGCGAGGAGCCCTCGCGATGGGGCGTTTATAGACCGCGTCGGGACGTACAACCCGCGCACCCAGCCGTCGGAGATAAAGGTAGACGTCGAGAAGGCGCAGGAGTGGCTCGGAAAGGGGGCGCAGCCCACAAACCAAGTCCGGAGGTTACTGCAGATCTCTGGAGCCCTTTAAGGCGGAGGAGCATCGTTGCGGCAGCTGGAAGATCTGCTCCTACTTCTGGCGCGTTCCCTGGTGGACGAGCCGGAGAAGGTCGAGGTTGAAGGAAGAGAGACGGACTCGAGGGTTGATCTCACCCTGCGTGTGGCGCCCGACGATGTGGGGAAGGTGATCGGGCGCGGAGGAAGGATCGTGAAGGCGATCCGCACGGTGATGAAGGCGGCCTCCGTGAAGGCGAACAAGCGCGTCAACGTGGAGGTTGCGGACTAGGGGTCGTGGACGGTTCCGTAGAGGGCCTCGCCGATCCGGTGGTAATCGGCACGATAGCCGCCCCCCACGGCGTGCGGGGTACCCTCAAGGTTAAGGTACTGGGCTCGGGCCGCCACCTGAGAAAGGGCGTCAAACCCGTGGTTAAGGGCGAGCGCCGCCGGATACTAGCGGCGCGCGAAACGCCGAAGGGTTTTCTGGTCGACTTCGAAGGCATCGAAGATCGTGAACTCGCCGGATGTTTGCGCGGGACGGAGCTGCTCCTGGACCGCGAGGAGCTGGACGCACTCGATGCAGAAGAGTTCTATGTCGGGGACCTCGTCGGTCTCGAGGCTTACGACGCGGCGGGTACCCGCTTGGGGAGCGTGGCTAATATCTTCGAGACGCCCGCGTACGAGGTTCTGGTGGTTCGGGATGACGAGTCCGCGGAGCATTACGTACCCTTCACGCTCGAGCACGTCCCCTCGGTTGACATGGAAGAGGGACGCGTAGTAATGAACCTTTCCGAAGGTTTTTCCGAATGAAGAGCATAGACGTCTTCTGTGTGTTCCCGGAGGCTGTAGAGGCCACAGTGTGCGTCGGGGTGGTTGGAAGGGCCATCAAAAAAGGGGTGGTCTCGCTGCGCACCTTCGATCTTCGGGAATATGCTCCAAAGGGAAGGATAGACGACATGCCTTTTGGAGGAGGGGCGGGGATGGTGGTGCGGGTGGACGTTGTCGCCCGGGCCTTCGAGGAGGTGTACGGGGTTTCGGCACGCGCTGTGCGGGAGGAACGGCGTGTGGTCCTCACGGAGCCTGGCGGGCGCAAGGTTGAGCAAGGGTACGTCGGGGAGCTGGCGGAGGAACTTTCGGGTAGCCGTGGCTTGACGATAATCTGCGGGCGATATGGTGGGGTGGACGAGCGGGTGAGCACGGCTCTGGCGACGGAGCAAGTCTCTTTGGGCGACTTCGTACTCTCGGGCGGGGAGATCGTAGCGGCGGCGCTTACGGACGCGGTGATACGCCTCCTCGGGGGCGTTGTCGGCAACGAGGAGAGTCTGGTTGGGGAATCGTTCTCACGGGAGGGCGTTCTGGGTCCGCCGCAGTACACGCGGCCCGCCGTGTGGGATGAAGAGGAGGTGCCGGCCGTGCTATTATCCGGCAACCACGCCGAGATCCGCGCCTGGCGGAAGAGCGTGGCACGCAGCAGGGCAAGGATCCGGACCGGTAGCCCCAGCATGGGCTCCCGAAGAGAGCCTGGGAAGGAACCCCTGGCCTTTGAGGATCCGAACACCATCCGAGAGAGGAGACGAATATGATTACGAACGATACGATACAATCGGACGGCGTTCGCTCGAACGTCGCCGAGTTCAAGCCGGGGGACACGGTGCGGGTCAGCTACCGGGTCATCGAGGGCAACCGGGAGCGAATACAGAACTTCGAAGGCCTTTGCATTCAACGCAAAGGTGAGGGTATAGGCGGGACGTTCACCGTGCGCAAAAACTCCTTTGGGGTCCCGGTGGAGCGCGTCTTCCCCCTGCATTCGCCAAAGATAGCGGGGTTGGATGTGGTTTCGCGGGGCGACGTCCGACGGGCGAAGCTCTACTATATCCGCGACAAGGTCGGCAAGAAGGCCCGGGTAAAGAAGGCTACTTAGCCTAAAGGCGAGCACTTTGAGCCGTACCCGAGGAGGGCGTCGCGCGGAGAGCGGCGCCCTCTACGCTTTCGATGCCGCCTGGATGGCGGAGCGGAGCGGGCCTCTGGCAGGGGCGGACGAGGCCGGACGCGGCGCGTTGGCCGGGCCGTTGGTCGCCGCGGCGGTCGTTCTGGGGGAGGGTGAGATTCGAGGGATAAACGACTCCAAAGCCCTCCACACCGATCTGCGCGAGGAGCTCTATGGAGAGGTGCTCGAAAGCACCGGGGCTCTCTGCGTCGTCTCCTTCCCCGCGTGGTGGATCGACCGCCACGGCGTCGGGGCCGCGAACAGGGAGGCTCTTGGGCGCGCCCTCGAAGGCCTGCGCCCGTACTCTGGGTGTGGCCTCGCGGACGGGAACCTCAAGCTCGGGCTCGAAGTAGAGTGCCTGCCGCGAGCAGACGGCAAGAGCGCCGCGGTCGCGGCGGCGAGCGTGGTGGCGAAGGTCTTGAGGGACGGCGCGATGTGGGTACTGGCCGGAGAGCACTCTCACTACGGTTTCGAGCGCAACCGGGGATACGGGACGCCGGAACACCGTTTGTCTTTGCAGGAGGCCGGACCGTGTCGGGTGCATCGTTTGAGCTACGCCGGGGTCGTATGAACTGGGCAGGCGGCGGCTCGGAGACAGGGGCGAAGCCCTAGCTTTGGTGTACCTCGAGGAGAGAGGTTACATGCTCGTCGAACGCAAAAACCGGACGCGTCACGGCGAAATCGACGTCGTGATGCGCGACGAGGAGACCCTGGTGTTGATTCCAAAGTACAAAACGCCATGACCCCTCATCACGATTCCATGCTCCCCTCAGTGAGGGAATATCTACAGCGGACTAGCAACGACGTTGAACCAATAAGTACTCCGTACGAGGACATGACATGGGCCAAGAACCTCACATAACGCCGTAGGGCTATAGGGGTGACGAGTCCCCGGTTGGGCGTAAGACTCCTCAATTGAGGATGTTGCAGGATGTTGCTTAATGTTCGGCTCAGGTGTTGCATAATGTTCAACTCTATTAGATAATGTTATGGTCGTTTGGGCAATGCCCTGTAGGCTTTGCCGAGTGCTAAGGAAAAGGAGTA
>DATDKT010000094.1:0-14037 GCA_036519775.1 Rubrobacteraceae bacterium
AGGGCCGGGGTGCTGTGGAGCCCCGGCCTTTTCACGTCCACGGACCCTCCTAGGTGCGGGAACAGAGAACAGTGACAGCTCTTTTCCCACGCCACGTGTATTGGTGTACACACACTCCTTCACAGGTATGCCTCATGTCTAGCAGTGCCTCCTGAGCGGAAAGATTTTAGGCTTGTGATCTCGCTGCTGCGTGCTAGAAAGTAGGCATGATCTCCGCTCCCGTAAGGATCACCGACGAAGGCTTCCTGGTGTCCCAGCCGCGGATCGGAACCCTGCTCTGAGCGGCCCGACCGGGTGGTAAGGTTGATGCGTCCGGCGCTTTCGGTCCGCTCGTTGTCGCTCCGACCTGCTCGCGCCCACGAAGAGGAGTGGATGGACTTCCCGGATCAGGACCTAGCCTTGCTGGCCGAGTGCCTCGACGATCTGCGTCGCCTCAACCGCTGGTCCGGCGGCCTCTCCCTGACCATCCGCGCGCTCCGTCACCTGACGAGGGAACTCGCCCCGGGCGCCGAGCTCAAGATCATCGACGTAGCGACCGGCGGCGCTGATTTCCCGCGCGCGATGGCAGCCTGGGCGAGGTGCCGGAAGCTGCAGGCGCGCGTCCTCGCCACCGACCTCAACTCGAAGATTCTGGCCCTCGCGGCGTATAACGCTCCGCCCGACGTCGAGTTCGCCGTGGCGGACGCCCGGCGTCTGCCGTTCGCCGACGGTAGCTTCGACGTGGCCACCTGCTCGCTCGTGCTCCATCACCTAGAACCCGACGACGCGGTGCGCGTGCTCGGGGAGATGCGCCGGGTGGCGAGGCGAGGTGTGATCGTCAACGACCTCGTCCGGTCCTGGGTCGGCTACCTAGGGGCCTTAGCGGTACCTCGGGCGATGAGCAAGAATCCGCTCTTCCGCCACGACGCCCCACTCTCGGTCCGGCGCGCCTACACAAAAGGCGAGATGGCCGCGCTGGCCGCCCGAGCGGGGCTCGGGCCGGTCCGCTTCCGCGGATTACCCGGCTACCGGCTCACCATGACCGCCTTAGGAGCGTCGTGAAATTTCCCGATGCCGAGGTGCTTGTGGTCGGCGGTGGGCCGGCCGGGGCGACCACGGCCACGCTGCTGGCGTGCGCCGGGCGCGACGTGCTGCTGCTCGAGAAGGGCGGCTTCTGCCGCGAGAAGCCCTGTGGGGAGTACTACAGCCCGGGCGTCGTAGACACGCTGAGGCGCTTGGAGGCGCTTGAGGCGGTCGCGGCACAGGAACACGCCTGGCTGGACGGCATGCGTATCGGCACGGAGCTGGCGGGCTTTTTGCTCTCGTACCCGGACGGGGGTTGTGATCGGAGGGCTTTAGGTATCCGACGCCAAGTCCTCGACCGCGTGCTCCTGGAGCATGCCCGGGCGCGCGGCGTTCAGGTGCGGGCCACGCGCGTGACTGGGGCGGCGGTTGAGGATGGGCGCGTGGTCGGTATCTGCGTCCGCGGGGCGGGCGACGAGGTCTTGCGCTCGCGCTTCGTCGTCGCCGCCGACGGGCGACACTCGGTGATCTCCCGCTCGCTGGGCCTGGATCTGCGGGTCCGGTGGCCGCAGCGGCTGGGTCTCGCCACCCACTACGCCGGCGACGATGGGCTCGGTACCTTCGGGGAGATGCACGTTGGAGAAGAATCATACTGCGGACTGGCCCCGGTCGGTGGGGGTCTGGTGAGCGTCGGGCTCGTGGTGGCATTGGGCGAGAAGCCCGCCGGGGAGGCAACGGAGCGGTTCTTCGAGCGGAGGTTGGCCGAGCTGCCGGGGGCCGCCCGGACGTTGAGTGACGCCGAGAGGGTCGGCCCAGTGCGCGGGATCGGGCCGATGGCCCGGAAGGTCGGGCGGATCGCCGGACCCGGCTACCTACTCGTCGGCGACGCCGCGGGATTCCTCGACCCGTTCACCGGCGAGGGCGTTCATAGGGCCCTGCGGGGGGCCGAGCTGGCGGCGCAGGCCGTCGAAGGCGCGTTGCGGGCTGGCTCCGTTACTCCGGTCGGTTACGAGAGAGCACGCCGGGCGGCGTTCGCGGACAAAGAACGCCTCTGCAAGATCATCCAGCTCTTGCTCGGCTCACCCCGCCTCTTCGGCCACATCGCTAATAACCTGAACAGGCGGCCCCACCCGGCCGAGCTAATGAAGGGCGTTCTGGGCGACTACCGGTCGGCAGCCGGGACGCTCAAACCCAGCTACATTTGGTCTCTCTTGAGGCCTTGAAGGAGGCGCACCTTGCACACCGAGAACGAGATCTTTATACAGGCGGACATTGCGGACATCTATCAGCTCGCCGCCCCCGTCGAACGCTGGCCGGAAATCCTGCCGCACTACCGGTGGGTCCACGTCTTGCGGGACGATGGAGACCGACGCCTGGTGGAGATGGCCGCGAGAAGGGACCGGATCCCGGTGCGCTGGCGAGCCGAGCAGAGGCTCTTCCCGGAGGAGCCACGGATCACCTTTAGGCACGTCGGAGGCTTCACGAAGGGCATGGAGGTCAGGTGGCTCTTTGAGAGAACGGAGCAAGGCGGCGTGCAGGTTGCCATCCTTCACGATCTCCCCCGTTTACTCGGGTTGCCACTCGTAGGGGATCTGGCGGCCAACCGGATCGTGGGTCCTCTGTTCATTAAGGACATTGCGGGCAAGACCCTCAGAAAGATTAAGGAGCTCGCTGAGGCGGAGGTCTCCATCGGAGATCGGGGACCACAATGACGCGCCCCCGCCAGGTGGTCATCACCGGGCTCGGAGCCGTCACGCCCATCGGCTCCGGCGCGGACGGCCTGTGGGAGGGACTGCGGCGCGGTGAGCCAGCTGGGCGTCCCATCACTCGCTTCGACCCGGCCGCACTGCGCACGAAGATAGCGGCCGAGATCGACGGCTTCGATCCGTTAGAGTACATGGACCCCAAAAAGGCACGCCGGCTCGATCTTTTCTCGCAGCTCTCGGTCGCCGCCTGCCGGCAGGCACTAGCCGACGCGGAACTCGCGTCAGAGCACTCCGGGCATGCTCTCGGGAGCGCCGCAGTCTACCTGGGCAGTGCTCTCGGCGGCGTACCGGTGAGCGAGGTTGAGCACGAGCGCTACGTGAAGAAGGGACTGCGAGCGGTCTCCCCGATGCTCGCGCTCTCCGTGTTCGGCGGGGCCGGGCCAACAAACGTGGCGATGGAGTTCGGCATCAGGGGTCCGGCAATGGGCAACTCGAACTCCTGCGCCTCGGGGGCTACAGCGATCGGCGAAGCGTTTCGCCTGATAAAGGCCGGCGGTGCGGACGTGGCCCTCGCTGGTGGAGTTGAGGCCCCCATCGCTCCATTGACGATCAGCGCCTTTGCGCTGATCCGGGCGACCTCGACACGCAATGACGAGCCAAGAGTGGCGAGCCGCCCCTTCGACCGCGCCCGCGACGGCTTCCTCATGTCGGAGGGCGGAGCTATGCTCGTCTTGGAGGAGTTGGAGCACGCGCAGTTGCGGGGCGTGCGGCCCTACGCCGAGCTTCTGGGCTACGGTGCTACGAACGACGCCTACCATATGACCGCTCCTCTCCCCTCAGGTGAGGAGGCGGCGCAGGCAATGAGGCTTGCCCTCGCCGAGGCCAGCCTCGTACCGGAAGAGATAGGTTACCTAAACGCGCACGCGACCTCCACCCCGCTTGGGGATGCTGCCGAGGCTCTGGCTATCCACCTCACCTTTGGCGAGCACACCGAGAGGTTGGCGGTCAGCGGCACGAAGGGCCTGCTCGGCCACGCTTTAGGGGCGAGCGGGGCGATCGAGGCAGCGATCACGGCCCTTGCACTCGACCGTAGCTGGTTGCCGCCGACTGCCAACTTAGAGGAACCGGACCCCGAATCCCCCCTCTGCTACGTGCCGACACCCGGAACGGAGGCAAGCGTTGATGCCGCCCTAACCAACTCCTTCGGCTTCGGCGGCTTCAACGTCAGCCTGGCGCTCGGGCGCTGAAGATGCGCTTGATCCAGTACTGAGCAGAGGCCGCAGTGCGAGACGAGAGGAGACCTCTAAGATGGACGCCGGGCAAGCCGACGACACGAGGCTCTCTCCGTTCGTGCGTATTCCCCGCGAGGAGTGGGGCCGGTTGCTCGCCGCTACCTCGTTCTCTCCGTTGAAGGGCGTCGTGCGGGATCTGCGGGGGGTAAGCGAGCACCTCCCCTGGAGGAAGCAACCGAGGTGTACCTTCCCCTCTCGTGGCTCTTGTACCTCCACGTAAGCGCCACACAAAACTTGTACCGGAGAGCGTGTGCTTTCCTGGGCAAGGAGGAGACGGAGGTGCCCTACGTCGTGGGCATCGCCGGCAGCGTCGCCGCGGGCAAGAGCCGTGCAGATCGATTTGATCTGAAAAGGCGAAAAACGTAGCTCATAGCCACCTACCAGTCGCCAAGAGCATCTACCTAGGGCTGGCTCTCGTGCTCAAATACGTGGAGGGGTTCGTAGCGGGGTGCCCGGAGAGGATCGGTGAGGACGACCCGCACGAGGAGACGTTCTTCCAGGATCTGTGGGAGGAGGGGGAGGTTCATCAAGCGTACAAGCTACTCCGTCTTCAGCAGTCTCCCCTGGTATCCTTGAACGCGGTTGCGTACGCTCTGGTCCACCGGAGAAAAGGGAGTTGAGGTTGGACCTGTATCGACTCCAGAAATCTCGTGCAGGCCCCAAGAAAGGGCACACGCTGCAAATGATCCGTGAGGGGTGTAGCCCTGGGTAGTATCGGGGCGAGAAGTCCAAAGGGTTCTCCCTACCTTTTCCTCGTTCTGGCCCCGCTCTTTTGGGCTGGCAACTTCGTGTTCGGGAAACCCCTGTTGGAGGCACTTCCGCCGTTTGGCATAAACCTCGTTCGCTGGGTCCTAGCGTGCCTCCTCCTCGTGCCTCTAACGCTCGCCCTCGAAGGCCGCTTTCCGCGGCCCGCGCGGCACCAGTGGCCTACTCTAGCTGCCATGGCATTGACGGGGGTTGTCCTGTTCAACGCCCTTGTCTACCTCTCCCTTCTTTACACTACAAGCACCAACGCTGCCCTCATCAACGGGACGACCCCTATACTGACGATGGTCCTCGCGGCCGCGATAGGGCTAGATCGCCTTACGGGACGTCGTCTAGCCGGGGCGTTGGTGAGCTTGGTAGGGGTGGGCTGGATCGTCTCTCGGGGATCTTTAGGGGCGTTAATAGGCTTGTCATTCAACCGCGGCGATCTGATTATGCTCGTCGCAGCCCTGACCTGGGCGATCTACACCATCCTCCTCAACCGTATGAGGGGTGCACTATCGCCGCTGGCCACGCTCACGATCGTCACCGTGCTCGCCGTGCCCCCCTTGGGCGTCATTGGGGGGTACGAACTGATGAGCCGCCCCATCGGGACAATCACCCCTATGGTCGTCGTCGGCCTCGTCTACATCAGCGTCTTGGCCTCGGTAGCGGCCTTCATGGCCTGGAGCGTAGGCATCAAGGGTGTCGGGGCGGCACGAGGGTCGATCTTCTTGAATCTCATCCCGGTGTTCACCGCCGTAATCGCGGTGCTTACGTTGGGTGAGCGAATCGGGCCGGTCCAGCTCATCGGGGGCTCGTTGGTGATCGGCGGCGTAACCCTGGCCTCTTTGAGAGGCCGAAAGCCTACCTGATTCCTCAGATCTAGGAGCCGGTTGTCGTAATGACCGTATCAGGCTGAGAAGCAGCTAAGGGGATGGGTGGGACGAATTGAAATCGCACTCGATCGCGCTATCCACTCGGCGCGCATACTAATGCCCTATTCCTAAGTACTACGGATGTATACACAATACTTATCTCAGATACTCTCTCGGCACGCAACCCTCTATCTTTTTACGGCAGGGTCGGCTAACGGAGGTAAGGTTCGAAGATATGAGGCTGAGAGGTATGCGAAAATGTGTCTAATATCTGTAAGAAGGTCAGGGAGTAGCTGTGGTGGGTCTGCAGAATAACGGCGAAGAGAGCAGGCGGGCCGAGGCGGCACTTAGGGAGGGTGAGGAGCACTTTCGGCTCTTGGTGAAAGAGGTTAAGAACTACGCTATCTTCATGCTCGATCCTCAAGGTCGTATCGTAAGCTGGAACCCGGGCGCCGAGCACATAAAAGGCTACCGGGAAGAGGAGATTCTGGGCCGGCATTTCTCGGTATTCCACACCGAAGATGATGTAGAGCAGGGCCACGCCGAGGAGGAGCTGCGTGTAGCGGCTACCGAGGGCAGCTACGAGGAGGAGGGCGTAAGGGTACGCAAGGACGGCACCAAGTTCTGGGCCCACGTGGTCGTTACGGCCTTGAAAGACGAGGCGGGTGGCCTCCGCGGGTTCGCGAAAGTGACACGTGACATAACCGAGCGTAAGGAGGCCGAGGAACGCGAACGTTTACTGACCCACGAGAAAGCGTCCCTGGAGCAGGTCTCCGATATCTTAGAGAGTATCAGCGATGCCTTCTACACCCTCGATCGGGAGTGGCGGCTCACATACATCAATAGTAAGGCGGAGGAGCTTTGGGGGCGTTCCCGAGAACAACTGCTGGGGCAGAATATTTGGGAGGAGTTCCCTCAGGCGGTGGGTTCGCAGTCCTATTGGCAGATTAGGCGGGCGGCCGAGGAAGGCGTCACCACTACGTTTGAGACAATATCCCCGGTACTGGGCAAGTGGATAGCCGGGCGAGTCTACCCTTCACCAAGCGGGGTTTCAGTATACTTCCAAGATATTACCGAGCGCAAGCTGGGGGAAGAGGAGCGTGCCCGCTTCGCGGCTATAGTCAAGTCCTCAGACGACGCGATAATCGGCAAGACCCTCGGTGGCATTATCACCAGCTGGAACAAGGGAGCGGAGAGGCTCTATGGCTACTCCGCCGACGAGGCTGTGGGGCAGCCGATCTCCATGCTGGTGCCACCCGAACGCCGCGACGAGATTCCGAGCATACTCGAAAGTATCCGGCGGGGCGAGAAGGTAGATCACTTCGAGACCGTGCGTGTGACCAAGGACGGCACGAGGCTGGACATCTCGCTGACCGTATCGCCGATCAGGGAGTACGAGGGTAACATCATAGGCGCCTCGGCGATCGCCCGCGACATCACCGAACACAAGTTGGCCGAGGAGGCTTTGCGCGAGAGCGAGGAGCGCTTCCGGGCCACCTTCGAACAGGCCGCCGTCGGCGTCTCCCATGTTGCGCTGGACGGCAGCTGGATCAGGGTCAACCAGAGGCTCTGCGATATCGTTGGCTACCCGCGCGGGGAGCTACTCAGTCTCACCTTCCAGGACATAACCCACCCCCACGATCTCGATCGGGATGTCGGACACTTGCACCGGATGCTGGAAGGCGAGACGGATACCTACTCGACGGAGAAGCGCTACATAAGGAAGGACGGCTCTCTTATCTGGATCAACCTAACTACGTCGCTTCTGCGCGATCCCTCCGGGGAGCCCAAGTATTTCATCTCTGTTAGCGAGGACACCACTGAGCGCAAGCGGGTCGAAGAGGAGCTGAAGATATCGGAGGAGCGGTTCCGCAACATAATCGAGCAGTCACCACTGAGTATCCAGATCCTCTCACCCGACGGCAGGACGCTTAGGGTAAATAGGGCCTGGGAAAAGCTCTGGGGCGTCACTTCTGATGAGCTCAATGCTGTCGGCTACAACCTGCTGGAAGACCAGCAACTAGTCGAGAGGGGCATAATGCCCTACATAAAGAGGGGCTTCTCCGGAGAACCCACGCTCATCCCTCCGATCATGTACGACCCCGACGAGACCAGCCCCGGAGCGACCGCCTACGAAGATTCCCGACGCTGGGTTAGAGCCTTCATCTACCCAGTGAAAGACGAGGCTGGGAACATACGCGAGGTCACCCTGATACACGAGGATATCACCGAGCGTAAGCACGCGGAGGAGGAGATCCGCCAGCTCAACGAAGAACTGGAGCAGAGGGTCCGGCAGCGCACCGCTCAACTGGAAGATGTCAACAGGGAACTGGAGTCTTTCTCCTACTCGGTCTCCCACGACCTCAGAGCGCCACTTAGGCACATTGGCGGCTTCGCGCAGATGCTCCAGGGAAGGGCAGCTTCGGCTCTGGACGAGACCAGCCAGCGTTACTTGAATACGATCGCGGAGTCTACCGAGCGCGCGGGGGAGCTCATCGACGACCTTCTCGCCTTGTCCCGCATGGGGCGCACCGAGATGCGCCACACGATGGTGGATATGGGCCGGTTGGTGCGGGAGACGCTGAACGATCTAGAGTTCGAGACCAATGGGCGGGAGATCGTCTGGGAGATCGGGGAGCTGCCCGAGGTCCGTGGCGACCCTTCCATGCTGCGGCTGGTAATGCAAAACCTGCTCTCCAACGCCCTCAAATACACGCGCGCTCGCCAGCGGGCGGTGATCGAAGTCGTCGGCAGCACGGAGAGCGAAGGGGAGGTGGTCTTCTTCGTTAGGGATAACGGCGTGGGCTTCGACGAGGCTTACACCGACAAGCTCTTCGGTGTCTTTCAGCGACTGCACAACACGGAGGAGTTCGAAGGTACTGGCATAGGGCTCGCTACCGTCCGGCGCATCGTTCAGCGGCACGAGGGACGTACCTGGGCGGAGGGACGGGTGGGAAGTGGAGCGACCTTCTTCTTCTCGCTTCCGCTACCCGGAGGGACGAACCATGACGAAACCGGGTGAGCTCTCGCTAGTCGAGGAGACCCCCGACTTCTTGGTGTGGGTGGTTAGCTTCAATAAGGCCACGCCGGGAGAGGCTGCAAGAACCTAGAGGGCCCCTGCAGCACTCCTCTCCAGTATAGTGTTAGCGCCCCTCAAGGTCGAGCGCGACGCTGTTCATGCACCACCGCTGCCCACCAGCCTCCTTCGGACCGTCGTCGAAGACGTGGCCGAGGTGGGAGTGGCAACTTGCACAGCGCACCTCGGTGCGTACCATCCCGTGCGAGCGGTCCTCGACGAGCTCGACAGCGTCAGGCGAGACCGTCTCGGTAAAGCTCGGCCAGCCGGTGCCCGAGTGGTACTTCGCGTGACTGTCGAAGAGCGCGTTGCCGCAGGCGGAGCAGTGGTAGAGGCCGTCCTCCTCGGTATCCACGTACTCGCCGGAGAACGGGCGCTCAGTCGCCGCCTTGCGCAGGACTGCGTACTGCTCCGGCGAGAGCCGCTTCCGCCACTCCTCGCCGGTGTGGGGCAACTCGTCGCTCGTGGCACCCACGCCGAGCCCGACCGGGCAGCTCACGCCCGTCCCGCCCAGACCACAGTATCCGTTGGGGACCTTGTAGAGATACTGCTGGTGGTAGCCCTCGGCGTAGTAGAACGGGCCAGCGGGCGCGATCTCCGTGGTGATTGGGCCGTAACCGGCGCCTCGCAGCGCCTCCTCATAGGCGTGGCTGGTCTCCTCGGCGGCCCGGCGCTGCTCGTCGTCGGCGTAGTAGATCGCCGAGCGGTACTGCGTGCCGACGTCATTGCCCTGGCGCATTCCCTGCGTTGGGTCGTGGGACTCCCAGAATACGGCGAGCAGGTCGCGATAGGAGACCTTCTCGGGGTCGAAGACGACGAGCACGGCCTCGGTGTGTCCGGTCCGACCGCCGCAAACCTCCTCGTAGGTCGGGTTCTGCGTGAAGCCTCCCGCGTAGCCGACTGCCGTCGTGTAAACGCCGTCGACTTGCCAGAACCTACGCTCGGCCCCCCAGAAGCAGCCGAGGCCGAAGACCGCACTGCTCAGACCCTCGGGAAAGGGTGGCTTGAGGGGCGTGCCGAGCACGGTGTGCCTCTCAGAAACGGTGAACGCCGGCTGCTCCCGGCCAGGAAGCGCCTCGGTGGGCGTAACCATCTTGGTCTTGTGGCGACTAAAAAGCACTCTCTTACCTCCTCAGTGTTGACTATCTGGCCTAAAGCCTCAGCTTCTCTGAGATCCTCTTTCGTTCCTCTCTGCCTCCTTATCTGTAAACCGCGTCAGGCGACTCGCTGGTCACGTTCCCTCTCCGAACAGGGGCCACTGGCGGGGGCTAAGCGGCCGCCGGGAATTCTTGTTCGTATTTTCCCTCATCCCTGAGTGTCTGCTCGGTCTCGCGCTGGAGCTGCCTGACCCTCTCGCGAGAGACCGCAAGCTCCTCGCTCAGCTCGGCGAGCGTGGCCGGCTTCTCGCCGTCCAGGCCGTAGCGGCGGACGAGGACGCGGCATTCGCGCTCGGGGAGCCGCTCGACTGACTCCATAAGGCGGCTCGTCTCCAGCACCCTCACCACCTCGCTGGCCGTACCCGACTCGCGCTCGTCCTCGATGAGGTCGCCGAGCTCCGAGCTGCCTTCGTCGCAGGAGAGTGGCTCGTTGAGGCTGGTGGCGTCGGGTATGGCGCTCTTCACGTCCTTCACCCGATCGACGCCCCAGCCGAGCCTCTCGGCAACCTCTTCGTCGGTGGGCTCGCGCTCGAGCTGAGCCGAGAGCTCGTTGTAAGTCCGGGCCATCTTCCTTATCTTCTCGCCCATGTGCACTGGCACCCTTATGGTCCGGCCCTTGTCGGCGACAGCCCTTTGGATAGCCTGCCTTATCCACCAGGTAGCGTAGGTGGAGAAGCGGAAACCCTTCTCGGGGTCGAACTTATCCGCCGCTCGCATGAGACCGATATTGCCCTCCTGGATGAGGTCCCCGAAAGGCAGGCCCATCCCGCTGTACTTCTTTGCGACCGGGATGACGAGTCTCAGGTTCTTCTCGATGAGCTTGGACCGTGCCGTCTCGTCGCCTTCCCTTGCACCCCTGCCGAGATCTATCTCTTCCTGATGTGTAAGGAGTCTTCCACGAGCGATCTGCCCCAAGTACCTCGCAAGAGCGTTTGGGGTCTCCCGATCATTCATCCTGCTTACCGCCTCTCGTGTTATTTCGAATCCTCCTCGGCCATACTCTCTGCTGTCGTCGGGCTGTGCGACCCTCCGGGGCATCTTCTCCCCGCGTTCCCTGCGTAACGCTCCTTTCTGGTCCTCGTCTATAAGACCACTTAAGGGGCCGATTTCTTACCCCCTCGCACCATGTGCGTCGTCCTAACCGGTTCTGGCATCACCGAGGTACGCGCTTCTCCACGGGATAAGTGCTACGGTGGGTAGAGAAAGTGAGATAGTATCGGCCTTACGTGAAGGAACGCACCAACGAACAATGGCTCATGGAGTTGCGGGGAGCGAACCCCGACGATGCGCTTGCGGACCTATACAACCTGCTCGTACGCGGGCTGAGGGCAGCCCTCGGTGGCTATGGGGGCGTTGTAGAGGCCAACGTCGAGGACTTCGCTCAGGAGGCACTGATCAAGATAACGGGCAATCTGGATTCCTTCAGGGGAGAGAGCCGTTTCACCACCTGGGCGCAGAAGATCGCCATGAACGTCGCCCTCACCGAGCTCAAGCGCAGGCGGTGGCGCGATGTGTCCTTGCAGGACCTGTTCGCCGGCCGTGAGGCGGCCGACCGCGGGCCAGCGGACACCCAGCTAACCCCCGAACAGCTGGCGTACCAGAACACGGTGCTGGGAGAGTTACACCGCATGGTCGACGAAGAACTGACGGACAGGCAACGAGAGGCGGTGGTAGCGGTGATACTGGAGACGATGCCCATCTCGGAGGTCGCGAAGCGCATGGGCACCACCCAGAATGCCCTCTATAAGTTGTTGCACGACGCCCGCAGAAAGCTGAAGAGGCACATGGAGGCCGCGGGTTTCTCGCCACAAGAAGTGCTGGCTGCGTTCGACGAAGGGTAAGATCCGGAGGGTACGGTGGGTCTAGAAGTTAGAAGCGAAAAGGAGTTTTATGATGCTTAAGCGTGGCGATCTCCTCAAACTGGTGAGGGTCGTAGCCGAGACCCGCGAGACGGAGATCGGCTGCGACGAGTGCTTCGAGCGGTTGGATCGTTTTGCGGAGGCGGAGCTCTCCGGAGTGGAGGCGAGTACTGCGATGCCGCTGGTTGGCGATCACCTCCAAAAGTGCGAGGACTGCCGTAGCAAGTTCGAAGCGCTTCTAACAGCTTTACGCGGTACGTAGGTCACAAAACCGTAGGAGCCTATACTCCATCTCATCTCTCATCGCCTCCTTGAGTTCGCCCTCTACCCTCTCGCCACGGCTTCTTCGCACTCGGCCACGATTCATCGTGCGCTGCGAGGATAGGCACCACTTCGAGCCACCCGTAACGCCGCTCGTGAAGAATGGTCAGAGCAGGCCTGAAAATTGCTACTTCCCCTTCATTTACTCGTCCACCATGGCGATCTCTGCAGATACAAAGGCCTGGATGGCGTGAGGTGCGAACTGCTGTCTCGCTTCTCCTTGACCCGCCGAGCGATCTCTAAGTAACCTCCCATAGATGCCTCCCTCTTACTAGGTGTGCTCCCTTACGACATAAACGACTTCTATGATCAAAGGTGCATATGACAGTGCATTTATGTCGTTTCGTTCGTTTATGTCGTAGCCTACTCATCTTGCGCACCATCTCTCCGCCCGACGCCTTCGTGCATGAAGGGGTTAGCTCCCGCGCCCTCCAGCGTAACGGTAAGACTCCGCAACCAGCCCGGCGACGATCTCGATCTCCCCCGTGTGCCTCGGGGCGTAGATCATCACCACGTTCGGAGAGATATAACCCATGCGGGCAACCGGGTGCTGCTCGGCCCAGCCCTTCTCCCTAGCCTCTTCGGCGAGCTCAGGAGGGAGCGCCGCGTGCATGCTGCCGTCGGGCAGGGGATGAATGTGCGCAAATTCTCGCCCGATCATGAAGGCCTCCTGGGGTCCAGCGGGCACTTCGTTTCGTAGCCAAAGCGCCCGGGCTCCGGGCACCGAGATCGCACTCGGACGCTCCTCTACGTCCGGCAGAGCAAAGACCCTTCGGGCTAGCTCCCGTACGACAAGCTCTTCCGGGTTCTGGTCAAGCTGGGTGTGTGGGTTGGTCGGGGTGGTACTGGGTCGGTAACCGATCCTCTCCGGCAAGCCCTTCCGTTTCACTCTCGTCTCCTTCGTGTGAGGTTGCAGCGCCTACGTTCCCTTGCTTGGCTGGCCACCCCTTCGAGTCGGCACTCCTTCGGCAATCTTACACCCGACCTCTAACGCAGTTACAACAATGGGGGGTTGTAGGGCTCCACTCTAAATAGATTAGCCATCTCAACCTCGCCTCGATCTCAACCGGAGTGCTGAACGGCAGCTCTGCTTAGTCGAAGGGATGTTCTTGTTGAGTAGTATGAGGGGGCGCTAATGTGCAATCCTACAAGACATGCACCACGCCCATGAGGGTGCGTACTGACGGCAATTCGACGACAACCTGTCGAAGCTAACGGTCTGCTCACCAAGGGTACCGCGCTCGGCCTGGTCCCTAGCACAACTCAACCCTAAGATCGGAACTCAATACTTTTCTCTCCGGGCTCTTTCTAACTAGTGCGACGGCGTTACTAGCGTTGTAGGCTTCGTCTACTCGTCCTACAGATATCTAAACGAGCAGACCTCCTATCGGGCACGGCAGCATCATACTTTTGGGCGGCCCGAATCCTCCTTTTGGAGGATGTTACTTCTAGGGGCGGGGTGCGATCATCTGCCTAGGTTTGTTCAGCCTGCAATGAGGGAGGATGAGTAAGTTGAGAAATTTCATGCTCATGGGGACGCTAGTGGCGGTGGTGGTTGCTGCACTATCACTCCCCGCCCTAGCGCAGGACGGTTTCGTCAAGGGCGTCAACGATCGGGAACTCTTACGGGAAGGCGTCGAGGCAGCCTGGGATGATCACTTCGAGGACTACTTGGAGGACCAAGCCGAGAAGCCGGGGAGTGACTTCGATGAGGACCTCTACAAGAACTTCTTCGAAGACTATTACCGCAGCTTGGCCGACTTCTACGGCTTCGGCGGTGATGACTACTGGGACGACGATTACCGGTGGGACGAGCGGTGGGATGAGCGGGAGGCGACGCCGGCGGTTAGCCAGAGCTTCGAGCAGCAGGCCGAGAGCGGCGATGTCAACCAGTCCTTCAACGTCTCAAATAGTGGCGACAACTCCAACCAGTGCGCCGGGATCCAGGGAGTGGCCAACACCGGCAACGCCCAGAACCAGGTGGGCATAATCCAGTACGGCT
>DATDKT010000095.1:0-3405 GCA_036519775.1 Rubrobacteraceae bacterium
CTACGAAGTCCTCGCCACCCCCCTGACCTATGCCGTCGTCAACCGCCTCAAGCGCGCCGAAGGCGTAGACGTCTACGACCACGACACGCGTTTTAACCCGCTCCTTATCGGCAGGTAACATCTAGTAACATCCACTTGGGCGTAATATAAAGAAATAGGAGAGTGACGATCTGAAGGGTCAGGACTTAGACCATAAGTAGGGGTTGGCTTAAGTGATTACAGACTTACCGCAAATACCGTTGATGGCTTATTTAAGGGCACGCGATGATCTTTATTACGGTAAAAGTCTAGAACTCCGTCAGGTCGTGGCTCCCGCGATTGCCTACCAGCGCACACGCTACACCGAGTGGGGCACCGACCGCGACAAACCGGAGCCCGAGCCTATAAGATCGGAGGATCTGCCATGGGAGAGGTACCCGGTCGGACCTCCGGGCGAGGTGACAGAGGGACTTATAGGGCTCTACCAAGAGGCGCCCTACGAGCACCTGTGCTTCTGGGGTCGGCTCCCCGGCCTTACCCACGAGCAGGCGCTAGAGAACATGCGCCTCTTCGCCGCCGAGGTGGCCCCGAGGGTGCGCGAGGCGGTGGAAACGGCGTGAAGGCCGAAACCCCCATTCTCTCGCCCGAAGAGATCTCCTTTCTAGTCCGGCAGCGCGTCGCTCGGCTCGCTACCGCCACGGCTTCGGGGGAACCGCACGCGATCCCGGTCTGCTACGCCTTCGACGCACGCAGAGTCCACATCGCCCTCGACGAGAAACCCAAAGACGTGCCTTCGAGTCGCCTCAAGCGCGTCCGGAACATCCTAGAGAACCCGCGGGTAACCCTCCTCGCCGACCGTTACTCGGAGGACTGGGATCTCCTGGCCTACGTCATGGTGCGCGGAGAGGCGAAGCTTACGGAACCGGGCTCACCCGAGCACGCCGCCGCCGTCAGGCTCCTACGCGGTAAGTACCATCAGTATGAGCGGATGAAGATAGAGGAGAACCCGCTCATCTCCATCCTGCCAGAGCGCGTCGCCTCGTGGGGAGCCCTCGACGCCCTGGAGAACCCGGAGCCATTGATGGATACCCTCCTGGGTCGCCGGTCGGTGCGGCACTACCTGGGCCGGGAGGTACCCGAGGAGGCGGTAGATAGGGTCCTCGAAGCCGCTCGTTGGGCGCCGTCGCCGCACGGCAGGCAACCGTGGCGCTTCGCCGTGATCACTCGGGAAGAGACTAAGGGGCGTCTAGCGGAGGCGATGGGGGAGGAGTGGCGGAGTAACCTGGAGATGGACGGACAGAGCGCCGAGGTGGTCGAGAAGCGTCTCGAAGGCTCGCGTAGGAGGCTCCTCGACGCGCCGGTCCTCGTGCTCTTGTGCCTCTATCTCGAGGACCTGGACGCCTACCCGGACGCCAGGCGCCAGGAGGGCGAGACCACTATGGCCGTGCAGTCTCTGGGGGCGGCGGCTCAGAACGCGCTGCTCGCCGCCTACGGTTTCGGCCTCGACGCGGCTTGGATGTGCGCTCCCTTGTTCTGCCCGCACAACGTCACAGAGTCTCTTGGCCTCGACCCCAGGCTTGTCCCGCACGCGCTTCTGACGCTGGGATACGCGAAAGCGGATCCGCCGAAGCGCCGTTCGAGGAGATCTCTTGACGAGCTCGTGGTCTACCAGGATTGAGCAGCGTTGACGTTCGCCGGGTTGGATAGTACAGTCCCGGCGCGTGGTATGAGCGGGGCAGACGCTGGGTGCGTCTCACCTCTACTGCATTGCCCGGCTTCCAGGCGGCGTAGCGCCGCGCTCGGATCGGCGAGGAGGGTATAGGAGAGTGGGTTTCAACAAGTGGTGGTTGATGCCGTTAGGCATCTTGATGGGTTCGGCGCTGATCGCGCTCAACATCATCGTCTTCCAGCCGGCTTTCGTCGAGCGTTCGTTCTCCGGGCTGGTGGCCCAGCCAGTAGCGGTCGTGGAGTGTTCCGGCGAACAGGCAAGCGACTACGCCTGCTACCAGGAGCGTTACCAGGGGCTGGTCCTCGGCTCCGGTGTGAAGGCCGCCTTCACCGCGCTAAAGGACGACTATGGGCAGAACGAGTTCGTGAAAAAGCAATGCCACCAGATGACCCATGTCATCGGTCGCGCAGCCTTCGACCGCTTCGGTGATCTGTCCAGCACCTACGGCCAGGGCGACAGCTTCTGCTGGTCGGGTTACTACCACGGTGCCATGGAGGCGACGGTAGCAAAGATCGGGCCCGAAAAGATAGTGGACGAGGCCAATGCCATCTGTGCTGACATGGGTAAAGGCGACCAGAAGTACTCCTTTTACCACTACAACTGCGCGCACGGGTTAGGGCACGGCTTTATGGGAATCCGACAGAACGAGCTGTTCGAGTCCTTAGAGACGTGCGACACGATGACGGACGACTGGGAGAGGGAGTCCTGCTACGGTGGGGTGTTCATGGAGAACATCATGGCTAAGGATAATCTGAGTCATCCCACCAAGTACCTCGATACCGACAAGCCCCTGTATCCTTGTACCGACGCGGAGACCAAGTACAAAGAGCAGTGCTACGTGATGCAGACCTCGTTCGCCCTAAGTACGCAGGGCGGCGACTTCGGCAAGGTCTTCGACCTCTGCGCGGAGGCCGAGGAGGACTTCCGGGCGACGTGCTACCAGAGCCTGGGACGGGACGCTTCCAGTAACGGCGCCAGCGACCTGACCAAGACCAAGGATACCTGCATGATCGGGAGAGACTACGAGGCCCGGTCGAACTGCGTCATCGGGGCGGTAAAGGACTTCATCTCGTATTACCACGGCGACGAGGAAGCCAGGGAGCTGTGCGAGTCCTTTGATGCGGACCTGCGTGAGGTGTGCCTGGAGACAGCCGAAGAGTATTCCGAGACGTTCAGGATCTAACCCTTGACCAGGAACATCGTCGTAGCTACGTTCGCCAGCGTCATACTGGGCCTGGCCATGATCGGTGGAGCCGTCTACTGGCAGGTGCAGTCCAGCAGCGGCGGCGCGAGCAACACCGCCGCGAGTAGCGCCGGCCAATCCGCCGACCGTTCGTACACGCTCGAGCAGTTAGCCGAACACAACGGCGAGGAGGGCACTGATTGCCTGGTCGCGGTCGATGGCGACGTGTACCTCATCGAAGGCTTCGCGCTGTGGCAGATGGGCGAGCACATACCGTCTGGGGGCAGGGCTCGCTGCGGCCTTGACCTCACCGAGGTAATAGACGAGTCACCCCACGGCAGGAGCAAGCTCGATCTGCTCAGAAAGGTCGGCAACCTCATCCAGAGCTCGGAGGCGGCTTAGACAACAGCCCAAGAGAACAAACCCCAGGTAGTTCTCCTCCCGCCTCTCGCAGCGCACCACCCACCGCTGGAAGTTAGAAAGTCAGGTGAATAATCTCTCCACCACGAGTCGA
>DATDKT010000096.1:0-13928 GCA_036519775.1 Rubrobacteraceae bacterium
TATGGTAGCTTTGATGAGCTTGGTAGGCTACGTACTCGTCGGCCATGGCCACCACCAAGGAGCCATCTTCCCAGTGGTCAGCGCCCACTTCATAGGCATGTTCGGACTCGTTCTTGTCGTCGGGAACATTATCGACCGTATGGGGCGTCTGAGGGCACTTCTAGGAGGTTTGGTGCTTCTCGGCGTCTCAGCCCTCTCGGTGGTGTGGGCGGTGGAAAGCGTGGCAGCGACGGCAGCGGCGCTCTTTGGAATCGGTTTGGTCTGGAACTTCTCCTACGTCGCCGCCACGGTCGAGCTGGCCGATAGGACTTTCCCGGTCGAGCGGGGAAACGTCCTTGGCTTCACCGACCTATGCTCCGGGCTTCTTGGCGCAATCTTAGCTTTGTTAGGGGGCCTTATTCTGTCAGCGGTCGGGCTCGTCGGACTTGGGATGATCGGGCTAGCTGTGGCTGTGGCTCCGACGTTCTGGATCCTGCAGACAGAGTCGAAACATTCCGAATGTAGAGAATGATGCTAGGGAGAACTCCCTTCGATTACGACGTTAGTCATAGCGGTTGCCCCGATAGAAAGTAGACGCGGCTACGGTTCCCCCGGTGCCTTGGTATTCTGAGTCGTCGGGTACTCCACCTGGTATCCCGAGAACTCCAGAAGCCTGAGTACATTCTCACGCCTTATTAAACACCGTGAGACCGATAGCAATTCATTCGGGTCAACCTCCTCTCTTAATATGGCCCGAATCGACTTCCGGGTTTTGTCACCGAGCCGGAGAGCAAAAGCAGAGAGGCTGGGAGGTGTCTGTGAGGGCCGAGAAGATCCTGTGCACAGTCCTACAGGAGATGAACGACAAATGAAGTCTTGAACTTCTTATGCCCTCCTTGAACGCCTTACCAGCACGGAGGGCAGCAGGGCGTCGAGTTCAAGGGCAGTCTCGGCCTGCATCCGGTGCAACAAGCTAACCTCCGATTGCAGTTTCTCGAGGTACTTGACGATACGACGTTGCTCAGTAAGGCACGGGATGGGTAGCTCAGTCGAAAGGATCTTAGTTGCGTTCAACTTGGTTGTGCTGACCCTTCAGTTTGAGCGACTATGCTCCATCGGCATCTTTTAATATAGTTGATTAAGTACGTAACAAAACTGGGAACGGCAATATTCTGACCTAACGTGAGTGCTTGTATGTGCTTCGTAGTGAAAGCAACGGGCATATTTCGCTTATTTCACCTTCTCCATCCGGTAGGAGACCTTCGCCTAAGGCGAGGTTGTCTGCCCCTCCGTTAGCTGGCGGGCTATATCCAAGTACCTACTCACACCAAACCATCTCTGCTCTAGTAGGTTTCTTGCTTATGGAGCCCCTTCTCGGTAAGTTGCGGTGCGAAATAAGCGAACAAAGGCGCTGAGAAGAGGGACTTTGTTCGCTTCGTTCGGAAGTTGATCATGTGGCGATCCATTCTCCACGGGCCTTTCCCCGGTAGCTCTTCGGCGCCGCAAGTGCAGACTCGATTGGGACGCACACTACTCTGTGTGACATTCAGCAGTGACTGTGCAAGACTAAAGAGCGTGGATCAAACACAAAGACGAAGGCTAACCGGGTTCAGAGTAGCGTTACGCCGCATCATGGACGCCCGCGCCATGCGCCACTGGGACGAGCTTTTTCAGACCCTCAAGCGGGCAGGGTACCCACGCAGCCACCATACCGTGATGGGCTACATCAACGGGGAGCACGTGGTTGAGGAGATGTTCGTGCGATACGTCGCCCTGGCTCTGTCGTTGAGGAACGACGAGAGGGAGAGGCTCGCCTACGCCTGGGCATACCTGCAAGGGCAAGACGACGGCTACCCCAAGACCGACCTTGCCAAGGTGGCCACGACCTTAGGGTGGGACGAGGAAAAGAAGCGGCGAGAGGCCTACCGTTACCTGTTCGAACCGATTGCTACCCAGGCGTAGACGTGGTTAAGTGTTCCTAGCTTGCTCAAAGTAGCACGTAGCAACTCCCTCACACCAGCTACTGGGGGTCTGCTCGTACCGGCACACGGAAGAGCGCGTACCCCACTAGCGTCCAAGCTACTCCCGACAATAATGGATGCAACGCCTCGTAGGCAAGAAGATTCTCGAAGGCGGAGGGAACAAAAAGCAAGAAGGGGGGACTGCCTAAGATGACCAATGCCCCGACCCACTTCGGCAAGACCCTCACTGCCATGGTCACGGCTCCTAGGCCCACGAGGCCCAAGGTCGCTATCAATAAACCCGAGATGAGGAACAAAAGCGAGGGTTCGAAGGCCGGGCCCCCTAAGGCTTCCACAACCGAGCCCACGACAATGAGAACCACGCCAACGAAGGCTGTCAGGGAAGCTAACGCCCCCACCAACCCGTAGCGCTCCCTTTGTACTCGGTGCAGACCGGCTATTGCCGCCGCTGCTCCCAGCAGCAGTAAGAGGGGCAACATTCGCTCGATGTAGCCGAGAACTGGGGGAGCGTCCCAGGGCTCCGAGGGAGCCTACAGGTATACGTACAAGCGTCCCAGCAAGCCTAGCGAAGCGTAAGCGATCGCGCCTACGATAGCTGCTAGCCCGCACCATCGCATAAAGCTCGAAGACGACACCATCCACTCCCCGCGATCGCGGATTTTCTTCTCCTGGCAGGGAATAATGGCATCAGGAAAAGGCTGGCGCATCTCAGAGAGCGCATGCACCCATAGCTAGAGAGCGGGTAGCTTCCGTATGCACCGAAATGCCGAGAGAGAGACTGTTTGATAATTAGCTAGAGGTGTCTTTGATAAATAGCTAGAGGTGTCTTGGACGTGCGTTCTTAGTATCGCAAAATGGCTGAAATAGGGTTCCTACTCCGCTTCTTATCGATTCGTGAGGCCTCAATTTGGGGGTGTACCCGCATTTATCAAACAGTCTCGGAGCTGATGTTCTCGGAAACCCGCATACAGCCGGTCAAGTATTTTTCTTTACCTGGACATTCGGGGTGCAGTACTATTCACGTCCCCGGCGGCAACTTCCCCCCTCCGCCGCCGGGTAGTCTTTTATGCACACTCGTCGTTACCGATCCCCGACATCACCCCTAGACAAACTCAGCCGGGAGCCTTTGGTATGGGCGCCCCTTTGAGACAGAGTAGACGTGAACGTGAACGGGGGCGCCCTATGTGCCCCTGGCGGCAGCGGTAATGGATGAGTTCTGTTAAGGCCCTCTAAAGAGAAAGTGAGCCACCGGGGGTAACCAATACGACGCTGTACCTCGGCCAGCGGTTACGCATCCTCCGTTATCCCTTAGACAGGGGCTCCGCGCCTCTCAGTGAGGCTCTCAGCGCCTCTCGAAGCACAGTACGCCTCACAAGGCCGAGGCTAGTTATTGTGTAATAGTGTACGCTCACTTCCGAGGAGAGAGGTGATCCTATGTCGGCGACGACGATGCGATGGTACAACCCGACGAGCAGGGCCGAGGAGGAGGTCCCGGCCCCCATGAGTAGGGGCAATGCTAATGTTCTGCTAGCCTCTGCAACCCGCACGAGACTCTTCATCTGCGCCCTGCGCCTTACCTTCTTGCGCAGGATAAAGGATACGCTCGCTTCCTACTCTGCGATTCCTACCCTACGCTGCCTGCTCTAGCTCGCGGCGAAGCTTTTTCTGGAGCAGCTCCAGTAGGGCTTTCTCCTCCTCGGTGAGGTCACCTTGCTCAGCTACGATGACCTCCTCCAGCTGCTCGGCCTGGCGAGCGATGATCGAGCCCTCCAGGTAGTGCGCTATAACGCGTGGGCTGACGTAGGACGAACGAGCTATATCGCGGGTGTTGCCTAGCCTCTCGGCTACGGCATCTATCGCCTGTAGTACGTTCTTATTCGCCAGCTTCTCGTCCTCAGCCGCCCCGAGCTCGGCGAGCTTGAGTGCGGCAATCAGGGTGCCGGCCCAGGTCCGGAAGTCTTTCGGGCTGTAATCGATGCCCATCACCTCTTTGATGTAGGCGTTCAGATCCCGGGCCTTGACGTCCTTGACCTCCCCGGCTTCGTCGTAATACTTGAAGATCTCGTATCCAGGGAGCGCCACGCACTCCTCGACGATCTCCCGCAGCCACGCGTCAGTGACGTACTTGCGCTGCATCTGACCCCACTTGCCCCGGTATTCGAATATCATCTCATCGCCGGTGATAGTCAAGTGTTTCCTTCGGAGGGTTGCGATCCCGTAGGTCTTGTTCTTTTTGGCGTAGCGCTCGTCCCCAACCCTGAAGTAAGCCGCGTTTACCAAACGCGTCATGCACGCTAGGACCTTCTCCCGATCCAGGTGCTTGCGCCGCAGGTGAGCACTCGTGGTCTTCCGCATCTTTGGCAGCGCGTCAGCAAACCGCAAGATACGCTCGAACTTCTCCCGCTCTTTGCGCTCGCGGTACTTCGGATGGTAGAGGTACTGCAGCCGGCTCGCCGTATCGTAGCCGACGGCCTGGACCTTGGCCGAAGGACCACGGGCAATCCGCACCTCCTCCCACCCGGGCGGCACCTTCAAGTTCTCGATACGCTTTAGGACCTTCTCCTCGCGCACGGTGTCGCCGGAGTCTGGATAACCGTAGAGGAACCCCTTCTCCTTCGATCCCAGGCGTTGTATACCTGTTTGGAAGAGTATATGTCTCCTCATCTTCGAACCCCGCGAGTCCCTTTCTAGCAGACCCCCCGTTCGCTCTTAAAGAACAGATTCTACCGGAATCGCGCAGCGCGGAAACGAAAGCCTATACATGCGACCCCAGCGAATGAGATACATGTGTCATGGCTAGTATTTCAGGTTGTCTGATCTATGCGGGTGTGGTAGCGGGTCCCCAGGCTTCCGCCGAGAAAGCCGCCCAGGAGCATCAACAAGAGGGCGCCGACAGCGATCCCCGCCCCCAATAGGCCCAGCTCTACCAGACTATTCACGGACGGCAAGACGCTGCTCTCCCTGAAGCTTTCTAAAGACTCAGAGATACCGCCGGGAAGGAACCCGGCGAGCAGAAAGCTAAAGACCCCGAAGATAACGCCCAGGAGAATACTCCACACCACCGTCGCCGCTCCGTTACGCCCGCCGTCGAAGCGCACGAGCCGCCCGGCCACGTACCCGCCGGCGAAGTAGGCGAGAAAGAGGCTTAGACCTACGATCACTAGGCCCACTATGGCGGCGGTGCCGATCTCCTGGCCCTGGAGGTCGAGCGTAAAGCTCAAGGGCGCGAGCACGATGCCTGAGAGGAGGAGCAGCAACACGGCGCCGCACACCACGGCGAAGATGCACCCGATAAAGCTCCCCAGCCAGTCCACCCCGCCATAGACCTCCCTGAGACGCTCCTCCCTCGTGTACAGCATCGCCTCATCCTCGGGCGCGCCGGAGGTCCCTGGAGTCCGGATCACACGCGTCTCCGGGTCTACCTCTTCGCCAGTCCTGCGCGGAGCGGTTTCCTCAGGGTCCGCTGCACGCGCCCCCCCGGACCCGGCGTCTCCCGTGGAACCCTGGCGTGCCGCCGCACCTTCGCCATTCGGACCATCCGGACCGCCGGTACGCGGCGCGGACCTGTTCTCCTCTGTATTCTCCTCGTCTCCTAGAGGACCGCGTCTGCGGCGGTCCTCCGGCCTGTCTTGCGGCCTATCGCTCATCTTCCCCCTCGCTCTCCTTGCTGGCTGGCCTCTCGTCCGCGGCCTTTCCGCGATCCTTGCCGCACCCTGATTCTACCCTGCCCGGTCCCGCTACTCACCTGTTATGCTTCCGGGCAAGCCCGAAGATTACACCTTTTTATACGAAAGGCCAAAAATATGGCTATTTCGGCGTGCCCGGATTATACGACGGGCCCTATGCGAGTGGTCCGCGCGTTCATATCATAGCTGGTACGCTGTGGCACGGCATCCGCAGGTCCGTCACGAAGAGGCCACGGTACATCGTTTGTAATAGGCGAAGATAGACAGGAGGAACGTTTGGATACGCAGACCAAGACAAACATCTTGAGGCAGGCCGAAGAGAACAATGTCAAGTTTATACGGCTGTGGTTCACCGACATACTAGGGGTGCTAAAGAGCTTCGCGATTACGGTAGGCGAGCTAGAGGACGCCCTAGATGGCGGGATGGGCTTCGACGGCTCCTCCATCACCGGCTACCAGGACATCGAGGAGTCGGACATGATCGCTATGCCCGATCCCTCGACCTTCAAGATCATCCCCTGGAGCCCGCAGGAATCTCGCACGGCGCGCATGATCTGCAACGTGCAGACCCCCGACGGTGACCCTTATGTCGGCGACCCGCGCTACGTCCTAAGAAGGGCGCTCGAGCGGGCCAACGAGATGGGCTTCGACAACTTCTACTGCGGCCCCGAGCTAGAGTATTTCTACTTCAAGGACTCCGCGTCGCCTGAGCCACTCGACTACGGTGGGTACTTCGATCTGACCACCCTGGACGCGGCGACGTCTTTGAGGCGCGAGACGGTCCTGTCGCTCCAGGAACTCGACATCCATGTCGAGTACTCCCACCACGAGGTCGGCTACAGCCAGCACGAGATCGACCTCAGGTTCGACGGTGCTATAGAGATGGCAGACAAGGTCCAGACCTACAAAACGGTCGTCAAGGAGATCGCCACCCGCCACGGCGTCTACGCTACCTTCATGCCCAAGCCGATCCTAACCCAGAACGGCTCTGGCATGCACACCCACCAGAGCCTCTTTTCGGGCGAGAAGAACGCCTTCTTTGACTCCGACAACGAGTACTACCTCTCCGACGAGGCACAGGCGTTCATCGCCGGACAGCTGAGGCATGCCCGCGAGATCAGCATAGTCTTCGCCCAGTACGTGAACTCCTACAAGCGTCTGGTGCCAGGCTACGAGGCCCCGGTCTACATAGCCTGGAGCCGCCGCAACCGCTCGGCGCTGGTGCGCGTCCCGCTCTACCACCCGGGCCAGGAGAAGGCCACCCGAGCGGAGCTCAGGTGCCCGGATCCAGCGGCGAACATCTACCTATGCTTCGCAGCACTCCTGCACGCGGGCCTTGAGGGCATAGAGAAGGGCTACGAGCTGCCAGAGCCGATGGAGCGCAACCTCTACGACCTCTCCCACGAGGAGCGGCAGAAGATGGGCATCCAGAGCCTCCCCGCCGACCTCGGAGAGGCGATCAAGGAGGCCGAGGAGTCCGAGCTCTTGCAGAAGGCCCTCGGGGAACACGTCTACACGAGGCTCCTTGAGGTCAAGCGCGCAGAGTTCGAGGACTACCGGGTGCAGGTGACACCGTACGAGATCCAGAACTTCCTACCGATTCTTTAGCGAGTCTGCTATTAGGCTGTCAGGTGTGGGGCGCGGACGTCAAGGTCCGCGCCCCTATTGCATTTAGAGGCTCCTCAAGAACTCCGCCGTGTGCAGGCCGCTTCGGGATCCCCTCTAACTCTTTCTTCAGGTGAACGAGGTCTTCGGGAGAATCTACATCGTAGTGGAGTTCCCCTTTGTGTACCATCAGACCGAGCGTGTGGGCTTTATCTACCGTCTCCCGGTAAACGGCGTCCGTGGACCAGGGAATACCACGGAAGAGGGCTTCGTGGGGTTCGTGGGGTCCGAGCATGACGTAGCCTTCGTCGCTGCTGCCGGCGATGGACGACTCGTAGCCTCTTTCGGGCATGAGGGCGGCGATGCGGATGCTCTCCGGCGGCAGGGTCGGGGCGTCGGTGCCGAGGACTAGGACCGGCTCGGGACCTTTTTGGAAGAGCCACGCCACGGCGGCTAGCATCCTCTCCCGAGGTCCCTCCCATCCTGCGCCACAAGCTGCACATCGTTCGGAAGAGGCGGTTTTATGAGGTTCAGACTCTGGGGCGGGTACCGGCGACCGTGACGGAGCCGAAGAGGCAGATTTTCTCGACCATGTTGCCGATAAGGGTAGCGTGGAGACCGGCCGATTTTTTCGGCCGGGAGGCGCAGCGGATCTTGGCCGTGCCGAGTACCGGGGCCTTTGTCATGACGAGCAGGCGGGTCAGGAGGCGTTGCCCCCGAGGCTATGAGCCTTGTAGAAGCGTACGAGCCGCCAGGGGCTGACGCCGAAGGCGAAGGCCATTTGCATGAAACTCTAGAGCAGGAGGGTCTAGCAAGGGGCGTCCCTCCCAGCGGCGGGTGGCGCTGATCACGGGCCCCAGCAGGTAGGCTGTCGGCCCCGCTCCCTCCATCCCCCAGATGAAGACGAAGTCCTCCATAATCGGAAACCCGCCACACGCCTCGTAGATGCCCCGCCGAAGATCCCCGAATCCCCATAGTAGCGGCCGAGCCTGCGGTAAACGGGCGCGGTGATCTCCAACCAACGCCCCAGGGAGACCATCTCTCGGGTGGCGTCAGCAGAAGTTTCACCAATGTAGCCCGCCTCCACAGCCTCCGCTATCTGCGTGCCCGCATCCAGGGGCGGCCAGACGTCGTCGTGCAGAGAGAGCAGGACTTCTCCCCTCGTTTCACTAGCTCCCGCCCTGAACTGGATGCTGCGGCCCGGCTCGCCGAGAACCAGCCGGGACATGCTCGAACGAAGAATATTTGGGGTACCGTCCGCCGAACCGCCGTCGGCGACCACGACCTCGCATATGCCTGGCGTCTCCGAGAGGCGTTCGAGCAGGACGCTTATGTTGGCGCCTCATCGAGGGTGGGGATCACCACGGAGAGCCTCATCTGGAGACGAGTATAGGCCATCCAGTGCTCCCGCTCGCGAGCGCGGTTCGCGCACCGCTTTGCCCTATAATCTACGCGACTTGAAGCGACGTCGAAGAAGCAGAGGAGGAAACGAGCTTGGTTATGATCGGTGCTACGAGCGGCGCGCTGACGGGGATGTCGTCTCCCATACTGGCGATCGGCCTTCACAAGGGCGAGAGCGTCCCCCAAGAGCTAGAAGGGACTTCCGTCACGAACGTTCTCTCGAACGGGGACTTCTCCGGCAAGGAGGGCGAGACGGCGCTCATCTACACCCCGGACGGGATGACTACGCCACGTCTGCTGCTCGTCGGCCTCGGGGAGCGCGCCTCATTCACCCTAGAGAAGCTCCGGCGCGCCTCCGCGACCATCGCCAAACGCGCCCGCAAGCTGGAGCTCGACGAGGCGGCCTTCGTCCTGCCGATGCCGGAGGGCGCAGGTGTACGCGAGGCCGCCGAGGCGGCCGCCGAGGGCGGCGCTTTAGGTTTATACCGCTTCGACCGCTACAAGACGAACGCGGAGAGCCGCGACCTAGAGACTTTTACCCTGATCTCGGACGATAAAATAGCGGCCGCGACCGGCGCCGAGACCGGCGTGAAGCTCGCGGCGGCGACCCTTCTGGCCCGCGATCTCGCCAACGAGCCCTCGAACGCGGCGACCCCGGAGTACCTGGCCGAAAGGGCGTGCGAGATAGCCGAACGGTACGGTATGGAGGCGACCATCCTCGACCGAGCTGGGATCGAGGCCGGAGGCATGGTCGGGCTCGCGACGGTCGGCCGGTCAGCCCGAAACGAGCCGCGATTTATCGTGCTTGGACATCGCAAGGGTGCTGCGGACGCAGCGCCGGTCGTCCTCGTAGGCAAGGCCGTGACCTTCGACTCTGGGGGCATCTCCATAAAGCCCTCCGCTGGCATGGACGACATGAAGTACGATATGAGCGGTGGGGCCGCGGTCCTGGGCGCGATGGAGGCCGTTGGGGCCCTGGCCCTGCCGCTCAACGTCGTCGCCCTCGTCCCCGCAACCGAGAACCTGCCCGGAGGGGACGCCTTCAAACCCGGAGACGTGCTCACGCTCCACTCCGGCAAGACCGTCGAGATCGTCACGACCGACGCGGAGGGACGACTGATCCTGGCCGATACCCTCTCCTACGCTCGGCGCTACGAACCCGGGGCCGCTATAGACTGCGCCACCTTGACCGGGGCCTGCCACATAGCTCTGGGCGACCACGCCTCGGGCCTCATGGGCAACGACGACGCCCTGATCGCTGAGGTCCGGGCTGCGAGCGAGGCTTCGGGAGAACGTGCCTGGCCCCTGCCGCTCTTCGAGGAGTACACCGAGCAGACAAAGGGCGACACCGCCGACCTGAAGAATTCCGGTGGCCGGTACGGGGGGGCGCTCACCGCCGGAGCCTTCCTCAAGGAGTTCGCCGACTACCCCTGGGCCCACCTAGACATCGCCGGCACCGCCTACAACGGTAAGGCGAAGAACTCCTACACCCCCAAAGGAGCGTCGGGGGCGCCGGCGCGCCTGCTCGTCGAGTTTCTGAGGGCCCGAGCCGAGGCCCGGGATGGAGCTATATGATCGTCGAGATGCTAACCGTCAGCCCGTTTCAGGAGAACTGCTACGTGATCGGGGACGAGAAATCCATGGCGGGCGCCATAATCGACCCCGGCGACGAAGCCACCCGCATCGCGCTCACCGTCGAGAGAGTAGGGCTGCAGATATCCCAGATTATCGTCACCCACTCCCACATAGACCACGTCGGTGCGGTAGCCCAGCTCGTGGACGAGTACATGTGCCCGGTCCTTATGCACGCAGAGGCCGAGGCGATGCTAAAGACGGTCCCCCAGCAGGCGATGATGATGGGCATGAGGTTTGGCAAGATACCTAACGTGGACTTGCACGTCGGGGACGACGAGGTCCTGGAGGTCGGGTCCTTGCGGCTGCGCTCCATGTACACTCCGGGCCACGCGCCGGGACACCTGGCGTTCCTCGTAGAAGACGAGGGCCTCGTCTTCTCGGGGGACGCGCTCTTCGCGGGGAGCGTCGGCAGGGTGGACCTACCAGGCGGTAGCATGGAGGTCCTCATTAGAAGCATCTCCGAGAGGCTCTTGACTTTGCCGGACGAGACGCGCGTCCTCTCAGGACATGGCCCCGAGACGACTATCGGCCGGGAGCGCGTGACCAACCCGTTCCTGAGCGGAGGAGGGCTTCCATGAGCGAGAGCACGAGAAAGCACCGGGAGGCGTCGCCGGATCGTATCCGGATCGCCGTCCTCACGATAAGCGACACCCGCACCCCCGAGACCGACACCGGCGGGAACACCATCGTAGAGTCGATGCAGAGGGCCGGGCACGAGGTAGCGCGGCGCGAGATCGTCCGAGACGACGCGCCGCGGATCGAAGAAGTCCTCACGGAGCTTCTCGCCAACGAGAGCGTGGACGCCGTCGTCACTACCGGTGGGACTGGCATCTCCGGCCGGGACAGCACCTACGAGGTCGCGAGTAGCTTGATCGACAAAAAGCTTGACGGGTTCGGCGAGATCTTCCGTATGCTCTCCTATGAGGAGATAGGAGCCGCCGCCATGCTGAGTCGTGCCGTGGCGGGCGCGGTCACGATCGCCACCGGCCCGAAGTTCCTTGCCTGTCTGCCGGGCTCGACGAACGCGGTTCGCCTCGCGATGGAGAAGCTCCTCGTGCCGGAGATGCCGCACGTCGTCTTCGAGTTGATGAAGCACAAAGAACAGGACCGTTAAGGATGGAACGCGAGCCCCTCTCTCCGGAGCTCGACGAGCTGTGGCACAGGCTCTGGGAGGAGTGGCAGGGCAACGACGAAGAGGACGTAGTACTGGACTCGGCGAAGCTGGAAAAGCTGGAAGAGGAGCTTCCAGCTCTCGAAGGCCGGATAAAGACGGCCCTAGCCTACCTCCAGCGGGCCCACTACGTCCAGTACCGCTCGGGGGTGGGGGGCGGAGGCATCGAGCCTATCCTCTACGACGTCTACGAACCGGGGTAGGGCCACGAAAAAGACCGGGGCACGAAAGCCCCGGTCGCCCCCTACATAACTACGAGAAAGAGCGTGGCCGAGGCGAGCCTATCGGAGCGACGCCGTTCGAGCCTTGCCCTAGACTTTTTCGGCGCGGACGATAAAGCGTCCCGACTCGGGGCCCGAGGACATCAGCCTGGGGCCTATAGTCCACCAGTCGTCAGGGGTCTCGGTGCAGACCTGCAAAGAGATTATATCCTTGCCGGCTATCGGGTCTGCCACCCACACGTCAAAGGGCGTAACCGCGAAGACTTCGGTAACTTCGTACGTGTACTCCTGGCCGAGGGTGTCCCTGAGTATGATCTCGTCACCCGAAGACATTGAAGGCAAACTGTAAAAGATGTGGTCGCTGCCCGTCCCTGGGAAACCGACGCGGTGGCCCGACATGTAGGTGTTGGAACCTGGCAACCAAGGGTACCCCGCCCCCTCCAGGTGCTGCACACCCAGCTCCAAGCCGGCCTCGCCGTCAAGTACAACGGCGTCGACTATGCCGAGCTTCGGGACGCTCAGGAACATCGTGGGGTCGTCGGGCGGTGTGGGCGTGGCTTCGTCTTCATCCTCTTCGGTGGACTCGTCCGTACCCTCCTCGCCGACGATCTCCGGCGCCTCCTCCACGGTCGGGTCCTCGACCTCTACCACGTTCTCCTCCGTCTGAGACGTGAGGAAGCTCGTGCCGTAGAGGATCGTCGCCCCGAGGGTCAGAACGACCAATACGATGAACACCCAAAGACCCGTCCGCCGACGCCTTTTGAATGTCCGCCTTCGCGCCCGCCGTCCCCCGTGCCGCTTCTTCTCCATGAGAGCCATGCGGGCGATTGTATCAGGGGTACAAGGGAGGCGTAACCCTGCTTCGCAACATTTTTTAAGATTTATAAGAATACCTTCCCAATACCTCGCCCAGGAAACCTCGCACAATCCTCGTCGCGAGGGAGGGTTACCATTGCCCTCTATGGAGCTGCGCGAGGAACACCGGAAACGGGTGTGGGCCTGCTCGCTTTGCTTCCCCTCGGGTGGCGCAACGCGTTGGGCGGCGGGTCGGCGATAAGAGAGCTTCTGGTGATGAAACGCCTCTTGGAGGCCGCTGGTGAGACGTTCGCTCGCGATGGGATAGTATATGTCCCGTTTCCCACCCGTCGGGTGCCGCCCCGCGGCCGGAACTACTAGACACGGGAGAGTTTGGGGCTTGAATATCGAGACCGAGCAGCACGCAAGAACCTGGACACAGGAGAGCACGCTCGTCGCCCGCGGCCTGAAGAAGAGCTATGCGAACTTGGAGGCCGTCAAAGGTGTGGACTTCGAAGTGTACCGGGGGGAGTGTTTCGGGTTTCTGGGTCCCAACGGGGCTGGCAAGACCACGACGATGAAGATGATCTATGGCGCCGCCGTCCCCACGGGCGGGGAGCTCAGGGTCGCGGGCCTCGACGTGAGGCGTCACGAGCGAGAGGTCAAGCGCCGCATCGGCGTCGTCCCCCAGGAGAACAACCTCGACGAGGACCTCAAGGTAAAAGAGAACCTACTCGTCTACGGACGCTACTTCGACTTGCCCCGCAAGCTGGTACGACAGCGGGCGGAGGACCTCCTGGAGTTCGTTCAGCTCTCCGAGAGGGCGGGCGCAAAAGTCGAGCACCTCTCCGGCGGGATGAAGCGCAGGCTCCTCATCGCCCGCGCTCTTATAAACGACCCCGCCCTCGTTGTCCTCGACGAACCGACCACAGGCCTCGACCCGCAGGCCCGGCACTTGGTTTGGGACAAGCTGCGCGAGCTTACCTCCAAGGGGAAGACCCTCATCCTTACGACCCATTACATGGACGAAGCGGCGCAGTTGTGCGATCGGGCGTGCATTATGGAGGGCGGCCGGTTCATCGCCGAAGGCGCGCCCCGCAGCCTGATAGAAAAGCACGTAAGCCCCGAGGTCCTGGAGTTGCGGGCGGAGCCCCACACCCTAGAGAAGCTTGTCCCGCTCGTCGAGGGCGTCTCCGACGGCACCGATCGCCTCGGTGGGGCGCTACTCGTCCACACCTCGGACTCCGACGCGGTGTCCCGCAGGATCAAGGAGTCCGGCGTCGCGGTCGAGAACACGCTGCACCGGCGGGCGACCCTCGAGGACGTCTTCCTCAAGCTCACGGGCCGGAGTTTGGTGGACTAATGGGCCTCGTGAGACTTCCTTCTCCGCGCGGGGCGTTCAGGGTCTGGCAGCGTAACGCGACCATCTTCCGCAAGTACTGGAAGACCATCA
>DATDKT010000097.1:0-3728 GCA_036519775.1 Rubrobacteraceae bacterium
GGCGGTAGGTGAACGACACTCTGCACGTCAACCTCGCTGTGTGCTCGCTCAAGATGCCCACCTTCTTCAGGCCTCTCGGGTGCGCGGGGGAGGCGCCGGCGGGGCAGGTCGCTACTGCCTTCGTCTGGGTGAACGCCGTATGTAGCGCGTTGGGGACCGGGGCGGGATTCTCCCATACCAGCTCATTGATTATGCGGTAGCCGAGCTGCTGCAGCGCGAAGCCGAGGCTGAAGCTAATGTGGTGGGTACCTGTTACCCACAGCGTGCCGTCGGGCCAAGCCAACCGGAACGGAAGGCGCGAGTGTCCAGACCGGCGGCGAGGAGCACCACCTGACGGCACGCTGCGGCGGTAGCGTCGGTGAGGTAGTCGTCGAAGAACTGCGTACGGATGACGCCGTGGAAGTAGACCACTGCCCCCATCGAGGCGAGCTCACCGGAAGTCGCCCGCTCCTCGAGAAAGGCGTCCGGGGCTGCGGCCACGAACGCCTCGGCGTACGAGTCGTCGAAGAGCCGGTCCGACCGGCGGCTCTCCTCTGCCCGCGCCGAAAAGCTCACCCCTGAACAAAGGTCAGAGATAGCCCGCAAAGCTGCCGAAGCGCGTTGGGCTAAGAAGCGTAGAGAAGTGGCCGAAGGGGAATGATGCGGCTTGCCCTTACGGTGATATTCCTCATCGTGGCGGGGTGGTTTTGCTTGGGAGTTCTACCAGACATCATTACCTGGATGTTCTAGAACGCGCGGAACATCCCGTAGCAACAGTTTGTAATTTGTGTGCAGACTTTGTAATTCTTGTGCAGGCGGCTATTTATGTGCAAGGCCGGTTGGGGGTATACGCGGGTACTATACTGGGGCCATGATCGGGGAGAGGACGAGGCCTCTGGCGAAGCAGTTGCACGGCGCTCTGGACGGTCAGCTCGAAGGATACCTGCGCACCGACGAAGCCTCACGCGCCCTCTGGTCCACGGACGCCTCCATCTACCTCCGCAAGCCCGTGGGTGTCGTCGTCGCCCGCTCCGAGGAGGACGTGCGGCGCGCCCTCTCCGCAGCCCATGAGCTGGGACTCTCTATTACGCCCCGTGGCACGGGCACGAGCCTCGCCGGGCAGGCGACGGCCCCTGGGCTGGCCCTCGACGTCTCCGAGATGCGCCGGGCGCTGGAGATAGATATCGAAGGACGGCGTTGCGTCGTCGAGCCTGGATTGGTGCAGGGCGAGCTCAACGCGATGGTCGAGCCACACGGGCTCGTGTTCGGGGCTGATACCTCTACGTCCGACGTGGCGACCCTAGGGGGTATGATCGGGAACAACTCGGCGGGGATGCGCTCTCTCGTGTACGGGATGACCTCGGATCAGGTCCTCGGTCTGCGCTGCGTGCTCGCCTCCGGGGAGACAGTCGAACTCAGCCCGCTAGGCAGGGAGGAGGCCAGAGGACGCGCCCGACACGCCGATGCGCTCGCGAGGCTGGTGCGCGGGGCGATGGAGATCGGGGACCGCTACAACGACGAGATAAAGCGTAGGTTCCCGCGCATGATCCGTCGCGTCTCCGGCTACGGCCTCGACGCCCTCGTCGACCCCGAGATCCTGGACCTAACGCGCCTGATATGTGGCTCCGAGGGCACGCTGGCCGTGGTCACCCGCGCGGAGTTCAGGCTGCATCCACTACCCGAAACCCGCGCCCTTGCCTCTTTCGAGTTCGACACCCTCTCCGCAGCGGCCCGCGCCACGGGCCTGTTCCTACAGATGAACCCGTCGGCGATTGAGCTGCTCGACGACGTCGCGATAGGCCGCGCGAGGGCCAACCCCGCCTACAGGGACTCTACTCGCTTTGTACAGGGGGATCCGAAAGCCGTCCTTGTCGTGGAGTGGAGCGGCGCGGATGAAGAGCTGGACGAACGCTTCGCTGGGCTTGACGATCTGACCGGCAAAGTCGGGGCTACGGCCGCGACGCCTCTTCGCACCAAAGAGGAGATGGGCCAGACCGTCAGGCTTCGCAAGTCCACCCTGCCGCTTCTGCTCGGTACTACAGACAAAGAGAAACCGGTCGCCTTCGTGGAGGACGCAGCCGTGCCGCCGGACCGCCTTGAGGAGTTCGTCGTCCGCTTCGAGGAGATAGTGGAGAAGAACGGTACCTGGGCCTGCTTCTACGGCCACGCCAGCGTGGGATGCTTGCATGTCAGGCCTGCTTTGGACACCTCGGACCCCGATGGCGTCTCGCGAATGCGGCGCATCGCCGAGGAGGTCGCGGACCTCGTCGTCGACTGCGGCGGGTCCATCTCCGGTGAGCATGGCGACGGCCTCTCGCGTTCGGAGTTTATGGAGAAGATGTATGGGGGGGAGATCCTGCGCGCCTTCGCAGACGTCAAGCGTCTCTTCGACCCCGAGGGGATGATGAACCCTGGCGTTATCGTAGACCCTCCGCCGATGGACCGGCAGCTACGTATCGGCCCAGGCCGAAGACGCCTCCCCATAAAGACGAACCTCTCCTTCGATGACCAGGGCGGATTCGCGAAAGCTGTGGAATTGTGCAACGGGAGCGGCTTCTGCCGCAAGAGGACGGGGGGCACGATGTGCCCCTCATACATGGTGACCTTCGACGAGCAGGACACCACGAGGGCTCGGGCCAACATGCTCAGGTCCGTGATCGAAGGCACCCTCCCGCCCGAAGAACTGACGGGACAGCGCATGAAGGAGGTCATGGACCTCTGCGTCGGCTGCAAGGCGTGCAAGACGGAATGTCCCTCCCGCGTGGACGTCGCGAGCATGAAGACCGAAGTCCTCTACCAGGCCGGCAGAGAACACGGTTTTTCTCTGCGCCAGAAGGCGGCGGGACACATCCGCCGGCAGCTCGCGCTCGCGGCGCTGGCCCCCTCGCTCTACAACGCCGTCGCACGAACACGCCTCGCCCGCCATGCCGCCGCCCTCGCGGGCATAGATCCCCGTCGCTCGTTGCCCCGCGTGGCAAACACGACCTTCTCCAAACGCTTCCCCGTGCTGCCGCAGGGCGCTGGACCGGCGGAGGTCGCCCTCTTCAACGACACCTGGAACGAGTACCAGCGGCCCGAGGTCGGAGAGGGGGCCGTAAGGCTCTTCGCGGCCGCGGGAGCGAGAATACATCTCCCCGAGGTCGTCTGTTGCGGGAGGCCCATGCTCTCCGAGGGTCTCGTGGACGAGGCGAGAGAGAACGCCAGGCGAAACCTGGATCTCCTTACGCCCTTCGTCGAGCGCGGCATACTGCTAGTCGGCCTCGAACCGAGCTGCATCCTGACCCTGCGCGACGACTACGAGAAGCTTCTCCCCGGTGACGAACGCGTCAAGAGGCTGGCAGAAACCACCCGCCTCTTCGAGGAGGCGCTTCTCGAGCTCGACGAGGAGCTTCCGCTACGAGAAGGTGCTCCTGTCCTCCTGCACGGGCACTGCCACCAGAAGGCGCTCGTCGGGACTGGCCCGACGGAGCGTCTGCTCGGTCTCTCCGCCGATGTCGAGGTCGTGGATTCCGGTTGCTGCGGGATGGCAGGGCTCTTCGGCTACGAGAAGGGACACTACGAGGTCTCGATGAAGATGGGGGAAAGGAGGTTGTTCCCGGCGGTGCGTGAGGCCGGAGAGCGGGTCGTCGTCGCGCCGGGGACGAGCTGCCGGGAGCAGATCCTTGATGGAGCAGAACGGCGGGCCCTGCATCCAGCCGAGTATCTGGCCTCACTCCTCGGTGGGGCATCCTAAAGACCGTTGGCGGAGC
>DATDKT010000098.1:0-2449 GCA_036519775.1 Rubrobacteraceae bacterium
TACTCGGCCATGGGCAAACGCTACCTCTCCGACGTCCTGGAGACCATGGGCGAGTATGTGGACTCGCTAAAGTTCGCGGGCGGGTCCTTCACGTTGATGCCGGACGAGGCGCTGAAGGGGATCATCGAGACCGCCCACGCCCACGACGTGATGGTATCCACCGGCGGATTCATCGAGTACGTCCTGACCCAGGGTGAGGGGGCAGTGGGCAAGTACATAGAGGCGTGCCGGGAGGTAGGTTTCGACATCATCGAGATCTCCGGCGGCTTCATCTCCATCCCGACCGACGACTGGCTCCGGCTAGTGGAGCGGGTGCAGAAGGTGGGACTCAAGGCCAAGCCGGAGGTAGGGATACAGTTCGGGGCCGGCGGGGACACCGCCGCTGGAGAGCTTCAGGTCGAGGGCACCCGCGACCCGGAGTGGATGATCTCCCAGGCCAGGCGCTTCATAGACGCGGGAGCCTACATGGTCATGATCGAGTCCGAGGGGATCACCGAGAACGCCGACCCCTGGCGCACCAACGTGCCCGCCGAGGTCATAAACTCTTTAGGCCTGGAGAAGGTGATGTTCGAGGCGGCAGAGCCCGCGGTCTTCGAGTGGTACGTGAAGAACTATGGGCCCGAGGTGAACCTGTTCGTGGACCACTCTCAGATCGTGCAGTTAGAGACCCTGCGGCGCGGCATCTGGGGCACCAAGAGCCTCTGGGGCCGCGTCCTCACCTACAAGGAGTAGCCGTGACGCTGCGCGTTAAGAGGGTGTACGAGGAACCCGAGACCTCCGACGGCGAGCGTATCCTCGTGGACCGCATCTGGCCCAGGGGGATCTCGAAGGATAAGGCTAGGCTCTCGAACTGGAGAAAGGATCTCGCGCCGAGCAACGAGCTCAGGAAGTGGTTCGGCCACGAGCCTGATCGCTGGGAAGAGTTCAAAGTGCGCTACCGCGCCGAACTAGAAGAGGCGGGCAAGACGGGCGATTTGCGCGACATCGCACAGAGGGCCAGAGAGGAGAACGTCACGCTCCTCTTCGGCGCCAAGGACACGAAACACAACAACGCCCGGGCTCTGGAGGCCTTTGTCGGGGAGGTCTAGCATCGGTGTCAGACAAGGCAAGGTCCCAAGGGGAGGGATGGGAAGAGGGTCTGGATATTGGAGTCAAAGCATATTCGATCAAGGTTACGGCTCAAAGGAGGAAAGAACATGGCGGTAAAGGTAGCGATCAACGGTCTCGGCCGTATCGGACGGGCGGCGCTGAAGCTGGTCGCGGACACCCCGGAATTGGAGTTGGTCGCCGTAAACGACATCGGCTCGCTTGAGAACATGGCGTACCTACTCAAGTACGATACCGTCTACGGACGTTACGAAAAGGGCGTCGAGGCGGCGGACGGGGCGCTGGTCGTGGACGGGGAGCGCATCCGCTACCTCGGTGAAAGCGATCCCGCCCGGTTGCCGTGGGGCGATCTGGGCGTGGAACTCGTTTTCGAATGCACGGGATTGTTCACGAAGCAGGAAGACGCCAGCAAGCACATAGAGGCAGGGGCGTCGTGGGTCATCCTCTCCGGACCGACGAGCAGCGCGGACGTCCCCACGGTCGTCCACGGCGTGAACCGTCCCGGCGGCGACACGTCCATCCTCTCGTGCGCGAGTTGCACCACCAACAACATCACGCCGGTGGTCGAAGTCTTGCACCGCCACTTCGGCGTCGAGAAGGCGCTGCTGACCACAATCCACGCCTACACCGCCACCCAGGCGATCGTGGACGGCCCCGGCGGCGCGAAGGACTTCCGCCGCGGGCGGGCGGCGGCCGCGAACTTCGTTCCGGCCTCCACCGGTGCGGCGATCGCCACGACCAAGGCGCTCCCTGAGGTGCAAGGGCGCTTCGACGGCGTCGCGGTGCGCGGCCCCGTCGCGGTCGGTTCGATCTCGGACCTCGTCTTCCTGCTCGGGCGCGATGCGACCGCAGAAGAGGTCAACGCCGCTCTGCGAGAGGAAGCCGCGACCGAACGCTACCGGGAGGTCCTCGGCGTCACCGAAGATCCGCTCGTCTCCAGCGACATCGTTGGCGATCCGCGGGCGTCGGTGGTCCAGCTCGACATGACCCGCGTGGTCGGCGGCAACCTGGCGAAGGTGATGTGTTGGTACGACAACGAGTGGGGCTTCACCAACCAGATGGTCCGGCAAGCATTGCAGGAGCTCGGCTTGAAGGAGGCGCCTGCCAGTGTGGCGACGTCGTGAGGGGCACGCCCGGCCCTTGCCGCACTTGCCGTATCTGGGAGTGCCCCACCCAACCCCCGAGCCAGTAGCGCAAGGGCCGGCCAACCGTCACCGCGATCGGATCGGGGCCGGCGAGCAATGAACCTGCTGCACCGCCTCGTCTGCCGGTCCGCGCCGTGGAGGTGGACGGTAGAACGCTGGGTGATTCCGTGGGCGCTCGACGGGTTGGATCCCGGCGA
>DATDKT010000099.1:0-25625 GCA_036519775.1 Rubrobacteraceae bacterium
TGGTCTCGCCGCGTTCATCGACGCCGAGCACGCCCTCGACCCTACCTACGCCGAGGCCATCGGCGTAGACCTCGAAAATCTCTACTTCTCCCAGCCCGACAACGGCGAGCAGGCCCTCGAGATCGCCGACACCCTCGTCCGCTCCGGCGCCCTCGACGTGGTCGTCGTGGACAGCGTGGCTGCGCTCGTACCTAGAGCTGAGATAGAGGGCGAGATGGGCGACTCGCACGTTGGGCTTCAAGCTCGACTGATGAGTCAGGCTTTGCGCAAGCTCTCGGGCTCCTTGAGCCGCTCTGGGACGACGGCGGTGTTTATCAACCAGCTCAGGGAGAAGATCGGGGTGATGTTCGGCTCGCCGGAGACGACGCCGGGTGGCCGAGCGTTGAAGTTCTACTCTAGCGTGCGGTTGGACGTGCGCAGGATTGGGCAGCTTAAGTCCGGCAACGATACGGTGGGCAACCAGACGAAGGTGACGGTCCGCAAGAACAAGGTAGCCCCGCCCTTCAAAGAGGTGTTCTTCGACATTATGTACGGTGAGGGCATCTCCAGAGAGGGGAGCCTCCTGGACATGGGGATAGCCCACGAAGTGGTGCAAAAGTCTGGTGCCTGGTTCGCCTACGGGGACGAGAGGCTGGGGCAGGGCCGTGAGAACGCCAAGCAATTCCTCAAGGAGAACGATGAGGTGCGCGGGCGCATCCTCGCCGAGATCTATGAGAAGCTCGGCTTGGGGGCCCGACCGGATGTATCCGCTGACGGATCAGAAGACACGGCCGAGCACGAAGACATTCAGGAGCCCGCCGAGGAGCCGCGGGACGCTTGACCTAGGAGGCTAGATGCCGGTAATAACCGGCGTGAAGGAACGTCGTGGCAGGACCAGGGTCTTTGTAGACGGGGAATTTTGGGCTGAATTGGACTCTGGCTTCGTCGTTGAGCGCGGGTTCTACGAGGGGGCCGCGCTTTCGCACGAGGAGCTTGCGGAGGCGAGGGTAGCCGGGGAGAGGCCGCTTGCTATGAGCCGGGCGCTCCTCTCTTTAGGCTTCCGGGCGCGGTCGGCACACGAGCTGCGCGAAAGGTTGTCGCGGGCCGGGTATGCTGGGCAGACGGTTAGTGAGGTCTTAGACCGGCTCGGGGAGCTCGGGTACCTCGACGACGAGGAGTTCGCCCGGCACGCGGCGCGCGACAAGGTTCGCAAAAGGTACGGTCCGCGCAGGATCTACGGGGAGCTCAGACAGGCCGGGGTCGACGAAGAGGTCGCTCAAGAGGTCGTCGAGGAGGAGTTTGCGGGGAGATCCGAGCTCGAAGAGGCCCGCGCGGCGGTGCGACGGCGGTATAATACGGGGGAGAGGTCCGTCGCGCAGGCGCGACGGGTCCACGGCTTCCTGATGAGGAGGGGCTACTCGGCAGGCGTTAGCGCCGAGATCGCCCGCTCGTATCGTCGGGAAACCGACGAGTAGTAGCGACCACAGAGCATACCGGCCGCCGCCGCGAATGCGTCCCGCGCCGCTGGGTAACACCCGGACGTCGTAGGGACCCGGTCGCAGCGGCGGCCTTTTTGGAGGACAATCTATATGGACGTTTTGCTGGTAGTCCTGGGGTTGGTCGGCGCTATAGCGCTCGGCGTCGCCGCAGGCTACTTATATTCCAGGTCGAAGACAAAGACACGCCAAGCCGAGGCCCGCGCCGACGCCCGCTCGATTATCGAGGACGCGGAGCGCGCCGCCGAGACCGCGCGGCGTGAGGCCGAGCTCGCTGCTAAGGAAGCTGCACTTAAGGTCAAGGACGAGGCTGAGGCCGAGGTTCGGACCCGCCGTGCCGAGCTTGCCCGCCTCGAGGAGCGCCTCGACAATCGCGACGCCGCCCTTGACAGGCGTGACTCGGAGCTCGACGAAGCGCGCCGCGAACTCTCCCGACGGGAAGACGCTATGCGTGCTCGCGGCACCGAGCTCGACGCCCGCGAGGCCGAGCAGATCCGGGCCCTCGAGGAGGTCTCGGGGTTGACGCGTGCAGAAGCGGAGAGGAGGTTGTTCGATAGCCTCGAAGGGGAGCTGGAGGACAGGCTCGGGCGAATGGTGCGCGACAGGACCATGGAGGCTGAAGAGAGGGCCGACGCGGAGGCGCGGCGCATCACGGCGACCACGATGGAGCGTCTGGCCTCGGACATCACCGCAGAGTCGACCGTGAAGGCAGTGACGCTTCCCTCGGATGACATGAAGGGGCGGGTGATCGGGCGCGAGGGGAGGAACATTCGGGCTTTCGAGGCAGCCACCGGGGTGGATGTCATCATCGACGACACGCCGGAGACGGTGGTCATCTCGTCCTTCGACCCGGTCAGACGTGAGGTTGGGCGGGTCTCCATGGAGCGGCTGGTGCAGGACGGGCGTATCCACCCGGGCCGCATCGAGCAAATCGTCTCCAAAGCCCGCAAAGACGTGGAGAAGGAGATAAAGGCCGCGGGCAGGCAAGCCCTCTACGATGCCAAGATCACCGGTGGCATGCACGGGGACCTCATCCGCTTGTTGGGCGCCCTGAGGTACCGCACCTCCTACGGTCAGAACGTTCTCTCCCACTCGGTGGAGGTGGCGAACCTCTGCGGGATGATGGCCGCCGAGCTCGGCGCGAACGTGAAAGTTGCACGCCGCGCTGCCCTGCTTCACGATGTCGGCAAGGCGATAGACCATGAGGTCGAGGGGACCCACGCCCTTATCGGCGGCCGCTTCGCTAAGAAGTCGGGCGAGTCCGAGGAGGTGGTACGGGCCATCTCCGCCCACCACCACGAGGTCGAGATGGAGGCCGTCGAAGACGTGCTCGTGGCGACGGCCGATGCGGTCTCGGCCGCCCGCCCGGGCGCACGTCGCGAGACTACCGAGATCTACCTGGAACGCTTGAGGAGCTTGGAGGACATCGCGCTCGCTCATCGCGGAGTCGACAAGGCCTATGCCATCCAGGCGGGGCGCGAGATCCGGGTGATGGTCCAGCCCAGCCAGGTGGACGACCGCGTCGCTGCCAAACTCGCCTTCGACATCAGCAAGCAGATTGAGAGCGACCTCGAGTACCCCGGTCACATCCGGGTAACCGTCATACGCGAGAGCCGCGTCACCGAGGTCGCCCGTTAGAGAGCCTGAGGGAGGTATCATTCTTGGAAGGCCCCTACAGAGATCTCGGAGGCGGCTTCGCCCGCCTTGCGGGCGCCGAAGGCCTTCGGCGTAGTCCGAGGCGGATGCGCTGCGTCGAGGACGCACTCTTCGAGCTCCTCAGGAACTCTCGCGACGCCGGCGCCCGTAACATCTGTGTAGCCTCCACACTCCGCGCCCGCCGCTACCGACAGCTAGTCGTCATCGACGACGGTCGCGGCATCCCCGAGACCCACAAACAACTCGTCTTCGAGCCCGGCGTTACCACCCGTCACCTGGATCCCGTTCCGGATACCGGATCTCATGATCCCCTCGACAGTACCCCTCACGGGAGTGGCCTCTCCCTCTACCACATAAAAAATGCCGCCCTCTCCGCCGAAGTGCTCTCCGTATCCTCCCCAACCACGATAAAAATCGTCTTTGACACCCACAACCTCCCCGAAAAAAGCCTCCAGTCCCGTACCCGCCCCTCCAAAACCAACCTTCCCGCAACGCTAGCCCGCTTCGCCGCCCGAAGCGCCCCAAACGGGCCTCGCCTCTATCATGCCTCGCCCGCGCGCATCCTCGTCCGCCTCCTAGAAAACCGTATAATACTAAGAAGCGTGGATGGTGACACCGGAGAAGCTGGGCGCTTGCGGGAGGCTGCCGTCCTCCTGGGTTTAGAGGTATCTTTGAGGACAGTGCAGAGGGTGGTCGCGGGGGAGATCCCTCCTGCCGAGGAGGTGGGATCTGGTATGTCGAGCGAACCACCGATCGGCAGGCCTGCGCATGGCCGTACCCGCTCGCGGGTGGCGGGACACTTTGGGTTCGGAGGGCCTATACTCTCGGTCGGAGCCGAGGACCTCGATGAGATCCGGGGCATCCTGCGGCGGGCGGCATGCTCGAGCTACTTGGATCTTGCGGAGCTCGACGTTGAAACGCGCCCTGGACAGGTGATCTTGAAAGCCCACATCTACGAGCCGGAGGACGAGTATGAGTAGCACGACGACGAACACCGCAAGGAACGTTGCACCTATCCCGCTTATCGAAAAACCTTCCCGCACCCACGCACCGGTTCCTGCCGGTCCTCTGGACGGCAGGCCTGACGGCGGCGCATCCAAGACTGCGTGCATAAGGACGTTCGGCTGCCAGATGAACGTCCACGACTCGGACCGGATGAGGCGCATGATCCTGGATGCCGGCTACGCTGAGGTGGGGGGCTACGAAGACGCCGACCTCGTGGTCCTCAACACGTGCTACGTGCGCGAGAACGCCGTCGACCGTGTCCGTGGCCACCTCGGAGAACTGAACCGCCTTAAACGCGAAGGCCGGGTAAAAAAGATCGCTCTCACCGGCTGTATCGGCACCGCGGAAGAATCCCGACAGCTCGAAAGACAATACGGCATTGACCTCGTACTGGGTACCCATAATACATATGAGCTAGCAGAATTCGTGGGACTACCAGGGATGGAAGAGACGCACACGCCAGAGCTTCCAGGAACAGAGGGCGGGCACACAGCCTTCGTCACGATAATGACCGGCTGCAACTACCAGTGTAGCTACTGCGTGGTGCCAAGCGTCAGGGGCAGGATGGCGTGCCGGCCGATGGAGAACGTGCTCGAGGAGGTTAGACGTCTCGTGGGCTCTGGGACGCGGTACGTAACGCTCTTGGGGCAGACGGTGGATGCCTGGCGAGACCCTGAGGGGAGCGGGAAGAGGTTCTGCGACCTTTTGGAGCGGGTGGCTGAGGAGGCGCCGCGGGTATGGTTCACTACTAGCCACCCGTCGAACATGGAGGATAGGACCCTCAGGCTCATCGGGGAGAGGGACACGATCGTGGGGAAGCTGCACCTGCCGGTGCAGTCGGGTTCGGACCGGATGCTAAAGACTATGCACCGGGGGTACAAGTCCAATAGGTACCGGCGCAAGATCGAGGTCTTCCGGGAGGCCGTACCGGAGGGGACCCTCTCTACAGACATAATCGTCGGCCACCCAGGGGAGACAGAGAAAGATCACGAGGAGACCCTGAGGCTCGTGGGAGACTGCTCCTTTGACTCGGCTTACGTCTTTAAGTTCTCTCCGAGAAGCGGGACCGAGGCGGCCGGGTTGGCGAAGCTGCCGGGAGCGGTGCCCGAGGGCGTGGCTCAGAGGAGGTTCCTGGAGGTTCTGAGGGCCATCGAGCAGAACGCCTTCCAACGAAACCGGCGCAAGATCGGTTCAGTCGAGGAGATTTACGTAAGGTACGCCAAAAACGGCAAAGCACGAGCCATCGGCGAGACGTGGAGCGGCCACGCAGTCCACGTCTTCACCAACGCAGAACCCGGGCAGTACGTAACGTCCAAGATCGAAGACGCGGGCCCCCACGTCCTCTACGCAGGCGAGCCAGCGGGCCAGCTACGCTGACGGAGCGCGAGGACGGAGTCCAAGGAGAAGAGAAAGGCTCTCGTCGTCTGCGGCCCCACGGCCGCCGGCAAGAGCGGCCTGGCCGACACTTTGGCCGAGACGCTCTCCGAAGCGTACGGGGCGCATGTCACCACGATCGCGGTCGATTCCATGCAGGTCTACCGGGAGATACCGGTGATAACCAACCAGGCCCGTGTGCGTCCCGCCGAGCTGATCAGCATCGTCTCCGTTGCCGAGGAGTGGACCGTAGCCCACCACAGGGGGCGAGCCGAGGAGACTATAGGCTCCCTGCCTGCCCAGGATCCCTTCGTGCTAGACGCCGGCACCGGCATGTACTTAAACGCTCTCGTGCTCGACGTCGATATAGCCCCGAGGGTACCGCCTCAACTACGTGCCGAGGCGCAGAGGCTTGCTTCATATGCCGAGAACCCGAGGCGTGAGTCGAGGAGGTTGGAGCTCGAACTCGCTGGGGCGAGGGAGCGAGGTTCTATCTGGGAGGGTACGCTTCGCTACGACGCAGCCTTTGTGTACCTGCGCCCTCAGAGACAATACCTGGACCGCAACATCCGCGCCCGCTCCAGCAAGATAGTACGGGACGGCACCGAAGAGGCGAAACGCCTCCTGGAGTCCGGTATCGAGCCCAACCCCTCGGTGCGCGAAGCCATCGGCGTAAAGGAGATGCTTCTTTACGCCGATGGTAGCCTCCCCGCCACAGAGGCCGAAGAAGTCGTCGCCGCCCGCACCCGCAAGCTAGCCCGTCGCCAGATCCGCTGGTTCGATAAGCTCGCGCGCAGCCTCCCTGATAACGCCCACCTCCTCGTCGCAGAGGAGCCAGACGATCGGGAGATCAAGCATTTCATGCATGATAGAATGGTACCATGACGGAGGAGATAGCGGGACAAGCAGAGCTGGAGCAGCTGGAGCCAAAGGAGCGGAGGGCCCTCCTGGTCGGGGCGGGAGAGGATCGGCAGATGGAGGAGCTCTGGCGTCTCTCAGAGACGCTGGGGCTGGAGGTTGTTGGGGTCATGGAGCAGGGGCGGCGGGATGGGGTCAGTTACCTCGGGCGTGGGAAGCGAGAGGAGCTAAAAGGGCTGGTCGGGCATGAGGGCGCTGGGGTTGTGGTCGCGGACGACGAGCTCTCGCCTTCTCAGGCGCGGGTATTAGAGAAGGCGGCGGGGGTTCCTGTGGTGGACCGGACGCTCTTGATCATCCGCATCTTCGAGGCACACGCGAGGGATGCCGCGAGCCGCCTCGAGGTCGAGCTTGCGGAGCTTACCTATAGGCTCCCCAGGGTCAGGGGGGGATACAGGGCCCTGAGCCGCCTCGGGGGCGGCGGCGTTACAACCAGAGGACCGGGCGAGCAGCAGCTTGAGTACGACCGGCGCGTGATCCGAGAGCGGATGGAACGCATCGGGAAGAGACTTAAAGAGGAGAAGGCTGCCCGCGAGGTACGCGGTGCCCGCCTCAAGAAGGAAGGCCCCCCGCGCGTGGCCCTCGTCGGCTACACCAACGCCGGCAAGACCACGATCCTCAACGCTCTAAGTGGGGAGAATCGCTCGACGGCGGACCGCCTCTTCGAGACTCTTGAAACCACGACGAGGCTCGTGAGAGACGCGCCGAGCGGGAATAACGGCCGCGACGGTGCGGTGGCCCGGCCGGATTTTGTCCTGACCGACACGGTGGGCCTTATAAGGAAGCTCCCCACCCAGCTCGTCCACTCCTTCGCGAGCACGCTAGAGACTGCCAGGGATGCCGATGTTGTCTTGCTCTGTGCCGATGCCAGCAGCGAAAAGCTCCAAGAAGAGATCCGGACCGTCGAGGACACTTTAAAGGAGACCCTCTCGGAGGATGGTGCGCAAAGCTCGCCTCAGGAGAGTGTGCTCTGCCTCAACAAGGCAGACCTCATCTCCGAGGAATGCCGGCGGAGGCTCGCCGTCTTGTACCCAGCCGCCGTGTTGATGAGCGCAAAGCTGGATGCTAGTCCGCTGGTGGACGCCGTGAACGAGGCCCTGGCGCGAAGCCGGGTGCGCATGAGGATCCTGATACCACACGCCGAATACAGCGCCGTGAGCGGACTCTACGGTAGGGCCGAGATCCACACCCGTGAAGACACCGCCGAGGGCCTCGAACTCGACGTCACCCTCCCCAAGCCCTACGTACACAAGTACGCTCATTACCGCACCGCCTGACATGGCACCTCCTGACGCGCCGGTTAGGAGGCTCTCACCCGAACCTACAGCCCAGCTGGCGGCCGAGGATGTGTACACAAACATTTCCTTTCCGACGCGAGAGGCGAGACCTTACGTACTTATTAACATGATCTCTTCCCTTGACGGGAAGGTAGCCGTTAGCGGCAAAGCGGGCTCCCTAGGGGGCCCGGTAGATCGCACCGTAATGCGCACGCTGCGTGCCCACGCGGATGCCGTGATGGTAGGCGCGGGAACGCTTCGCGCTGAGAAGCTCACCCTGGCTGTCCCGGAGGACCGCGCCCGGGCACGCCAGGCTCGGGGCCTTAAGCCCCAACCCTTAGCGGTTGTGGCGACGGCGACCGGCGACGTTCCGTTAGAAGAGAACTTGCTCGGACCCTCGCCGGATAACCTCCTCATCTTCGCCTCGGCTGAAACCCCCCAAGAGCACCTCGGTACCCTCTCTTCTTACGCCTCCGTCGAAGTCGTGGCAGAGGAGAAGACAACAACACCGGAAATGGCCGGCTCGTCAAGGACCGACCGCTCTGCTTCACGCCTCGACCTTGCACGGGTCCTAGAGACCCTGAAAAAGCGCCACGCGGTTGACGTACTCCTCGTCGAGGGTGGTCCCGCCTTGAATCACGCCCTCGTCTCCTCTGATCTGGCGGATGAGCTTTTTCTGACGCTCGCCCCGAAGGTCTTAGGAGGAGACGCCCGATACGCCAGCCCCACCGTACTCGAGGGGCCGCCTATAGGGTATCAAAAAGCACAGCCACGACTAATCTCTATCCACTTCGCTGACAACGAGCTCTTCCTCAGGTACACGTTGCGCCTTCCTTCCCAAGCTAGCTAACCCACCTCAGAACACTCCGCTAATCTGTAGAGTCGGGCCTTGACAGGCCAGGTTAGCGCATAGCTTCCACCTACCTGAGAATACGACCATTATTAACCAGACCTATCCTTGGGTACGGCGGCCAGAGACCGGCACGATGCCGGTTTTGCGCGGTGCCAAGAGGCTGGAGAGTGCTCTGTCCCTGTCGGTTGGTTAACCCGAAAAGGCTTTGCGCTGTGGACTGGCCCTCGAGGGAAGTGCTCGCCCCGAAATTCTTCAGAGGTGCTTACCATATTGCGATTTGCGCTACGATTGACCCGCATCGCATCAACGGTGCATAACGCTTGCCTGGGGAGGTGCGCAAGCGTTCTCATGCTTCCTTGTTTTTCGTGGGTCAATATATTCGCAATTTGCTGTTAAGCCCGATAGAGGGTGCGTCCTCGGGGATGAAGGGCCTCCTGCGACGGGCTGGGGCCCGGACGAGTGAGCCCTAGTGGAAGCGGTGGGCGGGCTATCTCCGCGGTTACGGGCCGGGACGCCGGGCTGCTAGGGGCATTGCTAGCACGGCTTCCTACCAGGTCAACGTCAAATAGGCGGAAACTTTGTGTGAAAAGTATGTGACAGACGAATGCTAGTCTGTGGCATCTGTTATCGCTCTTGGCGTCCTTGGCAATGTCTTATAAAAGTCGCTCAAAAAATCATACACGCAGATAATTGTGCTGCATATATCTATAATACAATCCTACACAATACATAGGAGGGCATAGGAGGGGTTAGGAGAGCACTGAGGTATGAGATTTCTCCTTGAGCACTTTCCATCCTCAGCCTGTGTTCTCTACCGGAGGACAAAATTACTATTGCGCGGTCACTAATGCACCCATGGCGCGTACAGGGAACTGTACTGCACGCCGATATAAGCGAGAATTCCACCTAAGCTCCTTCCGGTATCATTTCTTAAGTCCCGACTACAGTTGCTTACTTGCGCAGCTCCAGGAGGAGGTCTGGCAGACTGACTCTGGACCTCCGTCGCCCTATACTTATCGGAAACTCGTGAGTTTCCGATAAGTATAATTCTCGGAAACTCGTGGGAATCGACTTACCCTAGCGAGCATCCTACAATGTGCTTGCTTAAATCTCCGGACTCTTACTAGTGCTGGCGACGATTAGCCCATGATTAGCCTGTCTAATCAGCTCTGCAAGTAGTACTCCGTGCTCCAGTTAACTCCCAAACCAACCCACTCATGCTCCTCAATGGCGCAGGTCAGCTACCCTACTGGCGCCTACCGCTGCCGATTCACTTGTGTATTCAAAGCGTTAGACCTGTGGCTGGCAGCCGACCACTCCCCTACCTAGTGTTGTATTATAAATACAAATACCTAGTTCGCCACACTCCTGGCGCGAGTCTACCCACACTCGGCAGCTATACTTCTAATATTTGGGCTAATATTTGGGGCGATCATCGGTTTCATCCCGGTCTTACCCTATCTGCTTTTGCAGGTTGTCCTTGCAATGCCCGTCGCCTAGCTAAGATATTCTCTCTATACAGCAAAGGGAGAGAAAGTAGAGGCCGTGCGGCGAGATACTCACGCAAGGTGAGTCCCTGTCCAGCAGTCCAGCAGCCTACTTGCGAAGCCGCTTATATGTATTATACATTTTTATAGCTTAGGCGATTCCCGGCGTAACTTCACAAGATATGTGTGCCTAGCCGCGTAGGTCCTACGAGACTGGCCACTAGCATCGTTCTTCAGAACCGCCCTCATATGGAAGGTTAATTGCCCGGCCTTTGCCTTCCCTTCGAGGGTACTCTCCCTCCTCACAGACGCCCCTGACGGCCACTGAGCGAAGCCTACCCCCCAATATGCCTAACGAGGCCTCAAGAGAAGCGCAACATGTAGTGCAGCTTTAGATGGAGCAGCGTATAGCTTTGACTGAGCTTCGTACACAACCCTATAATAAACTTTAACATTTGAGACATTCCTGGGTTCCTAGAAGATTTATCCTGCGTAGTACGGAGTTGGCAGTAAAACTGGCGCTCATGGGGCTGATCTTTATCTGTGTAAGGTTTATTATAGGTAATCGAGGCCCCGTAAGGGGTCCGAGGGAGGGGCTGTGCGGCTCGGGGACAGATCTACGAAGGCGCTAGTGTTCTGCGCGGTGATGGTACTCGCAACGGCCTCTCTCTTGGCGGATCGCATGGCGTGGGAGGTTGAGGACGCGGGTCGCCCCGGTCTCAAGGCGAACGAGGAGATCTCTACCACGCGCGTAGCTCAATCCGACAACCTTCCGAAAGTAGGCGGCGCGACCCAGAAGACTGGTGCACCAAGCAGTGACGTCCAATGCTCCGATTTTGAGACCCGACAGCAAGCCCAGTCCGTCTTCGAGCAGGACGAGATCCTCTACGGCGACGCCCTCGACCCGAACATCAACGGTATAGCCTGTGACGAGGGGAACTTCTTCGACGACGAACGCAATTCGAGAGGAGACCTTCTAAAAGCCGGCGGGCCCACCGCCGGTCCCGTGCCCCTCATGCCAGGCGGCGTTTGCCCAAAGGAGTTTCCTATAGAGGATCAGGGCGCCTGCTATTCAGCACCTTAGGTGTAAGTAACTTAGGTGTAAGTAACTTAGGTGTAAGTAACTTAGGTGTAAGGCACAAACCTAGAGTAACTTAGAGCGGAAGGGTATTATAAGTATACGCCTTGCTGGCGAGCTCTTCTGCGCGGCGGACGTAGCGCATAGTGGTCTTGGGGTCGGAGTGCCCCAGGAACTGTTGGATGAGGAGGAGTGGAGCTTCGTTTACCGCCATATTGGTGCCGACCGTGTGGCGGATGGAGTGTGGGGAGATCGCCTTGGTTATGCCCGCAGCCTCTGCGTATTTCTTCACGATGTAGCGCACGGAGCGGGTCGTCAAGGCCTTGTCGCCCTCTCCTTCACGAGAAGCGAAGAGAGGTTTGCGGGCGTCGGCGTGGGAGGTCAGGCTGCGCTCGCTGAGGAGGACGTAACGCTGGATGAGTTGCCAGAGCTCGGGCGAGATGGGGACGGCCCGTATCTTCTGACCTTTACCCAATATGCGGAGGAGCACCTGTCCCCCCTGGACCTCCCTGAAGTCCCCAATCTTCAACTCCACGACCTCCGCCTCTCTCAGCCCCGCGCCTGCCAGCACGGCCAGGAGCACATAATCGCGCATGCTTTTCGAGCGTGCGGCGGCCAGCATGCGCCCGAGCTCCTCCTCCATGAGCACTTGGTAGGAAGGGTCCTGGCCAACCTTCGGGCTCTTGGCGAAGAAACGCAACGCCTCCGGGTTGACCCGGGTAGCTCCGCTCATGTACGTGAAGGTCAAAAATCTCCGCAAAGCCGTAAGTTTCTTCGCTGCCGTCGCCGGTGCGTAAATCTTTAGGAGATGTTCTCGGTATAGAGATAGATCCTCGACCGTCATCTCCCCTAAGCGACACTCCAACTCCCCCACTATAAACCCCAAAAACATCTGTATCTCTGTATTATAGGTTCTTATCGTCTGAGGGCTAGTTAAGGTGCGGAGGTAGACAGAGACGAGGCGCTGGACTTCGGCGTCGATCTCGGCGAGTTGGGCCCGTGGATTTTGGAGTTCGGGGAGGTTGTCGCTAGTCTCACTCACTTTTTGCTCATTCTTCGTATGCGAGCAAGGAGGTGACTTTGTAGGGGGCGAGTAGCTGGCGACCCTCGAGAAAGCAAAGCTCTATGAGGAAGGCAACACCGGCCACAACACCACCGGCGTTCTCGACAAGCTGGCACATAGCGCGGCTAGTGCCACCGGTGGCGAGGAGGTCATCGACGACGAGGACGCGAGTGCCGTGGGCTATGGCATCGGTGTGTACCTCTAAGGTACTCTGACCGTACTCGAGGTCATAGGAGGCGGAGATGGTCTTTCGGGGGAGTTTGTTCGGCTTACGGGCGAGGACGAGACCCTTTTTGGCACGGTAGGCCAGGGCGGTGCCAAAGACGAAGCCGCGGGCCTCGGCGGAGAGGATGCGGGAGTAGTCTATCCCTTCAGTAGCGTGAGCCATCCCATCGACGGCGGCGTGGAAGGTGGGGCCGTTCTCTATTAGGGGGGTTATGTCCTTGAAGGAGATGCCTCTCTTGGGGAAGTCATGGACCTCCCGGATGTGAAGCTTTAGCTCTTCGGTAGTCTCATGGCTCCTCAAGAGGCGAAGCTGTCTATGACGTTCGCCATCATGAGCTCCTTGAGCTTGGAGTCGACGGCAGCGAGGTGGCGGGCCTTATTGACAGCATCCTGAACCTTTTGATCGTCGCCGCTGCGGAGCTCGGGGTTGAGGATCTGCTTGAACATAGCGGCCTCGCGCTCGACAGCGGCCATGATGCCGCGCAGGTGCCTGGGCTGAATCGAGTACTTCGCCATCTCGAGGGCCATACGCGAGATCTCGACGTCCCGTTGCGTCAGTTCCCCGTTGCGGCCTATGACGCCTACGGAGAGGAGCTCCTCGACGAAGCGTGCCTCGCTCTCTATAGCGTCGGCCAACTCCTCCTTGGTGTAAGTCCTGTCCTCCAAGACGCGCGAGAGGTCACCGCCCGACTCGCCGCTGGCTATCGGCATGCCGCCCTCGATGCGCTTCTTTATCACCTTCAGGGGGAGATACTCCTTATCCTGAAGCGTCAGTATGTACCGGAGCATCTCCACGTCCTGAGGAGTGAACAGCCGGTATCCCCCGCGAGTGCGAGTCAGATTGATCAAACGCCGCCGCTCCAGGTAGCGCACCTTGCTGACCGAGAGCGTAGGGAACTCCTTGCGTAGCCGGGCTACGACCTCGCCTATGGTGTAATGCTCCTTGTGTCCGCCGTTCTCCATTATGTCCTCCACCAAGCCTTTACTCCCATCCGCGCCTACTACGACCAAAACCGTCGAAACCGCTACGTAAAGACGAACTTGAAGCGGTACTTTCCTACCTGTATCTCATCGCCGTTCCTGAGATCCACGGAGTCTACCCGCACCCGGTTGACGTAAGTTCCGTTGAGCGAACCGGCGTCTCGGATCCTGAACCCCTTCTCGCCGGGTTGCTCGCGCCGGAAGATCTCCGCGTGCTGCCTGGAGACCGTGACGTCGTCGAGGAAGATGTTGCTCTCGGGGCTGCGGCCTACCGTCACGATCTCGTCTCCGATGTCGTGCATCCTTCTCCCCGCGGTACCCTCCACCTGGTCGAGCTCGATGAGCGCTGCCCCCTCGTGCCCGTCGTCGCGCGCGGCACTGGGCTGCTCGCCCTCTTCTTCGTCGCCGAAGCTCGGAGCGTAGGAGACGGTCGACTGCGTGTGGGCTACGAGGCGGGCCCCGCACTCCGCGCAGAACTTCATATCGGGGGTAACCTCGGCGCCGCACTCGGAACAGTGCTTCAAGAGACGCCTCCCCCACGACGCCCCTCTTCCAGGAGGACACGCGCTAGCTCCTCACCGCGCCTTTCGGCGCCCTCGAACCGTTCGTCGTCGGTCATACGCTGAAGTATATCCTCCCCTGAACCTGAAGTACACTCTTAGACGCTAATAAAGCGTCCGGTTCTCTCATAACCACCTTTTGGCACTCCTCACCCGCTCTTTATCAGGTCCTCGACAAGTTCGGCGTACTCAGAGACTAGGCCCTCTGAGCCGTTCCCACCGACCGTGTCGGCGCCGCCGGTTTCGGCGTAGACGTAGAAGAGTGGGTTGTCCGCGTCGGGGAGCATGAGGACCCACGCACCCCTTTCGAGATTGAGCTTTACGCCATCGGTGAGGATGGCGTCCGGGTCTCCGCCGAACCTCTCGGCGAGGCCCCGCATCACGCGTCCCTTGGCGCCCCATGGGCACTCCAGGCGCCTGCGGCTGACCGCGCCGAAAGCCTCCCCGAAGCGGTGCCTCACCTCCGAGAGCGGCTTCTCGCGGAAGAGATCGAGGGCGCGGGCGAGCGTCATGAAGCAGTCGGGGGCCGGCAGGAAGCTCGAGAAGACGTAGTGGCCGTCGGCGAGTCCCGCCACTTCGGCCCTGGCTTCCGCGGCTTTGATCGCAACGTTCCCCAATCCCGTACGGCTCCAATCCAGGGTGCCGCCGCCCTCTTCCACGAGCTCCTCGTACCCGCGGCTCAGGTTGATCGGGAGTACCGCCTTTCTCGGGTGCAGGCGCAGGAGGAAGCAGGCGAGCATCACGTCCGACGGGACGAGCTCGCCCCTATCATCGACGAACTGCACGTCCTCGCCCGTAGGGCCGACGACCGCCCCGAAGACAGCCCCCACCGTCGGCACGATGCGCCCGACCCGCTCGATGGCCTCCGCGAAGTGCGTCCCCGGATCCTTCGGCTCGTTCCTCCAGCCGGCGGAAGAACGGACGACGTTGGCGTTGGTGAAACCCTCCATCACGACGGCTCCCACCCCAAGCCTCCCGAAGACCCGGCCCGCCACTAGGCTCGCCACCCCGCCGGAGAAGTCCACAACGATCCTAGCCCCTCGCGTCGCACCCCTGTTCGCGGCCCTCTCCAAGCGCTCGACGTACTGCTCGACGGCCCGGCCCGGGTAGATAAGCTCCCCTATGGCTTCCCCCAATGCCCGGCGGTACTCCTCCCGCACGAAGACCTTCTCTACCGCGCGCTGCTCGGACTCGTTCATCGGGGTCGCCCCCGAGGAGAAGAAGAGGATCTCGACGTCGTCAGGGTCGTTCCCGACCCTAACGTGGGCGCCGGCCTCGGACTTGCCCGCCAATACGTCGTGGCGCACCACACCAGCGTGGGCCGCCCTCAGGTCGCGCACGTTCACCCCGGTCCCCAAAAGCGCGCTCGTCATCGCCCTCTTTACGACCTGAGCGGCTCTACTGGAGTCGCGGCCCAGGGTGACGACCACCCCGGGGTCGAGCTTCGTACCTAACGAGGAGGCCAAGCGTATCGTGAACTCGGGAGTGAGGTCTACGTTGAACTTGCCGGAGACTATACCGCCCCTAAATACGGTACGCAGGCCCATCGTCTCGTAGATCAAGCTACTCGTCACGTTCGCACCGCTCTCGACGGTCTTGTGCGGGAATATCTTTACGTCCGGTGCTACCGTGGCGCCCTCGCCGACGATAACGTCGTCGCCTAGGGCGCTGCGTTCCAGGATGCGGGCCCGCCCCTGGATATAGCAGTGTCGCCCGATCAGGGTATCCACAAGCTCGGCCCCCTCGCCGACGTAGGCGCCCTCAGCTACCACGCTGCGCTCGACCGACGCACCCGCGCCTATCACCACGTTGTCGGCGATGACGGAGTACGGGCTTACTCTAGCAGGTTCGTCGACGCGGACGTTCTCCCCGATCACGACCGGACCCTCCAGCTCTTCGTCATCTACCTGTGCCCTCCGGCCCACGTAGACGTTCTCCCTCAGGCGCGTCCCCGGCGGCCGGACGTTTCGCATCTTGCCGTCCAAAACGTCCCTTTGGGCGCCCATGTACTGCTCGAGCGTCCCAATGTCCTCCCAGTAATCCTCCGTGACCAACCCGTAGAGGGGCCGTCCGTCTTCGAGGAGCTTCGGGAAGAGTTCTTTGGAGAAATCGTACTCGCCTTCGGTGGGAATCTCAGCCAGTACTGAGGGTTCGAGCAAGTAGATGCCGGTGTTCACCGTATCAGAGAAGACCTGCCCCCAGGCCGGCTTCTCCAGAAAACGCGAGATGCGGCCGTCCTCTTCGATGATGACGATCCCGAAATCCAGTGGGTTCTCGACGCTTTTGAGGACCATGGTCGCTTGAGCCGCCTTCTCCTTGTGAAAGGAGACAACGCGCTCGAGGTCGCAATCGGTGAGGGCGTCGCCGCTGATCACGAGCACGCGCTCGCCCTCCAAAAGCTCTTCGGCGAGCTTGACGGAGCCCGCGGTACCCGCTGGGACGTCCTCCACGGAGTAGCTCATGGAGACACCCCAGTCCGAGCCATCGCCGAAGTAGTCCCGTATCTCCTCGGGCATGAACTGCAGCGTCACGACGATATCGTTGAAACCGTGCTCCTTGAGGAGGTTGACGATGTGCTCCATGCACGGCACTCCCACGATGGGGATCATAGGCTTCGGCTGATTGCTGGTGAGCGGCCTGAGGCGCGTGCCCTGGCCGCCGGCCATAATCACCGCTTTCATCGGCTACCCCCCGGTTTGCCACCTCCACCGGCGTTTCCGCCGTAGAGCCTCTTTATCGTAGCGGCATACAGAGCGCCCGCTACGAGTGAGAGCCCCAAACCCAGAGCGAACATTACCTCTCCCAATATCTCCCCAGTGGTCCCGGGCCTGTACATGATCACCGCGACCGCCACCATTAAAACGGCTGTGGCCACCTTGCCCACCTTGTTCACCCTTATCTTATCGCGAAAAGCGAGGCTTCCCACGAGCGCTAAGACGTCCCGCCCGACGAGTATAGCCACCACCAGGAAAGGCAAGCTCCCCAGAATCCCCAAAACCACCGCGACGCTGGAGAGCATCAACCGGTCGGCTACGGGATCCAAAACTGCGCCGAGGTACGAGGCCCTGCCCCAGCGGCGCGCGAGCCTACCGTCCAGAAAGTCCGTCACCGCCGCCAAAACGAACACCGTCGCCGCCGCGACATCCCTCCCCGCAAACAGCAGGAGGAGAACGACGGGTATTGCCAGGAGCCTAAGCAGCGTCAGCGCGTTGGGCAAGGTCAGCACGCGCTCGCCCAGGTGGTCGCCTGGGGGGTCGCCTACGCGACCGCTACCGTTCTTCACCGGCTGCTCCTCAGACGCATGCGTACGCTCACCCCGTAGAGACCGTAACGTTCGCGCAGGGAGTTTTCCACGTAGCGCAGGTAGCTCTCGGGGAGGTCCTTCGGGTGGGTGGCGAAGAGGGTAAAGCGAGGTGGGGCGGTGCCAGTCTGGGCGGCGAAGCGTATCTTGACGCCTCTGGGCGGCGCGTTCCGGTCTACAAGCGCGTTCACGAACTCGGCAATCTCGTGCGTGGGCACCCTTAGATTGTACGCGGCGCACAACCGGGCGGCGAATGGCATCACCTTCCGAGTGCCCTTCCCCGTGCGGGCGGAGATGGAGAGAGCCGGGGGCTTCAGGTCCGTCATCCTAACGACCAGTGCATCTTCGATCTCGCGCAGCCTCTCGGGCGACACGAGGTCGCGTTTGTTGATCAAGACCCCACAAGCCCGTCCGGCCTCCTCGACCCTCCGCGCCAGCCGGAGGTCCTCTGCCACGAGTCCCTCGACCGCATCCACCAGGAGCAGCGAAACGTCTGAGCGGCGGATGGCGCTTTCGGTCTTGACGATCGAGTAGAAGGGCACGCCCTCCGCCCGCCTCGCGCTCTTGCTCACCCCGGCCGTGTCCAGGAGGAGGAAACGCTCGAACGAGGCCCCTTCCGGTGAATCTCCTTCTACCTCGATCTCGTGCGTCACCACGTCGGTAGTGGTGCCCGCGACCTCGGAGACGACGGCCCGCTCTGTACCCAACAGACGGTTGAGAAGCGTGCTCTTGCCGACGTTCGGCCTCCCTATGACGGCGACCCTCGGCAGGGTAGCTTCCTCGGCCGCCTCACTCTCCGGCAGGAGCGAGATGATTACGTCCAAAAGATCCCCTGTCCCCAACCCATGCGCGGCGCTTATGGCGAGGGGCTCCCCCTCCCCTAAAGAGTAGAATGGATAACGCCCCGAATCGTCGGCGGGGTTGTCGAGCTTGTTCACGACGAGCACGACTTTTTTGTCCCCCTCCTCGGCTCCTCGACGAATTTCTTTGGCGATTGCGGCGTCGGCCTCGGTTACCCCGAGTCTGGCGTCGGCGAGATGGAGGATGACGTCCGCGTCCTCGACTGCGACGCGGGCCTGTAAGGTGACGAGCGCCTGGAGACCCGCGCGGGCTCGCGGCTCCATCCCCCCAGTGTCGACGAGCAGAAACTCCCGCCCCGCCCACTCTGCTCGATTGTAGGAGCGGTCTCGTGTTGTCCCTGGCTCGTCGGCGACCACAGCCTGCCGGCGCCCGAGAACCCTGTTGACGAACGTGCTCTTGCCGACGTTTGGCGCGCCCACTATCGCCACCACCGGCAAACAGCCCACTACCCCGTCGCAGTTCACCGCGACCTCTCCCCAAAACGCTCGCCAAGAGCGTAGATCTCACGCAACATCTCACCCGCGGCCTCTCTGCGAACCGAGCGGCCCGTTTTCGTATTGTCCAAAGTTATCGGGTTGCCGATGTAGACGTGCAGCTTCCCGCCGCGCAGGCGCTCGAGGAGGTTTGGCACCTCGCCGACGAAAACGGGTAGCACTGGGGCATCGGCACGGGTGGCGAGCATGGCGACCCCGCTCTTTGGGGCCTCTTCGGGGTCGTAGTCCTTGCGGCGGGTGCCCTCGGGGAAGATACCCAAGGCCCAGCCGGCGGCGAGGAGATCCAGGGCGGTTCTCAGCGCCGCGCGTCCACCCTTCTGACGGTCCACGGGGAAGGCCCCGATAAAAAAGAAGAACCTCACCAACGGGAAGACGAAGAGCTCCTTCTTGGCCATCCACTGAATCCTACGCGGCACGGCCATCGGCACGAAGACCGGGTCGACATACCGGCGGTGGTTGGCGGCCACGATCAGGGGGCCTTCCTGGGGGACCTTCTCTGCACCATGAATCGTGAACCCGAAGAGTAGCCAGCCGAGCGCGAGCATAAAGCGCCTGAAGAGCTTGTACCGGAGCGACATGTCTCGTGAGACGTCTTGCCTGAGCCTCTCGGCCTCCACCTAAGAGACGCCCTCCGCCGGGGCGTTCCGGCGCTCGCGGCGGTGACGCTCCTCGGCGAGCTCGACCACCCACGAGACTACCTCTTCCAGGGAGAGGTCGGTGGTGTCGATGACCACGGCGTCGGGAGCGGGCTTAAGAGGGGAGGCTTCCCGCTCGGAGTCCCGCCGGTCGCGGGTTTGCATGGCCTCACTGATGCGCTCGAGTTCGTCCTCGCGTCCGGTCTGCAGCGCCCGGCGGCGGGCGCGCTCTTCGGGGGAGGCAGAGAGGAAGACCTTGAGCCCGGCCTCGGGCAGGACTTCCGTTCCGATGTCCCGCCCCTCGACGACTGCGCCGCCGGATTCTTGTGCCCCATGGGCCGCCGCCCGCTGCCTCTCGACGAGGACCTCCCTGAGCTCCGGATGGGCGCTGACCTCAGAGGCGCCAGCAGCGACCTCGGAGGTGCGCAGCGCATCCTCGGGGATACGCTCCCCGGTGTAGGAGACGCCGTCCGCGGCGAGGGCCATGCCACGGCCGAGCGCGGCGAGCGCGACGCCATCGGCAAGGTCCACGCCTTCCCGAAGCGCCATGAGCGCCACGGCCCGGTAGGTCGCACCTGTATTCAGATTGACGAGCCCTAGGCGCCCGGCGACGGCGCGGGCGACCGCGCTCTTGCCACTCCCCGCGGGTCCGTCTATGGCTACTAGCATGGTCCTGGCGATGGTCCTACCGGCAAGAAAGTCTCCTGAGATCCCGTAAGAAACCGGGGTAGGAGACCGAGGCTGCCTCGAGGTTCTCGACTTCGGCCCCTCCCTTAGAAGCCAAACCGGCCACGCTTAAGCCCATGCCGACGCGGTGGTCGCCCTGACTGCCCGCCCGCCCGCCCGGGATCCCCCTTCCGGGGTCCCCCGCGACCGCGAAGCCGTCGGGGCGTTCTTCGATATCGACGCCCAGCTTCCGGAACTCCTCGCAGACCGCCCTTATTCGGTCGCTCTCCTTGAGGCGCAGCTCCTCTGCTCCCCGGACGAGAGTGTCACCCTCAGCGAAGGCCCCGAGCAGGGCCAGGAGCGGCAGCTCATCCACGGCCCCTGGCACGTCCTCGGGACCCACGGTAACGGCTTTGAGGGGAGAGTAGCGTACGACGAGCTCTCCGACTGGCTCGCCGATAGCATCCTCGCCCGCACCGCGTATCTCTACCTCGGCACCCATCCTGCGGAGTATATCCAAGAACCGCGTCCGGGTGGGGTTGAGCCCGACCTCGCGGATAGCCACCTCGCTCCCTGGAATGACGAGCGCCGCCGCGACCCAGAAAGCCGCCGACGAGAAATCGCCGGGAACTCGGATCACATCGGGCAAAGACACTACTCCCGGAGGTTCGACCGTCACCCGGCGCACGCCGAAACCCGTCTCCTCAACGTCCACCCCTACCCCGCACGCCGAGAAGAGCCGCTCGGTGTGGTCCCTGCTCCTGCCGGGCTCCGTAACTCCTACCGGACCGTCGGCGAAGAGCCCGGCGAAGAGGATGGCGCTCTTTACCTGCGCGCTCGCAACCGGCAAGATGTGCTCGGATCCCCTCAAACCCCCGCCGTTGCCCAGGACCGCGATTGGCAACCGCTCCCCACCCGATACGCCCCAAATCTCCGCCGCCATCCCCCGCAAAGGCCCAACCACCCGCCCCATCGGCCTCCCTCTCAAACTCCCATCCCCTGTGAAGCACGAGAACTGTCCAAACCCCGCAGCGATTCCTAATATTATGCGTATAAGAGTGCCGGAGTTGCGGGCGTCTACGACATCGGTAGGTTCAGGGGCCGCTCCGAGGCCGATGCCAGTTATGCGGACGGCGTCTTGCCCGCGTTCTATGCGGGCACCAAAGATTTGGACGGCTTCGAGGGTGGCAAGAGTGTCTTCGGCAGAGAGGTAGTTTTGGATGCAGACGGGCCCTTTGGAGAGGAGTGCCATGAGGGCGGCGCGGTGAGAGATGGACTTATCAGGAGGGACGGAGAGCTCGCCCCGCAAAGTTCGTGCGGGTTCGATGCGGTGGGCGGCGTGGGTCGTGCTACCCAAGATCTCGACGTCCGGTGTTCTCCAAAATCTCCAGCTCCTTTTCGGTAAGCTCGCGGTACCGCCCCTCGGGGAGGCCGCCGAGCTTCACGGGGCCAACACGCACCCGTTTCAGGGCGAGAAGGGTCAGCCCTACCGCGGCGCAGGCCCTTCGTATTATGCGGTTACGGCCCTCGTGGATGGTGAGGTTGAGGGTGGTTCTCTCCCCCGCTCGGCGGAGACAAGCGAGCTTCGGGGGAAGCATCTTACCGTCTTCGAGCCGTGGGCCCCTTTCGAAGTCGGCGAGACGCTCTTCGAGGTCTTTTGCGGGGAGCGGGGCGAGGGTCAGCTCGTACTCCTTCTCTACCTCGGAGGAGGGGTGGACGACGCGGTGGGCGAAAGGTCCGTCGTTGGTGAGGAGGAGTAGGCCGGTGGTGTCGCCGTCGAGGCGGCCCACGGGAACTAGGCCGGGCACGCCATCGGGCATGAGCTGGACGACCGTTGGGCGGTTCCGGTCGTCCTTGAGGGTTGTCAAGTAGCCGTTTGGTTTGTTCAGGGCGAGGTAAGCGTGCTCTTGGGGAAGCTCGACGGGTTGGCCATCCAGGAGGACGCGGTCGTCGGGGGTTATGCTCTCTCCGAGGGAGGCTATACGGTCGTTGATTTGCACCCGGCCAGCGGAGATCAAGGCCTCAGCCTTGCGGCGGGACGGGGAGGCGCCACTGCGGGCAAGGAAGGCCTGGAGGCGCACTCCTACTCGTCCTTCTTTACCCGGACTTCGCTGTCGCGCTCCCCCGAGATGCCGTGGACGCGCTCTCGGACGCGGGAGATCTCCCCTTCCTCGACAAGGTCTTCGAGCTCGGGGAAGTCGTCGCGGCTCTGGGCGCCGGCGGCGAGGAGAAAGTCTTCGGTCACGTCGAGCAGGGCGGGCGCACCGGGGCGATCCTGGTCCCGGCCAGCCTCGGCGAGCAGGTTGCGGTCGATGAGGGTACGGACCACAGCGTCGGAGTTCACGCCGCGGGTGGCGCTGACGCCGGCGCGCGTCAAGGGACCCAGATATAGAACGCAAGAGAGGACCTCGTGGGCGGCGCCCGAGAGCGGGGCCGGGCGGGCCTCCTTCCGGAAACGCTCGATAGCGCCGGCGCAGAGGGGGTTCGTCGCGAGCCCGTAGCCTCCGGCCACGTGGCGGAGCACTATGCCAGAGGTCTCCGGAGAGTAGCGTATCTCCAGCTCCTCAAGTGCCGCCCGCGCTTCGGCCTCGGAAAGTTCTGTGGCCGAAAGGAGGACCGGGAGGGGCACGGGACGGGGGCTCACCAGGAGGATAGCCTCGATCTTCGCTGCCGCGGCTTCGGGACGTTCGAGGGTGTTCTTCCGATCGTTCACCGTGGGGGTTCCAGGGTCAGGGGGCCGAAGGGCTCGGGTTGGGAGAGAGCCAGGCGGCCCTCGGCGGCTAGGGAGAGGGTGGCGGCGAAGGCCACGGCCGAGCGAAGGCGATCCATGTCGCGCACCAAGTCCTCGAAAGAAAGCGCTCCATGGGTGAGGGAGCTTCGGATCAGGGCCGCAAGCTCCTGGATGGTGACCGTGATCGGGCCGAGATGCTCGATCTCGGGCTCGGCCGCCCGCAAAAAGGCTCGCCGGGCCGCCGCCGCGAGCTTTTCGTCGCTCAGCCGGAGGTGGCCCGGACGCGGGCGGAGGGTGTGGCCAGATGGGTAGAAGCCTGCGTTCTCCGCGAACCGCTGCATCAGGGCCTCGGCACCGCGTCGGACCTTCAGGTAGGTGACGAGGCGTTCTTCGAGGTCTTGCGGGGAGAGCTCTTCGACATCCTCTTCCTTCTCCGCCCCGAGCCCGGGATCCAGGGCGCGGCCTTTAAGGAGGACGAGGGAGGTCGCGGAGTCGACGAAGTCGGTATCGCGTTCGAGGGTGCCGGAGGCCTCTTCGGGCTGTCCATGCGGGGAGTAGGCGCTCCGGTACAAGGCCACGAGCTCTCGAAGGGGCACCTCGAAGATCTCCAGCTCATCCTTGAGGATCAGGGCCAGTAGTCCTTCGTAAGGACCGGAGTACACGTCGAGCTCGACGGTGAAGGCTGCCAAGGTGTGCCCTTTGGACTGTGCTCCGCCTAGGCTCACTGGGCCTCCTCGTGCAGGGGGAGGACGGACTCGAGGGGGTGGTGGTCCATCGCGTACGCACGGACGAGCGTCTCGCTGACCGTGCGACCCTCGATCACGGCGGCCTCTCGGCTGAGTCCCACGTCGGAGTTCAAGGTGTCCACAAGCCCGTGGTCCGCCACCTTCTGAACGCAGGGCAGGAGGGCGCTCAAGAGTGCCCTCGGGGCGGTCACGGGAACCGAGGCGGGGATGTTCTTGACGCGGTAGTGAGTCACGCCCGCCTCGACGAAGACGGGGTCGTCGAAGATGGTGGGCCTGCTGGTCTCGACCGAGCCGCCCTGATCCACGTCTACGTCGATGATGACGCTCCCCTCCTTCATCTCCTCGACTGTCGCGCGGTCTACCAGGTGAGGGGTCTTCGAGCCGTCCACCTGGACGGCGCTGAGGAGGAGGGCCGCCCAGGAGACGATCTCCCTGACGCCCATGCTGCTTGCTGCCAGCGTCATCACTCCGCCGAAGCGCATGGCCTCCAGGCGCCGGAGACGTTCGAGGTCGCGGTCTATGACGAAGACCTCCGCCCCGAGCCCGCTCGCCACGCGGGCGGCGTTCGAGCCGACAATGCCTGCCCCCAGGATGACCACGGGGCCCGGCCGCACGCCAGCGGCGCCGCCCAGGAGGATGCCGCGCCCTCTGGCCGGGCGTCCGAGGAAGTGGGCTCCGATCTGGGGGACGAGGCGGCCGGCGATCTCGCTCATCGATGTCAGGAGGGGGAGAGCACCCTCCTCGTCCTGGACGGTCTCCATCGAGAACGCCGCGCACCGGGAATCCAGAAGCACGCGGAGCAGGTCGCGGTTCACGCTCAAAGTGAGGAAGGCAAAGACGATCAAACCTTCCCGTAGATGATCGTACTCCTCGGGCACGGGACCGAAAACTTTAGCGATGAGCTCGGAGTCACGCCAGACGGACGCGGCATCCGCGACGATCCTGGCTCCAGCCACCCGGTATTCCTCGTCGGTGAGCGCCGCCCCCTCGCCGGCTCCAGCCTCGACGGAGACTCGGTGGCCAGCCCGCGTAAGCTCGTACACCGCGTGTGGCGTGAGGGCGACCCGGCTTTCGCCAGGCGTCAACTCGCGCACCAGGCCGATCCTCATAGAACTCTTTCTAAGCGTTCGTCGAGCATAACCCTAAAAGGTTACCCCGAAGGAGGCCGGCGATCCAACCGCGCCCGCCAACCCGAGTGCGACCAAAGGAATCGTTCCAGCACCCCTCCGGAGCCTTGGGTCCCAACCGAAATGTCGGCGCCGGGGGCTGGTATCCAGGAGGGGCCGGAGCTTACGTGCAGGCCGAAGTCTGAGAGCTGGCGCGCCAGCTTCTCCGCGAGCGCGGGATGCGCCTCCGACGGCTCGGCGAGGCGAACAATGCGGGTCTCGAGCACAGCCTCGGTGAGGGCAGCGTGGACGGTAACAGAGCGCAAGACCGCGTCTAAAGCACCGGTCAGCTGCTCGGGGTACAGGGCACGTATCTCGCAGGAGATCTTCCGCGTCGCCGACTCGGGGTGATCGGTCTGGACGAGGAAGCAGAACCTGGCGCCGGGCGTGGGTTCATCGAGTGTGAGCCCGGCCGGCACTCCTTCCCCGGGGTGCCATGAGAGCTTAACCAGAAAGGAGATCGCTCCGGCGTTCCTGGTGGAGATCCTACCAGCCGGCTCCTCGGGGAGCAGCGCGAGGACACGCCCGGCGGTGTCTAACTGCGCGTCTAAGGAGAACCTCGGGGCCTTCAGTGTACGGTCTGCTCCCCGGCCGGCGAAGCCTCCCTAGCGGCCTCAGAGACTACTTTATCGGTTTCATTCAGGTTGCGACAGGCCCCGACGAAGCCGCGGAAGAGCGGGTGGGGCCTCAAGGGGCGGCTCTTGAACTCCGGGTGGAACTGGCTCCCAATAAAGAACGGGTGATCTTTGACCTCGGCCATCTCGACGAGGTGGCCGTCGGGGGAGGTACCGGAGAAGACCATCCCGGCCTGCGCAAGGGCATCCCGGTAGCCGTTGTTGACCTCGTAGCGGTGGCGGTGGCGCTCGTCTACGAGCGCCTCGCCGTAGACCCCAGCCGCCAGGGTTTCGGGGACGATCTTACACGGGTAGCGCCCTAGGCGCATCGTGCCGCCTTTCTCCACCCCAATCTGCTCCGCCATAATGTCTATGACGGGGTGCGGACTCTCCGGGTCGAACTCGGTGGAGTTTGCCTTCGTGAGGCCAACCGCGTGCCGGGCGAACTCGACCACGGCTATC
>DATDKT010000100.1:0-3579 GCA_036519775.1 Rubrobacteraceae bacterium
CTTAGATCTTCGTCATCAAGAGCCTTGATGACTGGGGTTTGTGGTTCGCCATTTGCTCGTCCACCTTGCTGCACCTCTTTGTCTATAAGCCACTGACGCCCATGATTAATAGCGGTAAAAGCCAGAATGAACAGACAAGCATAGAAACCCCAACGCAACACCATTGGCAGTGCCGAAACGTACTCGATGAAGCTCAATCTCCAGCCTGCCAGGTAGGTGAGCAAGCCAGCCACCGCACCGTTCGGAAGAATGTACTGGGTGAGCATGGACCAACCGAAGTGAATGTCGCCTGCCAACCCCAGCCATCTACGAGCCGTTGAGAGAATATTCTGGGCGTGTCTTGGCACCCCATCATTCTAGCACGATGCTGCGTCAAGTATATAGTCCCGGAACAGATAACGGGAACGCTCGACGAAGTCATAGAGGAGTCGGCTTAGAGCGTGCGTGATGGTCTAGGCGTTCCAGGCCTATAACCTCCTGTCCTGAATTTCCGAGAAGCCCTTACCTCTCGGCAGCTCGGTGAATAATGAGCTTCGAAATTCTGCAGCGCTTATACTAAAAAAGTCCTTGGCTTATTTATCGGCTTTGCCCCGAATTTCGAGAGGTCTAGGCGCAAGTTCTTTCCGCAAAGAGTACTTTTTGCCATGTACAGAAGTGGCGCTTCGTTTATAGTGCTCCCTGTGAAGAACGGAGAGGCCAGGAATGGTAATAGGCAACTACCAGACCAAATATGTACCAGATATGTGGTGGCCCGGCCCCTCCTAAAGAACTAGTATCCACACTCTCTCTGCGAAAACAACGTCAACCCCGCTCAACCTAAACCAGGTTATGCTTAGTTCGCTTCTTCCGTTACCGTTAAGTGGAAGTTGACACTTAATCCTCCGACGAAAACCCATGAGCGGGTTCGGGAGCGACCGGGAGCGCTGGCGCAGGGAGCTTAGCACACTACAAACTATACCGATAAGTACGCCAACCCAGCGCAAACATTGGTAAACGACGGGCAATAACCCCTGTACAATTTTAGTATATTTGCAGGTAATTCGGGAATAGCCAGAAACAGCTGCAAATACATCGAGACTGACTCTAGTGGATCAGTTAGTCTAGGTTCGGATCCTAGTCCGCCAGCTCCCTACTCTTCCTAGAAAAGAGCAAAAGGACGAAGACTCAGTAGTCTCTCTAGGCCCTGCGGTGGCAAGGTGGCAGCAGCCTGCCGGGACACGGCGCTTCCCACCGCTGCACCTCGATCCACCGACGCTGCTCGCCACAACAACAAGAAGATCCGGTCATACGCTCAGGCGACGTCGGCCCTAATTCGCTTATGACCTCCGCGCCCGCAGCAGCTTCACGGTCCCCAAAGCCAGGCCTGCGAGGGCGGCTCGCCTCACCAGCGGATACGTCTCTAGCCAATTGTGAAGACTCCTCGGATGCGCCCGGTCACTAAAGTCTCCTTCGATCCTGTCTTCATATACGGCCTCGAAGAGGTTGTGGGGATCGTCCTCGGACTTCGGCTCGTCGGTCTTTTGCGAGTCGAACCCCGCGAGCAGCATAAGGGCGTCCATGAGCCGCGGTGAGATGCGCTGGGTGAGGATCATCGCCTTGCCGGCGCCCCCGGCGACGACCTCGCGGGTGGGGTGCTCGGCGGCGTACAGGACGACGTCAGCCACCGTATTCGGCTGGTAGATCGGCGGGAAGCCCATGGGCTTTACGCCCAGCTTGGTGCGCGAGCTGCTGAAGAAGGGCGTGTTTATGGCCGCTGGCATAACGTTGGTGACGCCGATGAACCACCCCTCGCGTTTTAACTCCACACGCAGGGACTCGAGGAAGCCGTCGATGCCGTGCTTGGAGGCGGCGTAGGCGCTGTGGAACGGCGCCGAGCGCTTGGCCTCGACCGACGAGATGTGGATCAGCGCCCCACGGCCCTCCCGCTTTAAGTGTGGCAGCGCGACCATCGCTCCATAGACCTGTCCCATCAGGTTAACGTTTATTACCCGCTTGAATTCCTCGGGCTCTGTCCGATCGAAGGCAGCGTAGAGCCCAACGCCACTCAAGTGCACCCAGGTATCGAGGGTTCCGTACTCCTCCGCCGCCCTGTCCGCGACCGCCTTCACCTGCTCGAACTTGGCTACGTCGGCAGGCACGGCTAGGGCCTCGCCACCGTCGCGTTGAATCTCGTCCGCCAGAGACCGAAGCGCCCCTTCGTTACGGGCGGAGACCACAACCTTAGCGCCGCGTTTGGCGAAGCGGATGGCCGTCTCGCGACCTATACCGCTTGAGGCACCCATCAGCGCGACGACCTGCTGATCTATGGGTTTGAATCGCATCTCCCCTCCTGACGAAATTCTCGGGAATGACTTCCAGAACCTTATCTTTGTTCTCGACAACCCTATTTATCTTGACTTGTAGCTCTCCATGATAGCGGTTACTTCCCTTAGCAGAAGGAAGAGCAGAAGTTATCTTCAGGGTAAGTGCGAACATTAGTGACGCTTTTGACGGAGATTTGACAGTTACGGGGGTGAACGCGGGCGAACGACCAGAAACACGAGATCTAGGAATCTGGCTCAACAAGGCGGTTTTCTGAACAGCGGTGAACAACACGGAGGTATGGAAACTGACTCTAGTGGATCAGTTAGTCCAGGTTCGAATCCTAGTCCGGCAGGTCCCAAAATATACCAATATGCAGGGAAAACGCCACGACGGGAAGAAACGGCCTGAGAGGCTCTGAGGCCTTTTGACAGTTACCCGCGATGGAGACAGTCTTTGGGTGGACCCAGAGTCTCCTTCACGCCGTTGCGGTTTACCTAGCCGGTGTGCTCTAGTACGTAAACCCGGAGGGTATGCGGCAGCGTGTCGAAGCTCAACTCGACCTTCGTAGCCTCCACCCTCGTTACCACGTCTTTCGGATAGCGAGACGTGAATGCTTGCCGAATACTAGCTGTACACGCCTATTCGAACGACCTAAGATTATGTTGTACAGACAGTGATTTGATAGAGGGAGTAAGCTAGAGAGATGTGGATTGACTTGCTAGAGGGAGCGTCCGATAAAAGCGTAACAAGCGCAGAGAAGTAGTCCGATGAGCATCTATACTTAATCGTAAGCACATCTAGATGAAACCTCTTCACTATCTGCAGCGGATGACCTACCCCCAAGTTGGGTCTCTGGCGGCTCGCACGGACTTGGCCCTGCTACCGGTCGGGCCGCCGGAGGCGCATGGGCCGCACCTTCCGGTAGGGACCGACCTCATCGCGGCTGGCGAGCTCTGCGAACGCGCGGCTTGGGAGCTAGCCGCCCGAGGCACTGAGTGCCTCATAGCGCCTCTGCTTCCCTACTGCCTGGCGGAGGTTGCCAGCCTCTTTCCCGGCACCATCACGGTCCGGGCGGAGGTCGTGGCGGCTCTTGTGGCTGATATCGGCCAGGGCTTGGCTCATTCGGGCTTCGGACGGACTCTTATTGTCAGCGGCCACGCTGAGGGGGAGAACCTGGCGGCGCTACGAGATGGGGCCGGGCAGGCAGGGGAGACGGGGGCGCTGGTGGAGGTATCCCGGTGGTACGAAGGTGCCCTCCCTGGCCTGCTCTACTTG
>DATDKT010000101.1:0-17488 GCA_036519775.1 Rubrobacteraceae bacterium
CCCCCTGCGAGGGGCAGATTGCCCACGTGTTACTCACCCGTTCGCCACTGTACTCACCCCGAAGGGCTTTCTCGTTCGACTTGCATGTCTAAAGCACACCGTCAGCGTTCGTCCTGAGCCAAGATCAAACTCTCCGAACTATACCGTCGGCGCCGAAGCGCCTTTTAGGTAAATGGTTGTGCGGGCGTTACCCGCGGTGGCGATCTCTAGATTACTCTCGGATCGCGGAGAGTCAGTCCCGACGTATTGACAGGTTCACCTAAATTACTCTAGGTCTTTTGCTACTATTCAGTTTTCAAAGCCTTCAAGCTCCTCGCCTCTCGGCGGAGCCGTACCGGAGATCAACCTCCTCGGGGCGACAAAAAACCCACTCGGTGAGTGGGCTTCGGGCGTCCTCCCAATCCGTCGGGAAGTTACCCTATCGCGCCGCCTCGGTTGTCAAATCGCTTCCGGTCATTAGCAGGGAGATTATACCACCTCGATTCGGTGTGTAAACCCAAAACTAAAGATTCTTTGCTGTCCCCTGCTCTGCTTCACACTGCCTTACTACTTTTGGTCCCTGCCTCTCGGCGGGCCTCCTCTGCGAAACGCAGAGGTAGTCAGCGTCGGGTATTGTAGCCCCGTTTCGGGTAGTGTCAAGCAACGTGAGAAAGGAATTCAACGCGGTCAACGCGGGGCGACGAGCCTGGCGTAGCGGCGCTTTCCGACCTGAAGGACCTTGCCGGGGAGCTCTCTCGCGGGGAGAGAGAGCTTTTCGTCGGTAACGGGCGCGCCGTTGAGGCGCACGGCGCCTCCCCTTAAGAAGCGGCGGGCTTCCCCGTTGGTGCCGGCGAAGCCGGAGAGTGTGATCAGGTCGACTATCCAGATCTCCTCTGTTCCTTCGGGCAACGCGACCCCCGGAACGTCCTCCGGCACCTCGCGGCGCACGACCGTGTCGAAGGTGTTCTCCGCGTCAGCGACGGCGCTCTCGTCGTGGAAGGTACGAACTAGGGAACGGGCGAGCTCGCGCTTCTGTTCGACGGGCTCGGCGTTCGGAAGATCTCTACCGAGCAAGAGTGAGTAGTAGCTCGGCATGATCTCGTCGGGGATGCTCATAGCCTTGCCGAACACGTTGCGCGGATCTTCGGCGACCCCGATGTAGTTCCCCAAAGATTTGCTCATCTTGAGGGTACCATCGGTGCCAACGAGCAAGGGGGTGGTAAGGACACATTGGGGAGTTTTCCCGTAGTACTCCATGATCTGACGCCCCATGAGAAGGTTGTAGAGCTGGTCGGTGCCGCCGAGCTCGACGTCGGCGTCGATGGCTACCGAGTCGTAGGCTTGCATCAAGGGGTAGAGAAGCTCGGTGAGCGTGATCGGGTCCCCGACCGCGTACCGTTTGCTGAAGTCGTCGCGCTCAAGGATGCGGGCGACGGTGGTGGCGCGGGTGAGCTCTATTATGTCCGCAAGCGTGAGCGGGGCGAGCCACTCGGAGTTGCGGCGGACCTCGGTGCGCTCCCTGTCAAGGACGAAGTAGGCCTGCTCGAGGTAGGTCCTCGTGTTCTCCTCTATCTCCTCTTGAGAGAGCACGGGCCGGGTCTTGGAGCGCCCCGAAGGATCGCCGACGCGGGCCGTGTAGTCCCCGATCACTAGCACGGCGGTGTGCCCGAGCTCCTGAAATTCCCTGAGCTTCTTCAGGACGACGACGAAGCCGAGATGGATGTCCGGGGCCGTAGGGTCTATGCCGAGCTTGACGCGCAACGTCGCGCCACTCTTCAGGCGCCGGTCGAGTTCCTCGCGCGGGATGACGTCGACAGCGTTCGCGTAGATGCTATCGGCGCTGTTAAGTAAACTGCTCATTAATCAATCGCAATCGCTTCGCAATTTCACTGTAACCAACCTACGGTTCATGTACTATAACCCATCGATGGCTCGCACCTACCAAAGACGGTATGGCAGGAACGCCTCAAGGACCGAGTTCAAGAGAGGCCCTAGGCTACCCGAAGCCTCCGAGAGACCGGCCCCCAAAAAGGAGCAAGACCGCAAGAAGGAGAGTCTTCGTTCCCGGGCCTTGCGTTGGGTGGCTGTGGTTTTTCTGTGCTGCGTCGTCGCAGTGCTCGCATTCGTCGCAGGGGCATATCTGGGGCTCGCCAGTGGCGTGGAGAACCTCGACGAGGCTTCGGCCGGACCCTCGCACCCGACCTACTTGTATTCGCAACCCCTTGGGGAGACAGAGGACTCGGCGCGGGTGATAGGGACGATCTTCCACGGCGAAAACCGGAAGACGGCCTCTCTTGAGGACATGCCCTCGAGCCTGCTCGACGCCCTGGTCGCTAAAGAGGATGAGCGCTTCAGGACGCACAGCGGGGTGGACCTCTGGGGTATCATCCGTGCCTTATGGATTAATGTCCTGATCGTGACAGGCGTTCTTTCGGACGAGACCGTCGAGGGGGCAAGCACAATCACCCAGCAATACGTGAAGAACGCGCACTTGTCGGGGGATCTGTCTCTACAGCGGAAGCTCAAGGAGGCGTTGATCGCGATGGAGCTCGAGCGAAAGTATGAGAAGGACGAGATCCTCGGTATGTACCTAAACACCGTGTACTTCGGTAATAACGCCTACGGGGTCGAGGCCGCCGCCCAGACGTACTTCAACAAGTCGACCGAGGACCTCACACCTGGCGAGTCGGCGACCCTGATCGGGCTGCTCTGGTCCCCCTCAGCGCTCGGAACAAACCGCGAGGAGGCGACGAACCAGCGCAACATAGTGCTCGGTACGATGCGCAACGCCGGCTACATCACCCGACAGGCTCACATGGAGGCGATCGACGAGGAGCTCCCCGAGCCCTGGCCGAAAGCCCCAATGGTCGAGACCGGTCTTACCGGACCGTCGCTCACCAGGGACTTCACGGAGTTCGTGCAGGAGGAGATGGTGAACCGGTACGGGACGCAGGCGGTGCTCTCGGGGGGTTTGAGCGTATACACGACCCTGGATCTTGAGGCACAAGTAAAGGCCCAAGAAATGCTATACAAGCCGCAGGGGTTCCTAAGCAACCCCGCGAACCCGGACGCGGCGCTCGTCTCGATCGAGCCGGAGACGAGTCGCATAACGACGATGGTCGGAGATCGGGATGAGGAATCCCGCTTTAGCCTGGTCACGCAGGCCCGGCGCCAACCGGGCAGCTCTTTTAAGCCGTTCGCGCTCATAGCCGCGCTAGAGCAAGGCATAGATCCTTCGACCCAGTTCGTCTCGGAGAAGAAGAGTTACGTAGTAAAGGGCGCGGAAGGCAGCCCGGAGAATTGGGAGGTCGAGAACTACGAGCAAGAGGAGCATGGCCCTATAAGCCTTGAGGAAGCCCTATGGTTATCAGACAACTCGGTCTTCGCGGATCTGGTCTTGAACCCGGACGGCCGAGGCCTACAGAACGGCCCGGAGAAGGTCGTGGACGTTGCGACCAGGCTCGGCATCACGACCGAGCTCAACCCCCACCCGACCATAGCCTTAGGTACCCAAGAGGTCTCGCCCCTGGACATGGCGACGGCCTACGCCACGATCGCCAACGAAGGCCGCAAGGTGACGCCGACGGGGATCGAGAAGGTGGTGCGGAACGAGGGGCAGGAGGACGAGGAGGTCCTTTACACGGCGCCCCAGGAAGGCGGCGAGCAGGTCGTAGACCCCGAGGTGGCCCGCAAGGCCACGGAGATCATGATAGGTAACGTCACCCGGGGCATCGCCTGGAAGGCAGCCCTGGGCGATCGGCCGGTGGCCGGCAAGACCGGGACCTCGGAGAATTTCTTCGATGCCTGGTTTATCGGCTTCACCCCGCAGCTGGCGACCGGGGTGTGGATGGGGTACGCGGACGGGGGGAAGACCCTCGACGGTCTCTTGAACATAGGGTCGAGGACGCAGCAGGGCCCTCTCGCGCCCCCGCCGGTCGTCTGGCAAACCTACATGGAGAGGTTGCTGAGGGATAAACCGGTGAAGAAGTTCGAAGGCATCGACGTCCAGCAGACCTCCGCCCCGTCCGGAGACCCGCGCACGGCTTCTTCGTCCGGCGACCCTCCCTTACCGGGGGTAGCTCCTCCGCAGGGCATGGCCCCGGCTCCTCCCCCCGGCGAACCAGCCACGGTCTTTACCGGCGGTTAGGAGACGCGCCCGGCGCGCCTCAGCCCCCGCTCGACGATCCCCCTGGGCGGGACGGAGACGTTGGAGTCGTCCAGGACCAGGTAGCGGAAAGGCAACTCGGTCCCGCGGCTGATACCGATGCGGGTGGTGGAGACCACCTCTCCCCGGGGGGGATCTCCCCAACGGACGGTTAGCGGCTCGCGCGTGAGATCGTGCCCATCATGGGAGAGCTCGATGCCCAGAGCCTGGGTGAGCTTACCCGGTCCGGAGCAGAGATCCAGCCTACCCCGCCGCTCGGCCATGAGGTTCAGACCCTCCAACGGATCTAGCGCCCGAATCAGTACAGCGCTCCCCTTCCCCTCCTCCTCGCAGTTGACGTTTATCAGCCTGTGCGTGCCGTACGAGAGGTAGACGTAGGCGAAACCGGGTCCCAGAAAGATGGTGCGGTTGCGCTTGTCGGGCCCTCTGTACGCGTGGCAGGCCGGGTCATCCGTACAAAGGTAGGCCTCCGTCTCGACGATCGCGCCGGAGGCAATGCCTTCTCCCTTCTCGTGTACGAGGACGCATCCGAGGAGGTCCACGGCGACCTGTCGGGGGTCCCGATCGTAGAAGTCGCGCTTCAGAACCTCTGAAGGACTCACTGCTCCCCGGTCAGATCCGATATGCGCTGGGAGAGCCGGTCGAGGTCGAGGCCGGCCTCAGAACGGATAGAAGATTTCAGGAGCGGCCGGACCTGGCCTATCTGCAACTGTAGCTCGCGTAGGAGCTCTATAGACCCGCTCTCGACACCGACCATGTCGCGCAGGATCGTGCCCTCCGTGCGGCCCGCGACGAGGGGCTCGGGCAGAGCATCCACAAAAACGAGCGTCCGGCGCCCGCTGCCTCGATCCTCTTCGATGGGGACGAGCGCCACGATCTTGTCGGCCCGGACATACTTGCCGAAACCCAGAGCCACCAGCCTGTCAGGAATGACTTTCATGATGGCAAAGTTATAGCATAGCGAGCAGCTTTTCGAACCGGTATAGTTCGCTCCGTGCGGGCGCCGAAGAGATCGAAGAGGTTAGTTGGGGAGAGCGTCGAACTGCGAGGTCACGACCGGGCGAACTACCCCCTGTACGCCCGCTGGTACGGCGACGAGGAGATCTGGTACCTGACGAGCTGGATATCGCGGCCGATGCAACGAGCGGCGGTCGAGCGGCTCTTCGAGGAGCGGGAGAAGTCTTCCGCAGACGACTCCTTCGCCATTCACCGGGAGGGCGAAGACGAGCCGATAGGTGTGATCGGCTTATCGAACATCAGCGAGGCCAATGCCTCGGCGGACCTTTCCGTGATCGTGGGAGAAGCGGAGGCCCGTGACCGGGGTCTCGGCACGGAGGCGATACGCTTGATCCTGAGCTACGCCTTCGAAGATTTGGGTCTCAACAGCGTGGCCCTGAGCGTCTTCGACTTCAACGAAGCGGCGATCCACACGTACGAGAACCTGGGGTTCGAGCGGGAGGGGCGGATGCGGGAAGCGATCCGGCGCGACGACGGGTTCCACGACGCTATCATGATGAGAATCCTCGCCTCGGACTGGCGCGAGGACGGGGCCTAACAGGGAGCCTTAGCCGCTCCTCACCTCGGCGCCGAAAGCCTCGCGCAGCTTCTCGGCTATACGGTCGAGCTCCTCCTTGACCACCTCATCTTTGAGAGTCTCCTCGGCCCGGAACGTGAAGTTGAGGGCGACGCTCTTTTTTCCGGCCGGAACCTGAGCCCCTTCGTAGACGTCGAAGACACGCCACTCAGCGAGGAGCGGGCCGCGGAAGTTCTCCACGACCTCGATCATATCCCCGACCCTGACCTCCTCGCCAACCAGGACGGCTAGATCCATTAAGACCGCCGGCACGTCGTAAAAGGGCGCGAAGCGCGGGGTGGGGTCGGGGTCGGTGGCCGCGAGGTCGAGTTCGAACGTGGCGAGCGGCCAGTCCTCCAACCCGAACCTCTCGGCCGTTTCGGGGTGCAACTCGCCGACCCATCCGACCTCCGTCCCGCCCACCAGCACAACGGCGGCTTTACCGGGGTGCAAGAACGGCTGAGGCCGGGGTTCGAAGCTCGCGCCGGGAACGAGACGCTCAGCCAGGCCCTTTACCTCGAAAAAGTCCGCCGTGAAAGCCGGGACGTTCCACCCTGGCGGCCGGGCGGTACCCGCGATCAAGCCCGCAACCCTCTGAGTCTCGGCGAGGCCCACGAGGAGGTCCTCCGGGACGTCGTCCGACCCGCCTGCCGTCTCGCCGGTCAGGCGGTAGCGGAGGGCGGTTCCGCGCAGCTCGGGGGGCGGTTCCCTGGGCTCGAAGACGCGGCCGACCTCGAAGGTGGCGCCACCGCGAGCCCCGAAGGAGCGATTGCGACGCGCCGCCTCGAGGAGGCCCGGCAGTAACGTGGTACGGAGGTTGCTCGCCTCCGCGCTCAAAGGGTTGCGTAGCTTCAGGGCTCCGCGTTCGGCGTTTTCGAGGCCAAGGTCTGCCGTCCAGCGGTCGGGACCGAAGGGGTAGGTCACGGCCTCGGCGAGCCCCAGGTCCGCCAGGAGATGCCTGAGACGCCGGAGCTTTCTCTGTACCGGGGTCAGGCCGCCGGGGAGTGGTACACCCGGGAGTCTCTCCGGCACGTGTTCGAGACCGAGGAGACGCCCGACCTCCTCGATCAGGTCGGCCTCGCGCCCGAGGTCCCGGCGGAAGGTCGGCACGGTGGCTAAGAGCTGGCTCTCATCGCTCCATACCTCGCAGCCCAGAAGCTCCAGCCTCTCCACAGCCTCGTCTCTTTCCACGGGCATCCCGAGCAGCAGCTCGGCGCGTTCGAGGCGGAGCGGCACCACCCGAGGCGTCACCGGATCTAGGTAGTGGCTCAAAGTATCGGGCGCGGGACGGCCGCCGGTGGTCTCGGAGATTAGGGCGACCACACGCTCCATCGTATAGGAGACCATCTCCGGATCCAGGCCGCGCTCGAAGCGTCCGGAGGCGTCGGTGCGCAGTCCCAGACGCTGAGAGGTTTCGAGGATGTTGCGCCCGTCGAAGGTAGCGACCTCTACGAGTACATCGGTGGTCTCGTCGCCGACCTCCGCGGTCTCGGCGCCCATGACGCCCGCGATGACGAGCCCGCGCTCCTCGTCGGCGATGACGAGCATCTCCTCTTCGAGTTGCCGGGTAGTGCCGTCGAGAAGGGTCATAGTTTCACCGGGACGTGCCCGGCGAACGACGATGCCTCCACGCACCTCGCGGGCGTCGAAGGCGTGGATCGGCTGTCCGGTCTCCAGCATGACGTAGTTCGTCGCGTCCACGATCGCGTTTACGGGCCGCATCCCGGCGGTGTGGATGCGACGGCGGATCTCTAAAGGAGCTCTCTCACCAGGACGGACGTTAGAGACCCGCCGGAGGTCGTAGCGAGGACATAGGTCTTCGGCTTCGACCCGCAGACCATAGTCCGCGGTCGAGGCGCCGTCGGCGGAGAACCCTGGCTCGGGTACGCGGGAGGCGGTCTTGAGGACGGCGGCGAGCTCGCGGGCCACCCCGATCATGCCCCATAGGTCCGGCCGGTTGGGCGTGACGTCTATGTCGAGGACGGTCTCGCCGACGGGGAAGTAATCTTGCAAGGGTCGGCCTACCTCGTAGGACTCATCGAGGAGGAGTATGCCCTCGTGGTCGTTGGAGATGCCGAGCTCGCGCTCGCTCATCATCATTCCGTAGGACTCTAACCCCCGGAGCTTCGCCTTCTTTAGCTTGCGACCGTCGGCCAGGGTGCTTCCGGGGAGGACGACGGGCACGCGGGCGCCAGGGTAGGGGTTTGGGGCGCCGGCCACGATCTGGACGACCTCCCCCCCACCGAGGTCCACCTCCGCCACGTTGAGCCGGTCGGCGTCGGGGTGTGGACCGAACTCGACGACCTCGCCGATGACGACTTCGCCGTCGGTCACGCCGAGGTGTTCGACGCCATCGATCTCCTGACTATGTAGGGTGATAACGTCTATAAGATCCCCAACCGGAAGGTCGAAGTCTACGTACTCGCGGAGCCATGTGAGAGGAACGCGCAAAAGTATCCCCTTCTAGAGACTAGAACTGCCGGAGGAAGCGGAGGTCGCCTTCGAAGAAGAGCCGCAGGTCCGGGACGTCGTACTTGACCATCGCCATCCTGTCCGGGCCCATGCCGAAGGCGAAGCCGGTGTAACGCTCGGGGTCGTAGCCGACCTCCTCGAGAACAGCGGGATCCACCATCCCCGCACCGAGCATCTCGAGCCAGCCGACCCCCTTGCAGACCTTGCAGTTCGGGTCGGAGCCGCCACAGATGAAGCAGCTTATGTCCAACTCGACGCTCGGTTCGGTGAACTGGAAGTAGCCTGGCCTTAGCCGTACCTTCGCATCCTCCCCGAAGACGTGACGGGCCATCGCCGCAAGCGTCCCTTTGAGGTGGGCCAGGGTGAGCCCTTTGTCTACCGCGAGGCCCTCGATCTGGTTGAACATCGGGGTGTGGGTCGGGTCGTAGTCGCGCCGGTAGACCCGGCCCGGGCTGACTATATAGACCGGGGGCTCCTGGGCGAGCATGGTCCGGATCTGGACGGGCGAGGTCTGCGTGCGCAAGACCAGCCCCTCGTCGAGCAGAAAGGTATCGTGCTCCCCGCGCGCCGGGTGCCCTGGCGGGATGTTGAGCGCGGTGAAGTTATAGTAGTCGGTCTCGACCTCCGGCCCCTCGGCCACGCGGTAACCCAGGCCCACGAAGAAGTCCACTACCTCGTCTATAACGCGCAAGGAAGGGTGAAGACTCCCCTTCGGGTAAGGTACGCCGGGGAGCGTCACGTCCACGGCCTCAGCCTTCAGGCGCTCTTCGCGCTCGGCGGCTGCGAGCTCCGCCTCCTGCACTCTACGCGCTTCCTCTATCTCCTGGGAAGCCCGGTTCGCCGCTGCACCGACCTCGCGTCGCTCCTCCGCCGGCAGCTCCCGGATGCCCTTCTTTATCTCGGTAAGCGTAGCCGCACGTCCGAGATACCTTACCCGGACGGACTCGAGGTCCGCCGTGGAGCGGGCTTGCGCTACGGCAGCGAGGGCCTCCTCGCGAAGCTCTTCTATACGCTCTATTACGCTCATTCGGGCGGTTATGGTAGCACACGCATATACGCTTCGTAGAGCAGAATCGAGGCCGCGACGGCGGCATTTAGAGAGGCGGCGAGGGCCGGGATCGTAACCGGCTCCTGGCAGGCAGAGACGATCTCTCCAGGCAACCCACTACCTTCGGCGCCGACCACTATGATGAGCCTTTCGGCGGACAGGAGGGAGGGCTTTTCGCCGCCCTGAGAGACTGCGGCGACCGGGGTGAAATATGAGGCCTTTGCCTCTTCGAGGAACGGGAGGGTCTGAAGCTCCCGGGCGACGGGGGCATGGAAGATCGAGCCCATCGTGGCCCGCACGGTCTTCGGGTTGTAGAGGTCGGCCGTTCCCGACGAAAGCGCGACCCCGGCCCCGAAGGCGTGAGCAGCGCGGATGAGGGTTCCGACGTTGCCCGGGTCCTGAACGCCGTGCAGGAGCAAGATGCGGTCCCTTGTTCTCAGCAATTCCGGGCCGGACAGGTCAAGGAACGGGAAGACGGCTACCGGACCCGTAGGGGTGGTGAGCGTCGAGAGTCTCTTTACTGCGTCGGGGTCGGTGAGGAGGTGCTCGGGTGGCCCGGTGGCTTCTTCTACGAGGGTCGATCCCTCGGCGAGGAAGAGGCGCTTGGTCTCACGATGTTTCTTCTGTTTCAGCCTGGCGAGCCGTTTCAGGAGGGCGTTGGAGTAGGTCACAGTTCGGCGGGGTTGAACTTGTCTAGCTCCTTCTTGGGGCCACCGACGACAAGAACGGTCCCTTCTTCGAGCGGCGTGCCGGGCTGCGGGAGGGCGCCTCCCTGGCCTTTGTTTTTGATCGCGAGCACCGTCAGGTCCTTCTTACGGTGGAGCTGGAGGTCCTTGAGGGCTTTACCAACCCACTCGCTCGGTACCTCGAGCTCGATGAGCGCCTCGTCCTCTCCGAGGTCCAGATAGTCTTGGATGCCGGGCAACGCCATCTGGCGGGCCAGGAACTCGCCGAACTCCTTCTCTGGCTGGACGACGTGGTCGGCCCCGACCCTCTCTAGCACCTTGGCGTGGAGCGAGTCGTTCGCCCGCGAGAAGATCATGGGCACCCCGAGGTCCTTGAGGATGAGGGTTACGAGAACGTTGGCCTCGACGTTCCCCTCGCCGATCGTGACCGCTGCTCCATCAAACTCCTCGAGCCCGAGGTCACGCAATACCGTGCGCTCCGTGGCGTCCGCCGCAACCAGGTGAACGTTGGGCAGCTCATCTGAGGAGTCCTGGATCAGGTCTTCATTACGATCGACGCCCAAGACCTCGTGGCCCAAAGAGTCCAGCGTCCTTATGAGGGAGGTGCCTACCAGGCCCATCCCTATAACCGCAAACTGTTTGCTCACCCGGTCATCCTATTGCTATGTCCTCGTGCGGGTAGACATATTTGGTCGCCTTCTGCCGGGCCGAGAGCGCTAGGATCAAGGTGATCGTGCCCACCCGCCCCCAGAACATTACCCCTATGACGACAAGTTTAGCGAAAGGTGAGAGCCCCTGCGAGACGTTCATGGAGAGCCCCACCGTTCCGAAGGCGGAAGTTATCTCGAATATGGCGGGTACGAGCCTCAAACCGTCAGTGATCATTATCGCGAGCGTCGCCAGGATCACCAGCAACGCCGAAGCCGAGAGCACCGCGAGCGCTTTCTGGAGGAGAGGCCTCGGCACGCGGCGTCCGAAGGCGCTCACCTCCTCCTGCCCACGCACGAGCGTGAGTACGACGAGCACCAGTAGGGCGAGCGTCGTGACCCTCACTCCCCCACCAGTCGAAGCCGGCGCAGCTCCGATGAACATCAGCCCGATCTGCACGAACAGGCTCGACTCGCGCATCTGCTCGTAGTCCACCGTCGAAAAGCCCGCCGTTCGTGGCGTTACCCCCTGAAAAAGGGACATCCACACCCTCGTCCCCTCCGGCTCGCTCCCCAGGGTAGCGGGGTTCGTCCACTCAAACGCCGCCACACTCAAAGCCCCGATCAGGACAAGTGCCGCCGTGGTGATGAGGACGAGCTTGGAGTGCAAGGTCAGCCGACGCATTTGTCGGTAGCGGTAGAGGTTGACGAGTACCGGGAAGCCCAAGCCGCCGAGGATTATCAGGGCGACGAGCGCCAGGTTTACGAACGGATCGCTGGCGTACCGGGAGAGCCCGTCGCTCGACAATGTGTTGAAGCCCGAGTTGCAGAAGGCCATGATCGCGTGAAAAACCGCCTGAAAAAAGCCTTCGCCGTAGCCAAGCCCGTTCCTGATGAAGCCGAAAGCGAGGACCATCGCGCCCAAAGCCTCGACGAGTAGCGTGATCCCGGCTATCTGGCCAAGGAGCCGCGAAGTGTTGCGCAGTGAATCTACATTCCCGAGCTCCTCGCGGACGGTAAGCAGGTTCCGAAGGCCCGCTCCTCGCCCGATGAGCAAGGCGCCCAGAGTCGCGAAGGTCATAATCCCCAAACCTCCGACCTGGATGAGCACCATGATCACGGTATCACCGAACTTCGTAAACGTGTCGGAGAACTCTACGGACGAGAGTCCGGTCACGCTTGCAGCGCTAACCGAGACGAAAAGAGCGTCCACCCACGAGATCCTATCGTAGGTGGACGCCGGTAGCTTGAGCAGCAAGGTTCCGAGGAACATGAACACCGCGAACCCGAGGGCGATAAGGCGCGGTGCGGAGAGCCTCCGGGTCAAGGTTTGCGGTGTTCTCTAAGCCTCTTTTTTGGCGGCTTTCTCCACGTCCCCGACGGTGATGCGCCCGCCTGAGCCGGTCCCTTCGACGGCGGACAGGTCCACACCAAGCTCCTCCGCTTTACGCCGCGCGGCGTCGGTGGCCTGTACTTCGCCGGCGGCATCCTCTACGTCTTCGACGGGGACGTTTCCCTCCGAGCCCGTACCCTCGACTTCGGAGAGGTCAACGTCTAGCTCCTCGGCCCTGCGCTCGGCGGCATCCGTGGCCTCCACCTCGGTGTCCTGCTTCTGCCCGGCGGGCTCGGCGGTCTCGGCGGTCTGCCGCTTGTCGCCCTCGACGCGCCTGTGGACAGGCTCGCCATCGAGAGCATTCCTGACCTGCGACACGACCGCGGCGAAGGCGTCGGGCTCGGTGGCGGCGAGGTCGGCCAGGATTTTGCGGTCCAGTTCTATCTCGGCCAGACGGAGGCCATGCACGAGCTGGGAGTACGAGAGACCATGCTCGCGGGCTCCGGCGTTGATCCGTTGGATCCAGAGCGATCGGAAGTCCCTCTTGCGCTGCTTGCGGTGCGCGTAGGCGTAGACTCCGCCCTTCCAGACCTGCTCCTTGGCCCGCTTGTACGAGCTCTTCTTCGTCCCCCGATAGCCCTTGGCCTGCTCTAAGACCTTCCTGCGCTTTTTGCGGGCGTGAACGCTACGCGCTGTGCGGGCCATCTACTTCACCCCCAGAAGGCGCTTGATGCGCTTCTGGTCGGACTTGTCGAGCAGCGTCTCGGTGTTCAGGCGCCGCTTGCGCTTGGAGCTCTTCTTCTCCAGGATGTGGTTGTGGCCGCTCCTACGGCGCTTGAGCGTTCCCTTCTTCGTGACCTCGAAGCGCCCAGAGGCGCCCTTATGGGTCTTCATCTTTGGCATCTTCGTTTTCCTCCGCGTTTCGTCTCTAAAGCGGACAATCGTGGCTCGCGGCACGGGAGTAGCCGTTTCGCCTCGTAATTTCGGGTGCTATTGTATCAAAGAGTTACGTTAGCTGTGGGCGGCGCTCTCCTGGCGCTGGCCTTCAGCCTCGTCCTTCACAGAGGTACTTGCGGCCACGTCCTTCTTGGGGGACATAACCATCACCATGTTGCGTCCGTCGAGGTTCGGCTGGCTCTCGATGCGCCCGAGGTCCGAGAGGTCCTCCGCGAGCCTCCTGAGGAGCTTCTCACCCAGTTCCGGGTGCTGCACCTCGCGGCCGCGAAACATGATCGTGACCTTCACCTTGTCGCCATGGCGCAAGAATCGTTCGACGTGGCCACGCTTGGTGCCGAAGTCGTGGTCGCCGATCTTGGGCCGGAGCTTTATCTCCCGGACGTTGATGTTGACCTGCTTCTTACGGGCGGCTTTACGGGCCTGTTCTTTCTGGTACTTGTACTTGCCGTAGTCCATGATCCGGACTACCGGCGGGTCTGAGTTCGGCGCCACCTCCACGAGGTCGAGGTCACGCTTCTCGGCGAACTCCATCGCTTCTCTTATGTGTTTGATCCCCAGCTGCTCCCCGCTCTCCGAGATGAGACGCACTGAGCGAGCCCTGATCTGGCCGTTGATCCTTGGTTCTTCTTCTGCGGCTACTTTGCACCACTCCTTCTAAAACGGAATCTGCGGGACCGTAGAACCGCCGAAAACAGCTTCCCTAGAAGCATCGAGCGGACACGGACCCCAACCAACCTCGTTGATTATAACCCTAGGACGCTACCGCCGTCTATAAGAATCGCACGCCGCCACCTCCGCCCGCATACGCCCCGCGAACTCTTCGAGCGCCAAGGCCTCCTGCTCCTTCTCGCCGCGCTTGCGGACGTTCACCGTCCCCTCCCCCACCTCGGCATCACCGACGATGAGGAGGTAAGGTATCTTCTGCCTCGCGTTCTCCCGAATCTTCTTCTGCATGCTCACGAGCGAATCGTCCACTTCGACCCTAAAACCCTCCGCTGAGAGCGCCTCCTGAACCTCGCGCGCATAAGGGAGGTGCCGGTCCGCGACCGGTACCATGACCGCCTGCACCGGCGAGAGCCATAAGGGAAACGCGCCCCCGTAGTGCTCGATGAGGACCGCCATGAATCGCTCTGTCGTCCCCGTGACGGCACGGTGCAGGAGCACCGGCGTGTGCGACTGGCCGTCCTCGCCGATGTACTCGCACCCCAGCCGGGCCGGTTGGATGAAGTCGACCTGTATCGTCGAGAGTTGCCACTCCCGACCGAGAACGTCCCTCGCCATGAAGTCCGCCTTCGGACCGTAGAAAGCCGCCTCACCCGCTACAGGCTCATAGGAGATCCCGGCGGCGTCAAGAGCGTCGCGTAGAGCGCGCTCGGCTCGCGCCCACTTCTCGTCGTCGGCTACGAACTTCTCGGAGTCCTGGTCGCGCAGGGAGAGGCGAACCTTGTACTCCTCGAAGCCGTAGGTGTCGAGGACCTCGCGGATTATCTCCAGAGCGCGCGCGAACTCTTCCTGGACCTGACTCTCTGTGCAGAAAACGTGTGCGTCGTCTTGCGTGAGCGCCCGCACCCGCGTCAGACCCGTCAGTTCCCCGCTCTTTTCGTAGCGGTACAGCGTCGCGAACTCCGCGTAGCGAAGCGGCAAATCCCGGTACGAATGAGCTTCCGTGTTGTAGAGCGTCATGTGGCTCGGGCAGTTCATCGGCTTGAGGCGGTAGCTGTTGTCACCATCGACCATCGGCGGGAACATCGCATCCTGGTAGTGCTCGAGGTGCCCGCTGCTGGCGTAGAGCTTCTCGTTGACCAGGTTCCCGGTCCAGACGTGCTCGTAGCCGTGCCGCGTCTGGACCTCGCGTACGTAGCCCTCCATAAGATGTCTTAGCATCTCACCCTTGGGCAAGAAGAGCGGTATCCCAGCCCCAACCTCCGGCGAAAAGGTAAAGAGCTTCAAGTCTTTGCCGATCTTGCGGTGGTCGCGAGCCCTAGCCTCTTCCAGCCTGTGCAGGTGCGCTTTGAGCTCTTTCTCCGTCGGCCAGGCGGTGCCGTAGATGCGGGTGAGCATCGGGTTGTTTTCGTCCCCGCGCCAGTAGGCTCCGGCGATGTTCTGGAGCTTGAAAGCCCCGAGCCTTCCCGTGCTTGGCACGTGCGGGCCGCGGCAAAGGTCGAAGAACTCGCCCTGGCGGTAAACCGTGATGTCGCCGTCTTCGAGGTCGCAGACGATCTCCCACTTGTAAGGGTTGTCCTTGTACAGCTCCTCGGCCTCGGCTTTGGAGATCTCCTCACGCTCTATAGGCAGGTCGCGCCTGACCACCTCGCGCATCTTCTCCTCGATGCGCGGCAGGTCTTCGTCGGTGATCCTGCCATTGACCTCGATGTCGTAGTAGAAGCCGTTCTCTATCGGTGGACCTATGGTCAGCTTGCTGCCCGGATATAGCTCTACGATGGCCTGCGCCATCGCGTGCGCCGTCGAGTGCCGCAGCACCTCGAGACCCTCGGCGGAGTCTCTCGTAATAACCTCGAAATCCCCTCCTCCGTTTAGCGGAGCATCAAGGTCTATGAGCTCCCCGTTCAGCCTCGCGACCACGGCGTCGCGGGCGAGACGTTTGCCGATCTTCTCGGCCACGTCGCGCGCCTTCTCGCCGGGTACTACCGGGAGCTCTCTGCCATCGGGTAGCCTAACCGCAGCCATACACCGCTCCTCCAAACACTCTGTAATTCAAGTCTAAGACCGTGATTTTAGTATCCGAGCCCGAGAGCCGCTCTCCGACCGGAGAAGGAGTGCGAACGAACCAGCCGCCAACTCAAAGCTCTAACTGACAAGCTGAAACTCTGACCGGCGGACCAGCCAAAAAAGTGGGCGAAAAAAGTGGGCGATAGTGGATTCGAACCACTGACCTCTTCCGCGTCAATACTAATACGTACGTTGCTGGTTGTTTCTAATAGTTGCAAAAATCCCATATATAAGGCGGATTCCCCTATCCTAAGTTGCTCAATGTTTCAGGCCGTTGCTCCAGACTAGTGTCAAAACTAGTGTCAATTAGTGTCGAGCTGATTCTATCCTCTTCTTCAGCCTGTGGTTATAGACGCGCCACTTAACGCTGCAGAACTCCTTATCCGAGCGCGGTTTGTTTCCTTCTACCGGCTGTTCGTAGGTAACCACGCCGTTGCACTCCGGGTACGCGCACCTGGGGTGTTCTCGGAAATTGTGTAGGTGGTAACAAGAGTCACACTGCGGCGACCAGCGGAGTAAACTGTAGCTGAGGTGGCGGATCGCAAATTCGATAAGAGCTATAGAGGATAATAAGCGGTGTGACGGAACCTCAAACGGATCAGCAAACCACCACCCCGCACGGGCGTAGTCGTCGGCTTTGGCGGTGGACGAAGCGCATTTTAATCGGGCTTGGCGGGTTGGTTGTCTTCCTGCCGCTTGCGGGCTTGGTCTACCAATTCGTGGCCACCAAGATCGACGAATACAGGTACCCGGCCCCCGGCGAGATGGTCGACGTGGGCGTCTACAGCTTGCACCTCTACTGCACGGGAGAAGGAGGAGGAGCACCGACAGTCGTGATGGATTCCGGAGCGGGCGGTAGCGTGTTGGATTGGCAGCTGGTTCAGCCGGAGGTCGCGGGATTCGCGCGCGTATGCACCTACGATCGTGGCGGCGCCGGTTGGAGCGAGCCGGGCGCCCAACCACGCACGAGCCAGCAATTCGTTGAAGAGCTGCATACCTTGCTGGGCAACGCCGGGGTTCAAGGGCCTTACGTGCTGGTCGGCCACTCGCTCGGCGGGACCAACATGCAACTTTACGCCAGCCGGTACCCGGACGAAGTCGCGGGGATGGTGTTGGTCGATTCGGCACTCGAAGATTTAGATTTGCTGTCTATAACCGAGTCATTACAGGGATCGCCGGTGTGGATCAAGATTTACGCTACGACCGGTGTAGTTCGCCTAGCTAACATGATTGGGCCAGTAGGCTATCCCTTCTCGGAACTGCCGGACGGTTCTGTAGACGAGGCACTCGCGATTAATTCCGGCACACGGCAGCTCTACGAATCCGCAGACGAGTCATCTTCCATTGGGGAGAGCTTCGAAGAGCACCTCGTCGCTCCCCTCTCGTTGGGGGACAAACCGTTGATAGTCCTGACCGCGGGGCCTCTCCAATTAGAGGGCATGGGCCTCTCACAAGAGCAGATGGAGCAAATGGATGAGGCTCACACGCGAACTCAAGCGGCCTCAATGCAGGGCTCACAAAATTCAGAGCAAATCATCGCGGAGGACAGCGGACATTACATCCACCTGGAACAACCAGATCTTGTAATAGATGCCATTCGCCAGGTCGTAGACGCAGCACGAAACGGCAGCAGTATATGAGGCGACAAAGCACTAGAGAGGAGGCTGGAGGGCTGCCCCGTTGCCTCTATTCAGCGAGAATCCGAGAAGGAAGATTCTCGGAAATCCAGTTTCCGGCATCCTCCATTCTCGGAAACTGAGCTTTCGGTAGTGAGGGTGACACCTCATCGCACTCGCGGTTCGCCCTCGTACGCTGGCTGTACCGTCGCAGGCGTAGGCGCAGGGCTACGCCAGGACTGCCAGTCGAAGACGACCAACCCGATCGCCACGACACTCAGC
>DATDKT010000102.1:0-5575 GCA_036519775.1 Rubrobacteraceae bacterium
CCTGCTACCGCCCTGCTTATCGGCGGGGGCGTGCTTGGGTACGCCGTGCTGCGTCGTAGGTAGGATAAGAGTAGAATAAGTTAGTAGGGTTTCCTCCGGGGGCGAGCTATATGGCCTGCACGCTTGTGAACGCCGCCCCCGTACCCCCCTTGGGTTCTACCGGGCCGGGTCCTGATCGAGGCTTCCGGCCCTCGGCTTTGCCCTTAGCCTCGGTCCGGTACCCCCTGCATAGGACCGGCTATTAGAGCCTGCCTAGTAAATCGCTGTTCCCACTGCTAGCCTCGAACGGAGCGAGTGTCCCCAATAGGGCCAAGTTATGGTTAGAGGTGGGGAATTGTCGGATACAGCGTGGGCGGCGATCGCACCGCTCTTACACAGGCACACTTGCCAAATATCGTGGTCTCGCTACTTGACAAGCCTACTCTATTAGGGTTTGGGATGCGCTCTTAACTCGGTGAGAGACGCCTTACGGTAGAGACGATCTGCTCGGGATCGGCGTCTTTGGCAAGCACCGCGTCCGCACCAGCCTTCATCACCCGCTCCTGGACAGGTGGATCAAGGCTCGGGGTCAACACCAGCAACGGGACGTGGGGACAGAATCTACGCAGTCCCTCGATTAGGGAGAACCCTTGACCGTCCGGCAAGAAGGGGCCGACGATTGCAACGTCCAACCCGCCCTCAGCGGACACGAAGTTGCCGCACTCAGCCGGCGAGCCAGTTTGACCGACCACTGCGAGATCCGGCTCGCGCTTCAGCGCCATAACGAGGTTCTCACCAAGGGCGCGGGGATCCTCGACCAAGAAAACTCGCTTCGGCTTGGCGTTTGCTCCTCCTGCGCCAGCATCGCGATCCCGGGGTAATGATGCATCCGCCGCCAGGGGAGGAGAAGGTGGGGAAGGCGTTTCCATGCTCGTCGGTGGCTCCGACGGTGGGGTTAACGTGAGCGCCTCTTGCGCTATAGCATCAGTATCTGGGTCCACCGATGTTTGAGCAGGGTCTCGGGAATAAGCAGTTGTGCTTTGTGGTGGCGTAGGTTCTAACGACGAAGATTCGCCCTGGGACGACACAGAGCCTTCGGTAGTATTAGCACGTTCGCCAAAGACACCGCGAAGAAGACCGTCTCCTTCAACAGCCCCATCTAGCTTGTCCGACTCTACAGCAACGGACTCGCGCAAAGCAGTCTCCATAGCTTCGCTCGCCAATGGATCTGCGGACGTAATCGTGCCTTCAGAGGATGGGAGCCCTGCGTGCGCAGGTAAGGAAGTTGGCGTAGATGCCTCGCTCGGCTCCTGCGCCGGCGATGGTCCTTCATCGTCTGATGAGAGAACCGGCATGACTGGCCTGGATGCGCTTCTGGTGTTCGTATCGAGATACGAATAATTGAAATGCGAATAGGCACCAAAGAGCCCGAGCCCTACGATTGCAGCGGCGAAGGCAGGAAGAGCCCAACCCGATAAACTCATTACTGCCCCCCTCTTACCTTCCACACCTTCTGAGTCTAAGAAGACCCACTAATTATTGTATATATAGTATTATATACTACAATAACGGACCAAGTGGCAAGCTCTTTTACAAAATACATCACCTACCCGCTTACTTCCGCCGCTCTTTACCGAAACTGTCTGGTGGCTAGACTAATTATGAGTATTTATCAGACACGCCCTAGCTCTATTCACCGAGGCGCCGAGAGCTAAGGTCTTGTCGGAAACTCCCCTATCCCTGGGAGTCAATAGTCTCTGCAATATCCTAATCTGGTTATCCTCCCTGAAACATATACTGGAAGTCACTTGCGAATTTCTTATAGGAGGTGGCTAGATGGCCGGTGAGCTTCTCGAAGTCGCCGGTCGTAAAGTCGCTGTAGCCCTCGCTGTGGGCCTTTGCGTACTCGTTCAAAGCATCGGCCCTCCACTCTGGAATGCCCCTGTTTAGCATGGCTTCCTTTGCGGCCTCTAAAGAGATCTCAATATAGCTCACTTCCTTGCCAACAACCTCGCTTAGCGCCTCGGCAACGTCGTAGAAAGAGATAGCTGCGGGACCGGTTAGGGTGTACACCTTCCCCTCGTTGGCCCTCTTCGGTCAGCACCTTCGCAGCCACCTCCCCGATGTCGCGGGCGTCGATCATCCCCAACTTGCCGTCCTTGAACGGCTGGTAGATCTTGCCTTGGGCGGCAACGGTTGGGGCGGCCATTAGAGTATTCTGCATGAAGGACTGAGGCCGCAGGAGAGTGTACGGCAGTCCGGAGGAGGTCAACTCGTCTTCGATCTGGGCATTCTGCCTACTGATCCTTGTAGGGGCCTCGTGAGAGGCTTGGTGGACCGAAAGCCTCACAATGCGCGGCTCGCCCCGCGACCTCTTAGCTGCCCTAATCACGTTGCTCGCTTGGGGAACCTGCTGTGGGTTAATTGGAGTCAGCAAGAAGACTGTACTCACGCCCTCCAGAGCAGGACCTAAAGTCTCTGGCTTAAGGAAGTCGCCGACAACAACATCCTCTACGCCCCGATCCCTAAGCGATTGCGCCTTTGACTCATCGCGGGTTAGCACACGTAGGTCGACGTCGGTGGTGGACAAGTGGTTGAGCACTGCGCCTCCCACATTACCAGTTGCCCCGGTAATCAGAATTTTCTTAGATCCAGGAGAAAGCAAGACTTGCGCCTAGAGCTAGCTAGGGGTGCAGGTTGCCTCTATTCACCAAGCTGCCGAGAAGGAGGGTGTTCTCGGAAACTCAAGGCAACACATCCATGTCCGTGATGGCATAGAGTACCTGGTCAAGTACGATGCCTTCTTTGATCGCGCTTCGGCGCAGTACCCCCTCGCGTACATACCCAGCTTTTTCTAGGACTCTCATCGAGGCTGGATTGCTAACAAAGGGAACAGCGAAGATGCGTGTGAGGCCCAATTCCTTAAATCCATAAGTACTCAGAGTCCTTACTGCAGCCGTGGCGATCCCCTTGCCCCAGGTGGCCTCGCCAATCCAGTAACCTATTTCTGCCGAAAGGCGTTCGATGTCGCTCTTCGCGAAAAGCCCAACACTACCGACAGCTTCTCCACCCACTTCGACCGCGAAGAGTGTTTGCGGAGACTTCTGCTGAGCGAAGCTAATCCACTGCTTGGCATCCACAAGCGTATAAGGATGCGGGAAGCCGTCGCGTAGGTTTCGCCAGATCTTGTAGTTGTTAGCGTGCCGAACGAGCGAAGGCTCGTCGCCTGCGGCCCAGGGACGAAGCACGCAGCACCCGCAGTCGAATCTCATTTCGTAATTGTCGCTCAAAGAACAGGACTCCGAAAGCGGGTGGGATTGCGCGCAGCTAGCATTCAAGTCAGGGGACCCCCGTTGTTCCTATTCACTCTATTGCCTAGAAGGGGTGTTCTCGGCAGCCCTTATTCAGCAGGGCGAATCTATATGCGTTAAGACCGGAGCAAAGGGCCGTTGCACGCCCTAATACGCGTATTGGGCAACACCACATGTAGCAGGGTTGGATAGATATCCGGAGGTAGCCTAGCCTACGGCAAGGACGTAGCTAAGAGCTACGCTAGCATCAGGTTCACCTCGGGGGCCTCGTCGTTCAGCAGGGTACGAAAGTGGAGGGTAGGTATTTGGTTAGCCGGGAACCTACGTGTTGAGGTTGTAGCAGGTTGCCTCTATTCACCGAGCTGCTGAGAAGGGTTATTCTCGGAAACACAAGAGTTTAGAAGAGAGCAGGAAAGAGGGCCGGTCTCAAAAGACTCCGGCCCTCTTTGTTCACTCTACGTGTTCCTTAACTGTTCCTTAACTTGCCTGGGGGCTCGCTATGCAGGGCTGGGTAGTCTTGGCCCTCTCCTGCATTGACGAACGCGCCACCACCAGATCCCTGACCAAAGCCGAATGCCGCATTATCACTACCGGTTGTACTACGTGCAAACGCTGGGGCTGCCATAACGGCCATCAGTGCCGCCATTAGTGCCGCTACCGCAAGCACCAAGATCATGCGCCTCAAGGCGCTGCCCGCCACCGTCTCCTGCTGTCCCATAGTGTTCCTCCTTTTGGTTGAGGGGGCGGGGTTGGGACTTACTCTTGCCTCCACCCGTTTACTGGTTACAAGGATGACTCTAGACGGCGCTGCTCAAGGTGGCATCCGTAGGATTACGCAATAGGGGAAGCTGAAGGAGAATGAGTAAGGTTACGTAGTACAAATGTCCCAGGACACAAGGAGGGCGTGTTTGCCTCTATTTACCGAGAATCCGAGAGAAACTGTCCGAAAAGGGGTATGAGCAGCGCTCCAACCGTGGATTTGGCCGGTATACGGAAGCCAAATGGGCCGAATCAGTCCCTTTTCGGCGGCCCGCACGGCTACGCTGCAGCCTCTCCGACCCTTTTCGGACAGTTTCTCTACGAGCCTCATGGAATAGGAGGTCGGACAGCTTCCAGGAGCGTAGTCCTCTTAGCCACCCGCTGGACCTGGCCGCGGTGGAGCGGCTGGTCGGGCGAACCTCCTGGTGTTCGGGGTCGTTAGCCGCTAACATCATCCGCTCAGTGACACGGGCCGACCATATTGTCAGGGAGGGACCGAGATGTACACCTTGCGGATCGAACACCCAGTACCAGACTACGACGCCTGGAAGGCATCCTTCGACAGCGATCCAATTGGCAGGGAGCGCTCCGGCGTGCGACGCTACCGGGTCCTGCGCGCGACGGATGATCCAAACTACGTCATGATCGACCTCGAATTCGACAGTGCAAGCGAGGCCGAGGCCGTTAAAGCAGCACTGGGCGACGTCGAATTCGACAGTGCAAGCGAGACGGAGGCCGTTAGAGCAGCACTGAACGACCCCACAAGTCCTCCGGACTTAACGCACGGCTTACGAGTGCGGATCATGGAGGCGGTGGAGACCAAGGAGTACTAATTTCAGTTCGCCAGAGCAATAGGTTCCGGATGTACTTCCGAGAGTTCCTATTCCACAACGTTGGTGAATAGAGGGGGCGCTCTGCGCTTTTCTGCGCTTACTAGTGCGCTGGTGGTACTTGCTGGGTAGGCGTCCGCGCCCGCCGCCCTGATGAAGTCCTCCGGTGTTGTGTCGGAGGTGCCTGCAGCGTAGCCCTACAGACGGCTCCAAGGCCCTTCTCGTGCTCCTATACCAGCCAATCCATACTCGGACCCTTGACCGCATCACTTTTCGGACGGTTTCAGAGAAACTGTCTGATAAATCGAAGTAGGTCCTATTTTGGGGTCCCGCGAGCGAGTATAAGGGGGCAAAGAAGCCCCATTTTGCCCCCTCGCGCCAGCCGTACCACGCTCGGGAAGCCCTCCAGCTATTTATCAGACAGTTTCAGAAGGAATGTTCCCGGAAGCCTAGATGTGTGTTGCGCGGTTTTGTGAGTAGAGCCGCAAACCGGTTGGCGCCAGCCGGTTACGCCCCCACGGGGCTGGAGACCTCGATCAGATTACCGTCGGGGTCCCTGAAGTACACCGACGTTATCGGCCCGGCCGCCCCCGTGCGCCTCACGGGTCCTTCGAGGATTTCGACGCTATTTGCCCCCAGATGCTCGACGACCTCGGCCACCGGCGCGTCCGTGAGGAAGCACAGGTCGGCCGAGCC
>DATDKT010000103.1:0-4475 GCA_036519775.1 Rubrobacteraceae bacterium
CCATATACTGGAGCCCACCTTTCTTCACTGGGGCTCCACCGCAATAAAAAGCCGCCTCTTTGGTCGGGCGGCGCTTCGTTCACCATAAAACCCATCTCTGAACTGCATTCTGACTATACCACAATCGGAGGCCGCAGCCCCTAAAATAGGCCCCGGCTCGCTTCTTCTTCTCCTGCTCGTACTCGGCCCGCTTCTCGTCCAGCTCCTCCTTCATAGAGGATACTTATCTAATAAACACCCTGCCCGTAGGGAAGTAACCTTTAAACTCTGCTCTATCACACTTCTCTAATTTCTGTTGATCGTCGCCGCTCATTCGAACTGGTCGACCGCCCCGGCCATCCGCGTGGCAGCAACACGTACTGGCAGACACCCGATGCCGGTTCTACGACCTCCCAGCTAACTTTAGTGCGCAGGTCTACCGAATAGGCTTTCATCTGCGCTAGATGCCGGGTGGTCAAACATCACCGCAAGGCGCTGTGAGTTTCCGAGAAGACCTTAGCTCTCGGCATCTCGGTGATTAGGGGCAACCCACCGTTTATTCACCAGTCGTCCAGTAGGTAGATCTACTCGCAAGGGAAAGGGCGCTCAACCGAAACCGACCATCTCCACGCGACGTCCATCTCGTTTCCACTCCATCATTCCCCCATCAAGGTGGGCTACGTTCCCGTAGCCCGTCCGCTGGAGGGTATACGCTCCCAGCGCCGACCTGCTCCCCGAGGAGCAATAGAGGATGAGCCGGCCTTCGGGATCGAACTCCTCCCTATAGAGGGGGCTGTCCGGATCGGCCGAGAGTTCCAACATCATCCCAGGCACATGCATCGCGTTTGGAAGGGCGCCTTCCAAGAGGCGCTCGTCCTCTTCGCGCACATCGATGATAATCACGCCCCCTCCCTCGATCTCGGCGGCGACCCGTTCGACCGGCAGGTTCTCTACGTGCTCCTTGGCTTCGGCGACCATCCGCGCGACGGTGTCCGGGCGCGAGTCTGACATGACGATAGCCTCCTCGTTCGCGGCCTATGCCTAGTGTAGGAGCATTATGCCAGTCAACGGAGGCCCAATGGCGGCCAAAGCCACCGAGCGGTTCATCACGCACAATACCCACAACCCTGCACCTAAGTTTCTGAGAAAGCAGTATTAGCATCTTCCGAGAATCTCTAAGCTCTCGGTAGCTCGGTGAATAGAGGCAGCCTACTTGGTAGCGAAGGGATTGTCTTGTTCGCGCTCGCTATTCGAAGTAGGGTGGTGCGGAAGTTCCAACAGTCCGATGAAGCTCCTCTACCAAGGCAACGACTACAGCTAGTGGCCCAACCGGCAGATAGTTGATCTAGGTCGGTCTCGGATGGAGGCGGGGCTTGCGTGTCGGCGGGCTGTCGATCGGTCCCGGGACGGCTAGAGCGGGCAGGTACTATACCGTCGACAGGCTCTATTAAATATCTGTGAAATCTTATAAAATCCTCCGCCGTCTATGTCATCGAGAAACAACAAGTCGACCATTCTGAGTTGCTTGGACGTACTCATGGACCGTCGGGACTGGGTTTACTTGCTCAGCCTCCTCGTTCCTCTTTTCGTCTACAACCTTGCTCTGAAGGCCTCTAGCGTCGCCTCGATACCCGGGCTTGCTCCGAACTTCGATCTGATGCGCTCGGATGTGTTCTTCAACCTGGGGTACGCTTTGTTATGGATAGGACTCTTCGCCGCGGTGCGCGGCGGGGGGCCTTTGCGCCGGGTCATAGTCATCCTCTTCCACGCGGCGACGATGATCGTGGTGATCGTGACCACGTTCGCCCACCATTACTTCCAGCAAACCGGCACCACGCTCGACTACGGCATCATCGCCTTGTGGCTTCCTAAGTTCAGGGAGGTTATCCCGGTCCTCACCTCCGGGGCTACGCCCTGGGGTTGGGCACTCCTTTTGGCCGCCCTCTTGTATGCGGCTCTAGGTCCATCGCTCGTGAGGCGTGTCGTCAGCCGGTGGCGAGGATGGTCGGAGAGATTCGGGACCAGAAGGCCCGAAGTCTCCTTTCTAGGCCCTCTCGGGCTGTTGCTTTTGGCGTTCGGTTTCAGCTTTCTTTCGTTGCTGATCGGCGCCCGTTCGACGGACAATCCGGCGGGAGCCAGCGTATCGTTCGTGAGGGACCCTTTCGTCAATTTGGTCTTGACGGGAGCAAAGGAAGTGACCACCGAGGAGAACGCCCCGGATGTCGGCGCTACCGTCCCACCTGCCGAGCATCCGGCTGCGCACGCCAGCCTCGTGCAGACGCCCCAAACCGAGAAGCGTAACGTCGTCCTCATCCACCTCGAGTCGACCCGCGCGCAGTCCGTCACCCCCTACAACGAGGAGCTAAAGACGACGCCCTTTCTAAACGAACTGGCGAAGAACAGTCTGCTTGCCGAGCAGGCCTACACGGTCGTCCCGCATACCTCCAAAGCGAGCGTCTCAGTCAACTGCGGCATAGAGCCCCACCTCGTCCAGCCGGCTACCGAGGCAAACCCAGGCGGTATCCCCGTCCCCTGCCTGGCCGGCCTCCTCAAGGGGCAGGGCTACCGTACCGGCTTCTTTCAGTCCTCTACTAAGGACTTCGAGGACTTCGAGGGCCTCGTGAAAAACTTCGGCTACGAGGATTACTACCCACTAGAATCCATAGACACGGAGGGCTTCGAGCAGACAAACTACTTCGGCTATGAGGACGACATCATGCTAAAGCCCAGTCAAGATTGGCTCAAAGAGCACGATGACGAGCCCTTCTTAGCCCAGTACCTTACGGGCACAGGACACCATGACTACCAGTGTCTCTCCACCCGTCACGGAAGTGAGGAGTTCTCGGAGAACGAGGAGCTAAACCGCTACCTCAACTGTCTCAGACTTCAGGACATCTTCTTGAAGAACCTCTTCGATCAGTACAAGGAGCTGGGGCTCTACGAGAACACGATCTTCGTCATCTATGGCGACCACGGCGAGGCCTTCGGCGAGCACCGTCGGTTCCAGCACGACGATGCCATATGGGAAGAGGGCCTCAAGGTGCCCTTCTTGATCCACGCCCCAGGATGGTTAGAGCACGGCGAGCGGGTTAAGGGACTGTCGAACCAAACCGACATCCTGCCTACCGTGCTGGAGACGCTAGGCTACGAGGTGAAGGATGGGGGGTACCCAGGCTATTCGCTCCTCCATCAACTGCCGGAGAACCGTACCCTTATGTTCAGCTGTTTCCACGAGAAAGCATGTATGGCGAGCCTAAAGAAGGATGAGAAGTACATCTACCACCATGGCAACCAGCCCGATGAGTTCTTCGATCTCTCAGAAGACCCCCTCGAAAAAGAGAACCTGGCAGGCGAAAAAGGCAAAGAAGTAGAAGAACGCCGCGAAGCTCTCCTCAAGTGGCGTTCGAGCGTTAACGCCACGTACTAGTAGAAGACGTTGTTCTTCAGCTTGTAGTACAAGCGGTAGTACACCGGCTCGAACTTGTACCATGCGGCTGCATGCGCCTGTTTGACTGGCAGGTCTAAACAGCCTAAGGAGTCCACGATCTCTCCGCCGAAGCCCTCCTTGAACTTATAAACGCTCCACAGGGAGCTGCTCACATCCAGGTACTCCGCCTTAGGTACGCCCACCATATCGTAATGTGTCAGGCCGCGCCGCCTAGCCCAGCGCATCACTTCCCACTGCAAGAGGTAGTTGGGCTTGAGATTACGCTTCTCATCGCTCGAGGCACCGTACATGTACCAGTACTTATTGCCCGAGGTGAAGACGTACATGCCGGCCAGCGGCGTTCCTTCGTGCTTAGCAAAGAACAAGTGTCCCTGGCCTGCATCGTGCATAGCCCGCATCACGCTGCGGAGGTAGTCGCGCGGCCTTCTGAGGACATAGTCTTCTTTCCGCTCTGAGGTGGCCTTCATCCATTCGTAGAAAGTCTCCCAGCCTTCCTCAAACTTCGGTTCGACCACCTCGACGCCCTTCCTGGCGGCCAGACGGATGTTGTAGCGTGTCTTGCTCTTCATCCTCGCGAGCAGATCTTCTTCCGAGAGGCTCAGGTCTACCACCAGGGTGGTCTTCAGGTTTAAGTCGTAGCGGGATTTGCGGAAACCGATCTCGCCAAGGAGGGCCTTTACGTACTTCTGCTGCTCGAGGACTTCGGGCTCGATCTTGACGGTGTGTACACCTTCGCGCCCGGCAATGGCGCGCACGCCCTCGAAAAAGGTCCGCACGGCCTCCTCATCGTCCCAAGGCAGCCAGGGTCCCTTGGTGCAGTACATGAGGACGCCGGGAACCGGAGCGGTGTTGTAGACGAGGAATTGTCCAAGCCCCACCACTTCGCCGTCCCTCTCGAGCACCAGACGAATAGGCCTCCAGCTTAAGCGCCGCTTAAACTCGCCCCACTCATAGCTCTGCAGGACGTGACCGCCTCCCGGCGAGTCCCATAGCCAGCCGTCCCACTCGGCCCGGGTAACGCTTCGGATCTCTCTCGTCGTGTAGGGGG
>DATDKT010000104.1:0-7016 GCA_036519775.1 Rubrobacteraceae bacterium
TTATGAGGCTGACGCCCGTGGTCTTGACGAACATGTCGCCTACGGCGGGGTCTCTTGTGTTAAGAAGTCTAACCGTGGCCCTGTAGCGGTTGTCTAGGGGGCGAGGCTGTGGCTGCAGCGGCGGTTTGCTGATGAGGTCGAATCTTCTCGTGCCTAGCCCACGGTGGTGAGGCGTTGGCCCTCCTTGAGGGTGTCGACCAGACCCGCATGCGGCAGAGCCCCGTAGGTGGCCATCCTCACAGGCTCCTCGAGGACGGCCACCCCTACGTCGTAGCGGAGGTCGCGGGGCAGAGTGCCAACCTTCTCAGGACGTCCTGGCGGCGCGCAGGCTGCTGTGTCCTCAGGAGTTGGGAAGCAGAATTTCGGGTGGATGTAAGGGGTTGCATTTATAACCTCGGAAGCTCCCGGCTTGTAGGTCGGGTCGAAAGAGACGTAGGATGGCACGTCCTCTTTTATCAGGAAATCTGTGCAATGCCCTGCAGTAAGGAAGACTTTGGGAGAGATGAGGGTGCCCGAGCACACGGGGATGCGTTGCCCTTTGAACTCCCCGGAAGGGGGCACAATCACTAGCGCTCCCACGTAGGGGTGAGCGTTAGGCCCCCTATCAGGCTCGCCGTTTATGATGGCCTGTGCCACCCCGGTGGCCAGCAGGATGGCTAGAGCCATAGTCGCCAGCATAAGTACTACTCGTCGCATGCCTTCTGCTCTCCTTCCCCTCCTACGCATTTCCCACCGGAGCGTTTACACACAAGGTAACAAATCTGTGAGGCTGGGGCTACCACTTCGGAGAACCCCCTACAGGCAAAGTTCAGCACAGCCCCGGACCAGACGGCCCAGGACCACCGGCGCGCAGTCAACAGAAAAGCCGGGGCGCTGTTTAGAGGGCAAAGGGGAGGAAAGGTTACAGGGGGCGTTCGGCTTAAGAGCCTGTTTGGTGAGGTTGAGGTTGAAATGATCTTGTACGAGCTTATACGATGCCACCACCTAGCGTAACGATGCGCTCTTTCTTCTACGCCGAGCCATGATGTGGCCGTTGATCGTCATAAGCGGCCAGCTCAGCAAGTACACCCACCCTGCCCAGACGCTCGCGTCTTCGCCGCCTAGCAGGGCAATAGCAATGGAAGCCAGCCCAATTCCCGCAAGTATAAGGTAACCTTGGATCTTCTCGCGCGTTATAGATGCTTCATACGCGTCGAGCTTGAGCACGTCACGCAAGTCGTAGGCGCGCCAGTAGAGAAGGAAGTAGACTAATTGCACGACAACGAAGCCTACGCCAAAGAGCACAAGTAGCAGCGGCCATTGCGCTGGCTTTATTTCCTGGACAACAGCTCCTGTCGAAGAGCCTACCTGGGTGCTAAAACCTAGTAGCTGGTCCATGAGCGCGGTGAAGAGGAACTTCAAGGGGTACACATAGAAAAGCACGACAAACAGCAGGACGCTGCTCAAATGCAGTGTGACGTTATCTTGGAGACCGTATCGTCTGAAAAATATGTAGTGGTCAAACACCACCTGCGGGGCCACTTCTTTATCCGACAACACCAGTATACACGTCTTGCACATGTTATACAACTAGTTTATAATTAGTTTGCACATAATTTTGACGCGGGAGCGTGCGATGAGTACACAGACGTTGATGGAGGTAGACGGACACAAGCTCCGGAGGCTGCGCAGCCAGCGCGTGTGGTTGGTTGGAGACCTCGCCAGATAGAGCGGTGTCCATCGCAACGTCGTCTCCAAGTTGGGAAATGGCAAGGGTGGTGCGTATCCGGAGACTATCCGTAAGCTCGCCAGAGTCCTAGACTTCGATCCCTCCGAACTCATAAGGTAGTAACCATGCCTAACACGAACCGCCACGGCCTGAAGAGGGCCGTCCTCTACGCCCGTGTCTCCACAGACGAGCAAGCCCGCTCTGGCTACTCACTCGCCCAGCAGCTTGAGGTCCTACGGGAGTACGCCGCCCGTGAAAGTTACGAGGTCCTAGAGGAGGTAGTAGACCCCGGACAGAGCGGCGCAAGCCTTGAGAGGCCAGGCATGGACCGTGTGCGGTACCTCGTGGCCGCTGGCGGTGTCTATGTGGTGCTGGCCCAAGACCGGGATCGCATCGCCCGCGAGCCCGCCTATCATTACCTTCTCAGGCGCGAGTTCGAGGAGCACGGGACGAAGATCCGCGCCCTCAACGACCGCGGAGACGATCGGCGAGCTGGCGGGTGGCGAAGGGGGCGGCGACTGCTTGCTCTAAGGAGACGACTGTGATGCCTTCGAGAGCCAACATCAGAAGGACCTCGGCAGACCGAGGACGTGCTCTCCTACGTAGGAGAGGATCAGGTTGGTTGAGATCGGCGCCACCTGGAAGAGTCGGGTCTCGCGGAACTTGCGCTCGACGTCGTACTCGGCGTCGTAACTGTAGCCGCCGAAGGTCTGCATCGCCGCGTTTGCGGCCTCCCAGGAGGCGTCTGCGGTCAACAGCAAGGCCATGTTCGCCTCGGCTCCGCAGGGCTCGCCCCCATCGAACAGCTCCGCGGCCCTGAACCGCATGAGGTCCGCGGCCTCCACGCTTATGTGCGCCCGGGCTATGGGGAATTGGATGCCCTGGTTCTGTCCTATCGGACGACCGAAGACGACGCGCTCTGTGGCGCGGCGGGTAGCCTTATCCACGAACCACCGTCCGTTGCCGATGCACTCGGCGGCTATGAGGATCCGCTCGGCGTTCATGCCGTCCAGGATGTAACGGAAGCCTCTGCCTTCCTCGCCGATCAGGCTGCTCGCCGGGATACCTAGGTTCTCGAAGAGGAGCTCGTTGGTCTCGTTGTTGATCATCACGCGTCTGGGCTTCACTGTTAGACCGTTGCCCGCGGCTTCGCGCAGGTCGATGAGGAATACGGAGAGCCCATCAGACCTCCTCGTCACCCGATCCAGCGGCGTGGTCCGGGCAAGCAGGATCATGAGGTCGGAGTGCTGGACGCGCGAGATGTAGATCTTGCGCCCGTTGATAACGTAATGATCGCCGTCGCGTATGGCGGTCGTCCTCAAGGAGGTCGTGTCGGTCCCGGCCTCCGGCTCGGTCACGCCGAAGGCCTGCAGCCTCAGCTGACCGCTGGCTATCTTCGGCAGGTACTCTCTCTTCTGCTGCTCCGAGCCGTGACGCAGCATGGTGCCCATAACGTACACCTGCGCGTGGGCGGGCTGGGCGTTGCCCCCGGAACGATTGATCTCTTCGAGGATGATCGTAGTCTCGGTGAGGCTCAAGCCCAACCCACCGTATTCCTCCGGGATGAGCGCGCCGAGGTAGCCACTCTTCGTCATCGCCTCGATAAAGGCTTCCGGGTAATCCCGTCTCGCGTCGAGCTCGCGCCAGTAGCCGTCCGGGAACTCCGCACACACCTCGCGGACTCCTCGCCGCAAGTCCTCGTATTGGTCGGGGCTCCCCACGTTACGCCTTCGGCAGCACGTTTCGTACGTCGGGCTCCAGATCCAGGCTCCAGACGCGACCGATGATACGGTCCATCTCCGCGTCCGAGGCCCCGCCCTGGAAGGCGGCGAGGCTCCGGGCTTTCTCCTCCAGCTCCTCGCGGCTCAACGTGTTGCCGGGGTCCCCCTTCGGGACGTCTACGCGGGAGATGATGTGTTCGCCGCCGGTCGTCTCTATCTCCACGAGCCCGATCCAACGCTGCGGATAGGCCGCGTCTATCTCGGGGTCGAAGATCATCTCGACTCGCTCGCTGAACCTGCGCAGCGCCGGGTCCTCCAGCGCCTCCTCGGTGAAGTCGTCGATCCCGGCGCTCCCCGTGGTGGCGATCATGGCGAGTACGAACCCCATCGAGAACTTGGACTGGTGGATCGTGCGCGGGTCGCGCACGGGTCCGAGTACGTCTATCGCAGCGCCGTGCACGCGGGCGCGGACGCCGGCTATCTGATCCGCGCCAAGCCCATGTTCTCCCATTGCCTCCAGCAGTGCGTCGGCGGCGGGGTGCGTGTGCCGGCAGGAGGCGTGGAACTTGAACGAGGTCTCCGGCACTGCCCACTTCTCCCCGAGCCCCTCGACCAGCTTCGGGGGGTCCGCGTCCGAGGACATCCCGACGGCCAGCCCCTGATCTCCCTCCAGGATGCGGGTCGCACCGGTGAACCCGTCGCTGGCGAGGTAGGCGGCGAGAAGACCGTCGGATGCGGCCTTTGCGGTGTGGAGCTGCTTGGAGTCCGCCGCGTCGCGCAGGAACTCCCACAACCCGGCGGCTTGCGTCCCGGCCGAACCGAGCGCATGGAGCATGACCTCTTCGTCGGCGCCCAAAAGGTGGGAGACGGCGGCGGCTGCGGCGAGCGTGCCCGCCGTCCCGGTGGTGTGGAAGACCTTGTAGTGGGAGCGGCCGAGGTAGCTTCCGACCCTCACCCCGGTCTCGTAGCCGGCCACCGAGGCGGAGATTAGGTCTCGTCCCGAGGCCCCGGTCTGCTGGGCTGCGGCGAGGGCGGCAGGGAAGACCACGGTCGCCGGGTGGAAAACAGAGGCGTTGTGGAGGTCGTCCTGCTCGACAACGTGCGACGCGGCGCCGTTCACGAGCGCGGCGAAGAGCGGCGAGGTGCGCCGGCGCGAGACCAGGATCTCGCTCGGCCCTTCGGCGGGTCCCATGGTCTCGGTGAATCGTTCGAGGATGCGGACCGGCCGCGCGTTTTTGCCGGCGAGGGCCGACGAGACCCAGTCGAGAAACAGTTCTTTGGTGCGCTCGACGACTTCATCTGGCAGGTCCTCAAAGTGTAATCCGGAGAGGAAAGAAGCCAGCTCGCGGGTCGTCGCGGTCCTGGTTACGCTCATCCGTCACCTCCGGGAGTGATCCTGGTGATCTTCGGGGCGTGACCCCGCCTGTAGACCATGATGGTGCGCTTGAAGGTGATGACCGTCCTCCCGTCCTGGTTGTACCCGGTCGTCTCGACCGTCACTATCCCCACGTTCGGGCGCGAGCGCGACTCGCGCTTCTCCAGGACTTCCGACTGGGAGTAGATCGTGTCCCCCTCGAAGACAGGCGCCGGCAGCCTCACCTCGTCCCATCCCAGGTTGGCGAACACGTTCTGGGAGATGTCCGTCACGCTCTGCCCCGTGACCAGCGCGAGGGTGAAGGTAGAGTCCACGAGCGGCTTGCCGAACTCCGTCTGTGCGGCGTAGTTGTGGTCGAAGTGAACGGGGGCGGTGTTCTGGGAGAGCAGGGTGAACCAGATGTTGTCTGTGGTGGTTACCGTACGTCCTAAAGGGTGCTCGTAGACGTCGCCTACCTCGAAGTCCTCGAAGTACCGTCCCCTCCAGCCCTCTTTCACCGCCATGCGACTCCCTTTCCTATGCGCCACGCAAGAACTTCAGGGTCCCGCCGGCCAGGAGGACCTCGCGCTCTCGGGGCGACAGCCGGATCTCGAGCTCGATCTTCGTCCCGTCGTCAGTGTTTACCACGAGTGTTTGCTCTCCCGCGGCGATCAGTTCACGCACGCCTTCGATCTTCCAGGTATCGCCCCGGCTCACCCGTTCGTAGTCGTCCTCTTCACCAAACAGCAGCGGAAGGATGCTCTGGGAGATCAGGTTCCGGCGGTGGATTCGCGCGAAGCTCCTGGCGATGACCGCGCGGATTCCCAGGTGCAGCGGAGCCAAAGCAGCGTGTTCGCGGCTGGAGCCCTGCCCGTAGTTGTGTCCGCCCACGATGAAACCTCCCCCCCACTTGAGCGCGCGGTCGTGGAACTCTGGGTCCTGCCGGCGGAACATGTACTTCGCGCACTCGGGTATGTTCGACCAGAGGCTCATTCCGAGCGCTCCGTCGGGAGCCATGTCTCCGGTCGAGACGTCGTCTTCAGTGACTATGACGATGCGTCCCTCCAGCTCTTCTGGAAGCGGTCGGCCCTCGGGCGGGGGCACGATGTTGGGTCCGCGGACGATCTCGACGTTTCGCGCCTCCTCGGGTGGCGGCGGGTCCAGGATCTGGCGGTCGTCCATGTTCGGGTCGGACGACGCGGGGGCAATGGTCGGCGGCTCTCCCAGCTCGCGCGGGTCGGAGATCTCGCCCTTGAGCGCAGTCGCGGCGGCCGTCGCCGGGGAGCAAAGATAGACTTCATCTCCGCTCGTCCCGCTGCGGCCAGGGAAGTTGCGGTTGAAGGTCCTCACCGAGGGCACACCGGCGGAGGGGGCCTGTCCGACACCGATACAGGGACCGCAGACGGGCTCGAGCATCCGCGCGCCAGCGGCGACGAGGTCTTGGTAGACGCCGCCCCTCGATATCGTGTCCAAAATCTGGCGCGATCCCGGCGTGACCGTCATCTCCACGCGGGGGTGCACGATGTTCTCCCGCAGGACGGCCGCCACGGTGGCGAGGTCCTCATAGGAGGAGTTCACCGAGGAGCCGACGCACACCTGCACCGTCTGCGTGCCGGCGACGTCGCGCACCGGCACCACGTTGCCCGGAGAGGACGGTTCCGCGATCAGCGGCTCGAGCTGCGGGAGCTCGATCACTTCGTTTTCGTCGTAAGAGGCCTCGTGGTCTGGGGCGAGGGAGGCGTAGTCTTCCTCGCGCCTCTGGGCGGCGAGCCACTCGCTCGTCTGCGCGTCGCTCGGGAAGACGGCGGCCGTGGCGCCCAGCTCGGTGATCATGTTGCAGATCGTGCCCCGGTCCGTCACCGAAAGAGTAGAAACACCCTCCCCCGCGAACTCGAAGACCCGTCCCACGCCCCCGCGTACCCCGTAGCGCCGCAAGAGCTCGAGGATTATGTCCTTCGACTGCACCCAGCTGGGCAGCTCTCCGCGCAGCTCGACCTTGACGACCTTCGGGCACTCAAGCGAGAAGCCGTAGCCCGCCATCGCCACGGCCACGTCAAGCCCGCCGGCCCCGACGGCGAACATCCCGAGCGCGCCGGCCATGGTGGAGTGCGAGTCGGCGCCGACCAGGAGCTCGCCGGGTCTGGCGAAACGCTCGAGGTGGACGTAGTGGGAGATCCCGTTGCCGGGGCGGGAGTATTGGATGCCGTAGTGGGACGAGAAAGACTGCAGGAAG
>DATDKT010000105.1:0-18289 GCA_036519775.1 Rubrobacteraceae bacterium
ATGGTCGATCAGCACGTCCACTTTATGGACCCCGGAGACAACGCGCGCGAAGACTTCATCCGCGGCTCCAGCGCGGCGGCGGTCGGGGGGGTAACCACCGTGGTGGAGCACACCCACAGCAACCCGGTCCTCACCGCGGAGGACCTCCGGGAGAAGCGGGAATACTTGAAGGACCGGTCGGTTATAGATTTCGGGCTGATGGCGCACGTCTTCCCGGACACCATAAAACACGTGCCGGACCTCTGGGAGGATGGGGTGGCGATATTCAAGGCCTTCACCTGCACTACCCACGGGGTGCCCGGCCTCCTCCCCGATGATCTGTTGCACCTCTTCCGCTCCCTCTTTGAGGCCGGGGCCCGGGGGCTCGTGCATTGCGAAGACGAATTCATCACGGAGGACAACGAGGAGCGCTTACACGCCGCCCTACGCAGAGACTACGGGGTGATACCAGAGTGGCGCTCGACGGAGGCGGAGCTAGTCGCCGTGAACACAGTGGCGCTGCTCGCGAGATTAACCGGAGCGAATATTACAGTCGCACACGCTAGTCAGCCGCAGGTCATCGATCTCGTGCGGCGGGAGCGCGAACTGGGCGCGGTTCTGTCGATAGAGAGCTGTCCGCAGTATTTCTACATCGACTCGGACGAAGTACGTAAGTACGGGCCGACCCGCAAGTTCACACCGCCGGCCCGTGATGCCCCTGCCGGAGAGCTAATGTGGAAGCGTCTGGCGAGAGGGCAGATAGACCTCATCTCGACGGACCATGCTCCTTCCACCCTCGACCAGAAGTTCGCAAGCGATATCTGGGGCTGCCCTTTCGGCTTGCCCGGTGTTGAGACTACGCTTACGATGCTGCTTAACGCGGTGGCCGAGGGAAAGCTCACGCTTCAGAGGCTCGTTCAGACGTACAGCGAAGCGCCCGCACGCTTGCTCGGCCTGTACCCACGCAAAGGCGCTCTACGCATCGGTTCGGACGCAGACGTGGTGCTCGTCGACACCGAACAAGAGCACATCTTAAGCAACGACAACATAGTTTCCAAGGCGGGATGGACACCATTCGACGGGCGTCGCGTGAAGGGCAGGCCCGTGATGACCATGCTGCGCGGCGAGGTTATCGCCGAAAACGGAAAGGTAGCCGCCGAGCCCGGAGGCGGGCGTTTCGTAATTAGACGATGAACGACCTCGACCCCTGGCATGAGAAAGTACCGCCATTCCTGAAGCTTGCAGAGCAAAGGAGGGGAACCTTGGAGCTCGCTCGATAGGACTCGAACCTACGACCTTCTGATTAGTAGTCTTAATACATACGTTCTTGGATATTCACTGGTGTCAAGGAATTCCCTTAGCTAAGCGGCATTAGCCGTTGCCTGTTCGTTGGTGTTTACTCCGGTTTAGCTTCTACTGCTGCCATGCTGCGGTTGAGGCCCAATTCTGCTGCTCTCCTGGCGCAAGGTTGCGTTGTTCACCTCATGGTCTTCATGGCTCAGTTTTTACAGCGGGTTGCCTCTATTCACCGAGCTGCCGAGAAGGGGTGTTCCCGGAAACCCATATGCAGCCCGGCGAATCGTTATGCGTTATAGCGGCTTGCAGTGAAGTTGCACCGCGCCTATTTGTAGGCACGTCATCGCTATAGACTTCTTCCCGAATGTCGAGTATGTTCTACTTATTACCGACAACCCGCTGGGGAAAGCGGAAGGAGAAGAGGCATGGAAGACCCTAAAGGCTCCCCTGCAAGCGAACAGGCAACGCCTGAACGGATCATGCAGCTCGGCCTCGGTTTCTGGGGCTCGAAGACGCTCCTAAGCGCGGTCGAGATCGGCCTGTTCACCGAGCTGGCTAAGGGTTCCCTCAACTTCGAAACGCTGGCCGAACGTCTTATGCTGCACCCGCGTAGTGCCAGAGACTTCCTAGACGCGCTCGTTGCCCTGGGCATGTTAGAGCGAGACGGCGACCGGTACGCGAACACCCCCGAAACTGACCTCTTCCTCGACCGGGGGAAGCCCTCGTACGTCGGCGGCATACTCGAGATGGCCAACGCGCGGCTGTACCCGTTCTGGGGCTCGCTCACGGAGGCGTTACGGACCGGCCAGCCGCAGAATGAAGCAAAGGGAGGAGGGGAGGCCTTCGCCGCTATCTACGCGGATCCGGGCCGACTTGAGGGTTTTCTCAAAGCTATGACTGGCGTCAGCTTGGGCACGGCGATAGCTATCGCGAACAAGTTTCCATGGGACCGCTACGAGAGCTTCGTTGATATCGGGGCGGCTCAAGGCGGATTACCGGTTCAGGTTGCGCTGACCCACAACCATCTCTCTGGCGGAGGGTTTGATCTGCCACCCGTCGGTCCTATCTTCGAGGAATACGTTGACTCGCACGGTCTTGGTGAGCGGTTGCGCTTCTATCCGGGTGACTTCTTCGAGGACCCGCTGCCCACGGCGGACGTCCTCGTGATGGGCCACATCTTGCATGATTGGGGTCTTGAGGAGAAGCGGTTGCTCCTCGAGAAGGCCTACGAGGCGTTGCCCGAGGGCGGAGCGCTGATAGTCTATGAGGCCCTGATCGACGACGAGCGCCGCGAGAACGCCTTTGGGCTGCTGGCAAGCTTGAACATGCTCATCGAGACCTCAGCGGGTTTCGACTACACTGGTGCGGATTGCTCCTCCTGGATGCGCGACGCCGGCTTCCGCGAAACCTACGTTGAGCACCTCGTGGGCCCTGACTCGATGGTGGTCGGCATCAAATAGTGAGTGGATAGCGGTACATCAGCTGGGCCTCATGCAACAGTTAGGCGTTATTCCTGATGGAGGAAACCGGGCCTTCCCTCTGGGGCCTACGCATCAGAGACGTTCCGCTCTGGGGTTCTTCGGGGGCTGGGCCCTCCCTTCGCACCTTACAGCGTCTTTTATAGTTGTTGCTCCAGCCCGCCGTAACCACAGTGAGCGAAGAAGCCTCTTGCGCCCCAAGCACCCACCGCATCGAGCGCCTTACCTATGGCTTCCGCCAACGCCTCTTTTGTCCGGGCCCCGATCACCCTCATCGATCGCTTAAGCTTCGAAAACGCTTCTTCTATGGGGTTCAGATCAGGTGAATAAGGCGGCAAGAAGAGCAGTTCGCAACCTCTATCTTCGATTACCTTCCTGATCCCTTCGCCCTTGTGTGCAGAGAGGTTGTCCATCACCACCACCTGCCCCACCCTTAACGTAGGAGCCAGAAAGTGCTCGGCCAAGAAGCCCGGGACCACATCGACGAGCTCTCGCAGAAGTACCACGGCGAAGATTACCCACCCGATAGCATCGAGAGCGAGCGGGTGATACTGTGGATCGTACCTTCCCGCCAGACCCTTGTGGACCAGACCGCCTCTAGCATTGACTGACGACCGCGAAAAGGATCCAGCACCTTAATACAACCGCGACAGATTTTACTCCCTGTACCCCCGTTGAAAGGCCATCTGACCGGGCGTACCGGGGGTAAATTCGAGGTTCGAAGCACCGACCTCTGCCGTGTGGAGTAATCGGCCTTATCCGCCCTTACGCTCCTTCGGGGCTCCGGCCTTTTTATCGTGTAGGCTATGGGAGAAAGAAGGAGGTGTTCGCTATGCAAAGGGTGAACGAGCTTTTCGGCAAGGAGGTCGTCCGCCAGACTAGTGGTGAGAAGCAGGGGAATGTCCGCGACATCGTCTTCGACGAGGAGTCACTCAATATCGTGGCGCTGTTGGTTGGCGCCAGGGTTGGGCGTGGTAGAGCATTGCGCTGGACTTCGGTGGCGAGCGTGGGTGATGTAGTCGTGGTCGGGGGTGAAGAGGCGCTCGACAAGCTGGGGGAAGACCCCGAGGTCGCCGAGCTGCACAAGAAGAGTCATACGATCACCGGTACCGAGATAGTCACCCAAGAGGGCGAGAAGATCGGGGAGGTGCGTGACATTTTCGTGAACGAGCGGGGTCAGGTGGGGGGCTACGAGGTCAGCAGGGGCATGGTCAGCGACCTGCGTGGCCGCAAGTTCCTGCCAAAGGAGAGCGTTCAGGCGATCGGCAAGGACACAATCATCGTCAGCAATCTTAACCTTCTCCCCGTGAAGGAGGCCGAGAAAGCTAGGGGCTAAGCATATTCACCGAGCTGCCGAGAGTAAGTCTTCAGGGAAACTGGGCTTCCGGCATTACGTCTCTTTTCGGGAACTCAGCGCACCCGTGAGGGATGCGCGGCCCTCTCCTCACTCCGCGACCAGAGCGCGTAACCTAGCGACAGCCGGACTAAACCCATCACCACAACACCTGGATAATCCTCATCGCTCGGTGCTCCTAATACCGCGCCCGCGACTGGGACGAGTGGTAGGGCGACGATGAGCGCTACGCCAACCAAGCGCGGCAACGTACCGCTCGCAGGGTAGCGATACTAGAGCCAAGAACCCGACGAGTAGGAGCAAGGCTCCCACTGGGAACGAGAGCCACAAGAGGGATTCGTTACCGGCCATGAGGGGAACCAAGTCTAGGGTGTGCTCCTTGTGGCGGGAGAACGGTCTCATATTCGCTTCGGAGGCGGGCGACCCATTGGACCGCCGATACGTAACCAACCATCGCTTCAAGCCGCTCCTGAAGCGAGCCGGGCTACCGCAGATACGCTTCCACGACCTACGGCACACATGCGCCACGCCGCTTCTCGGAAGAAACGTAAACCCTAAGATACTCTCCGAGATGCTCGGTCACGCCAGTACCGCCATAACCCTTGATACCTACTCTCATGTACTACCCAACATGCAAAGCGACGCTGCCAAAGCGATGGAGGACGCCCTGTCGTAACGCGTTGGTGTAGTAATTGGTGTAGAAGGGGCCAGAGTTAGTGTCCTGGCCCTTTGCTTTGCTCTGAGTTTTTGTGCTTTTGCAGGAATTTCATGTAGTGCCGGAGGTGGGACTCGAACCCACACGAGGTTGCCCTCACCGGATTTTGAGTCCGCCCTGCTCAAGAACAGGCGCCGACACCCGAAGACAGGGAGCGACAAAACGGCGCTTCTATCGGGGGTTCTGCTCTCCTAAACGGCCAGTGAGAGACAGGGAGAGACACCCGGTTGCGGTCAGATTGCGGTCAAAACGTGCATCCTACAATCAACACGCACTCAGGAGATAGGGACGGATAGAGAGCGGCACGGGGTTGTGGTAGCGTTGTGGTAAAGGCCGTGAACTCTTGAAGAGACGAGGCTTAGCTAGTGCGGCCACTTTCATGATCTTTAGAGAAGCTACGCTCGGAGCGGTAGCCCAATACTGGTTGGCGAGCAACGGGGAGAACAAGACGAGTGCCTATCGGAGAGCCGAGCATGACCTGGCTTCTGTTCCCCCACACCCCATTGAGGTGCGTCCGGCAGATAGTTCCGAAGACGTTGTGGTGACGAAGATGATTAACGGCTCTCGAGAAGACCGCTCGGGCCATGATCTCACCGTTCTCAGATCTTAGGACGCGGGTAGACCAGGACCGGGCCCTTCGCCGCGTGCAGCACCTTGGTCGAGACGCTGCCAAGCCTGATGCGTTGCGTCACCTCGAGCCCACGGCTGCCCACGGCTACTAGCGTCCTCTCTGGTGTACCTTCCTCGGCGACTGCCAGCAAAGCGTCTGCTGGGCTGCCCGTGCTGATCCCGATACTGGGTCGGGTTGTTCCCGAGGCGTTTGCAATCTCCGCCGCCCTCTCTTCGAGAACCCGCTCCTCCTGGCGCAGCTCGTCGTCGATCATCCTCGCGTCGAACCCGCGTCCCTCGGTGTCTATCTCCGGCAACCGGGGGTAGGCGCGCATGAGGAGCACCTTCGCGTCAAGCAACTGCCCGATCCTCGTCGCCAACTCCCCCGCGCTCTTCGCTATTTCGGAGCCGTCGTCCCCGAGGACTACTCTTTGTGGGGGCCAGGCATCCGGTCCTCCGCGCATGACGAGCACGGGGCAGGAGGCGCCGCCGTGCACGACACCCTCGGAGACGCTGCCCAAGATTAGGTGCTTCACGCGCCCTAGGCCCCGGCTACCCACGACTATCAGGCCCGCTCCGAGCTCCTCGGCTAGGTCGAGGATCTCGTCTGCAGCCGGCCCCCTCCTAGTGTGGGTTTGAGCAACCCTCCCGCCCCCGTCCTCGATGCGCTTCGCCTGCTCGTCGAGCAGGTCACGGGCCTCTCGGAGTGTCCTGTCGAGCACGTGGGAATAGATCTCCGGTGTTATCCCGGGGTACGCGTAGCGGGGGAACTGCGGTAGCACGTGGACGACGTGTAGCTCGGAGCCGGTTCTTTTCGAGATATCCACTGCCGCCAGCGCAGCTCGGCCAGCATCTTCGGAACCATCCGTGGCCAGCAGCATCCTAGTCGGGAAAGCCTCCATTTACCAACCTCCTTTCTCGGTGGTCTCCACGTACCGTTAGGGGCGAAGAAAGGTTAACTGACCTTACCATTGGGCAACGTGAGGCGAAACACCGCCCTGCCATCCGCCAGATGAAGACCCACTCTATCTGTACTTGTCTCAACAACGGTCGAATAGCAAACCAGGGACCAACAGGGAGGGCCGCAAGCACGGGATCCGGTGCTGACGCATCGCATCGGCTGACCAATCAGCGGCCTTTTGCGCCAGGGAGGTCTTTGCCCGACTCGTCGAGGGCGTCGGGAGCCTCCATCCTCTCCTCGCGCAGGTAGGCGGCTCGCGCGACCACGAAAGCCGAAATGGGGGTGGTGACCAGCAGGAACGCTCCTATGAGCATCGCTCTGTAGATTATCGCCGGGTCCCCCGTCACCACCGAAGAGGCGCATAGCGAGACCACGCCCAGGAAAGCCGCCTTGCTCGCCGCGTGCAGCCGGGTGTAGGTGTCGGGCATCCGGATCACGCCGTACACCCCGAGCGTCATCACCAGGACTCCCAAGAGCACCAGGGCGTCGGCCAGGTACGGGGCAGCGAGCGAAAGCGCAGAGACCACTAGAAGATCCTCCTCTCTCCATGGTAGCGGGCCAAGGCGAGGGTCGCCAAAAAGGCCAGGAGTGAGAGTACAAGCGCCGCATCCATATAGTACGAGGAGCGCTCCGAGTCGGCGTAGAGCACCAAGAGTGCTACCAGTATCAGGGTTAGTAGATCGAGGGCCAGGATGCGCCCCGCCGTCGAGCGCAGCCAGATCACTGCTGCTGCGCTAACCACGAGTAAGACCGTCATCCACACAAACGCCAAATAGAAAACTATCTCGTGCAAGAGAACCCTCCTCGAAGACTCACGGAAAGACCTTACTCTGGTACCGGCGATAGAATTCCTCCTGCTGTTCGCGGAACGCCTCTGGCTCCCGGGCGTCCAAGAGGTGGATCAACGCGATCCCCCGCTCCCGGTCCACGTCAACGAAAAAGGATCCCGGCGGGAGCCCCGTGACCACCGCCCAGACCGCCACCCCCGTCGACGATCGGGCCCCCACGGGTACGCTCACGAGGCCCGGCTTCACTAGGGGCCGCAGGTGCAGCGTCACCAGCGAAACCTCCCAGGTGCCCACCACTATGTGCCGGAGAACGGCCATGGAGAACGGCACGAAAGCCGCCACGCGGCCGAGCAGGGGAAGCCCGCGGCGGGTAGGCTGCGAGATCGCGCCGTCGGCGCCGAAGACGAACCGTCGGGACGCGAAGAGCAGCGCCGCAGAGAGTACAGCGCCGATGATCAGGTCCCAGGGGTGAAAGCTCGCCAGCGCCAGCGCGTAGACGAGGGTGAGAGCCACGACCGCCGCGACGTACCGCGTCACCCGGAGCCCCCAGAGGAGAGGGCGGCGGCCGCCGCCTCGCTCAAAGCCACGAGCGGTTCGGGCCAGAGACCCACCAACAGCACGAGAGCCGCCAGCGCGACCACGAGGAGGCGCGCCGCTAGCGGGCTCGGCTTGCCGGGGTCTTGCGACGCCATAAAGCGGCGCTGGTAGACCTGGAACGAATACAAGAACGATAGAGCGCTACCCAAGAAGATCAGTGCGACAAGGACCAGACTAGCGGGTAGCGTACTCGCCGCGATGGCCGCCTTAAATACCGCTATCTTCCCGATGAACCCGGCGGCCGGAGGGACGCCCGCGACGCTGAAGGCTCCGACGGCGAACGCCCCACCGACCAGGGGCCCTTGCAGTCTGGCGGCGAGGAAGATCACGCCCTTGTTCAGTGAGTTCACGACCGAGTAAAGAATAGCCGCCGCGTACCCGATCGGGCCGCCTATACCGAGGGCTAGGAGGACGTAGCCGATCTGTCCGATCGCCGAGTAAGCCATGACCTCGGAAGTGTCGCGGCGCGAGATCGCCTGCAACGCTCCGTAGATTATGCTCGCGGTCCCTAAGATAAGTACCACGACCGAACCGAGCTCGAGCTCCCGAGGCAGGATGCCCGCGCCGAAGCGGAGGAGCCCGTAGCTGCCGATGTTCGCAAGTGCCCCGGAGAGGATGGCGGCCACAGGCGCGTGGCTCCCTACATAAACCGCCGGCAACCAGAAGTGAAATGGGAAGAGCCCCAGCTTCAGGCAAAACGCCGCGAAGATCACCGCCGCTATGACGATCACCGAGCTGGGCTCCAGCACGTCTGTCCTCTCAGCGATCATCCGCATGTCCAGGCTGCCGGTGATGCTATAGAGCGCCGCGATCCCGATGAGGAAGACCACTGACCCGAGCAGGTTGACGACGGCGAAGATAAAGGCGGCCCTCACCTGATAGTCCTCCTCCCGGTAGCCGGTGAGGATGAAGGAGGCGGTCATGGAGATCTCGAAGAACACATAGAAGTTGAAGGCGTCCCCGGTGAGGAACAGTCCATTGAGACCGGCGGCCACGAGCAGCACCAGCGCGGGGAAGGTGCGCCAGCGCACCCCTAAAGAGACTTCGTAGAGCAGGGAGACCAGGATCACCCCCACGGAGACGACGGCAAAGGTCACGCCTAAAGGATCGGCCCGCAGCGTGATGCCCACGCCCTCCGGCCACCCGCCCGCGACCACCTCGACCGTCCCCTCCCGTAGCACCGCGAAGGCCAGCCAGACAAGGGAGACGAAGCTCGCCCCAAGGCCCCCCGCCGCCAGGAGACCGATCCACTGCCGGCGTCCGTCAAGGAGAGCCAGCACGGCCGCGAGTACCCAGGGGATACCGGCTGGGAGGACGAGTAGAACCTGGCTCGCCGGCGACTCCGTCATCGCCACTCCCTCTCTTCTTCCGGCTCCGCATCCTGCTCCTCTGCCGGCACCTCCTCCCTCTCGGGGTCGTCTGCGCGCTCCAGAGCTTCGGCCTGACGCATCTCTACGTCTGCGATCTCCTCCAGGTCGATGGTGTGGTGCGAGGTGTAGAGGCGGTAGACCATAGCCAGGAGCAGGGCAGCGACGCCGAAGCCTATGACGAGGGCGGTCAGGGCCATCGCCTGCACCAGCGGATCGCTCACCCTGAGGCCCTGCTCTCCGCCCTCGGGGAGCGGGTAGATCGGGGGCTCGCCTCGCGCCAGCCCGGCGGCGATTATGAAAAGCACCGCTGAGTTGGAGACCAGGACTATGCCCACCACCACCCGCGTGAGGTCGCGTTGAAGTAGTAGGAACGTCCCGGAGGCGAAGACGATCGAGACCACGAGCGCGGCGTAGAGGATCAACGTTTCCCACCTCCCCGTAGGGGTGCCCCCGGGCCCGTGTCCTCTTCCTCCCTGGCTATGGCACGGGCGAAGAACGAGACCACCCCGACCGCGAAGCCGAAGACCAGCAGAAAGATCCCGAAGTCGAAGAGGACTGCAGTCATCAGTTCGAGGGTCCCTAGATGGACGGGCTCTTTACCGGGCGGTGGGTAGTGGGTCAGGACCGCCTCCCCCAGAAAGAGTGGCGCCGCGGCGACGCCTAAAGATACGAGCAGCCCCGCGAACGCCACGAACGTGGCGTATCGTACGGGCGGAAGCTTCTCCGCCTCCTCGTGCCCGAAGGCGAGGTATCGGAGTAGTATCCCCAGAGCGGCCACCACCCCGGCAGAGAAGCCGTCGCCGGTCTGGACGAAGCCCTTGACGAGGAGGGCTGCCGCGACGAGGAGCGTCGGCAGGTAGAGCAGCCTCGCCACCGCCCGCGTCACGACCCTTGCCGCAGGCTGCTCTGATCCGGTCACTCCGGCCGGTCCGCCGCTCGCCGTGGATGCCCCGCCTCCGAGCAGGGTCGCCACGCCGAGAAGGACCAGGACGACGACGGTGATCTCGCCCAGAGTGTCCAGTCCGCGGAAGTCCGCTAGCGTGGCCGTGACTACGTTCTTGGCGTGTGCCTCGGAGGTGAGCCTCACGTGCTCCTCGGCGACGGTGTCCCCGGCCGGCGGTTGCGAGAGCGCCACCCAAACCACAACGAAGGCGAAGGCGCCCGCGACCGCCGATACGAAAACCTTGCGGTTGCGCCTCAGCACCGGCAGCTCCGCCTGACGGTGCAGGACGCGGTAGGGGATGAGCCTCAAGGTGGCGACGAGTAGCAGCGTGAGCATGGTCTCGACCAGGACCGCCACGAGCGTCACGTTCGGCGCCCCATAGAAGGCGTAGACCACCGCGAGCGCGAAGCCCGCGCTCGATAGCACCACTGCCAGCGTAACGTGCCGGCGCGCGAAGGTTGTCGTGAGCGAGGCTACCGCCACCGCCAGCATCACTAACATCAGCGGCACCTCCCCGGCCCGAAACTCCCCCACCTGGTACGCGCCGGCTGTGGGCGTCACCAGGACGGCAGCGCCCACCAGCACGGCCGTCGGTAGGAGCACGGAAGTGACTCGCCCCCTCAGGTTCCGGATCTCCAGCTGGTGAACTAGGTCCGAGAGCCGGTTGAGCCCGTTGACGGTCAGGCCGTACAACCGCTCTGGTCCCACTAGCTTACCGAGCCTGCTGAACCCGAGTGCGGCCCCCGACCACGCTGGGCGCGACACTATCAGCACCGTGCCCAATGCATAGGCCGCCAGCGCCATGATGTACTCGGGAAGAAGCTCGAGGTGGTACGAAGCGTCCAGGGGCGTCGGGGCCTTGAAAGAGACCTCGCCGGCCGCCTCGGCCAGCTTCTCGAAGAGTCCTGTGAAGAAGCCCCCGGCCAGCCCGATGGCCCCGAGCGCCACTACCGGCGCCACGAGCAGCGCAGGTATACGGTGCACCCCGGCATTCGTCCCGGCGCGGGGCTCTCCGAGGAAGATGCCGGCCCAGAAGCGCCAGGTGTAGGCCAGTGTTGTCGCCGCTGACGCCACCGCGATACCGGCGAAAAGGAGACCACGTTCGAGTGCGGCTGCGAAGAAGAACTCGTCGGCGAAGAAGCCGACCGTGAGCGGGAGCGAGGTGAGCGTGGCTGCTGCGGCTCCCGAGGCCGCCGCGAGCACTGGCATGGGCTTCCGTAGTCCCCCGAGCCTGCTAAGACGGTCTTGGCCGGACGCCTCCGTGACCACCCCGGCAGTGAGAAACAGGGCGCTCTTGGCGAGGGCGTGGGCGATCACGTAGAAGGCCGCCCCGCCGGCCCCGTAGGGGCCGCCGAGACCGTACATCGTGACCACAAACCCGTACTGGGCAATGGTGGAGTGGGCGAGAAGCTGCTTGAGGACGTCCCGCGTGAGCGCCAAGACGCCACCGATCGCCATCGAGACTATGCCGAACACCAGGAGCGCGTCGAGCAGAACCTCGCTCTTCTGGAGCAGTGGGTACACCCGGCCGATCAGCAGCACACCGGCGGCGACCATCGCCGCCGAGTGCAAATAGGCTGAGACCGGCGTCGGAGCGGCCATCGCCCGCGGCAGCCAAAAGTGCAGCGGTGCTTGCGCGCTCTTCGCTAACCCGGCGAATGCGACGAGGAGGCCACAGCCTGTGAGGAGCGGTCCAGGCTCGACGCGGCGGGCGAGTTCCGGGACAGAGAAGGTCCCGTATGCGGCGTAGAGGAAGAGTACCCCGATCAGGAGCAGCACCGCGGTGATCCCGGTGACCAGGAGCGCCATAAGCGCCGAGGCCCGCGACTCCTCCTTGTGGTCATCGTAGCCGATCAGATAGTACGACGCGATAGCGGTTAGGTCCCAGAAGACGAACAAGAGGATCAGGTCCTGCGCCATCGCCAGCCCCACCATCGAACCCATGAAGAGCAGCACGAAGAAGTAGAAGCGCACGGCGTCCGGCTCCGGGCGCCCCTCGTGCTCCAGGTGTAGCGGCAGATAGCGGTACGAATAGACGAGGACCGTGAAGCCGATACCGGTCGCCAGCAAGGCGTAGAGAGCGGCGAGCCCGTCGAGGGACAGGGCGAAGCGCAGGTCCCAGCTCGGCACCCAAGCTAGATCCACAACGCCCCCACCGACGAGCCACGCCCATAGCGTCGCGACAGCGGCGAGCGCGGCGAAGGCCGTTCCCACCGGGGCTGCGTAGGCGGGCTTCAAGGCCCCGACGATTATCGTGGCGGGGGCTGCAAGGAGGGCAAGTGTCAGCGGCAGTAAGACGGTAAACATCGGCAACAACCTGCCTCTTTACCCGGCGTTCGCCAAGCACGGCGTCGTTTCTTCATAAGCGGTAGATACCCCGAAACCATCTGTTTCTGTCACCGACAGTACGATGCCAGGCCGAGCGCCGACTCGCAGGCGCCGGGCAACGGGGCAAAGCCCGGGGATACGGGATGCGGAGGCGGTCCAGCGGGCAGGGTAGTCGATCGTCGCCACCGGCGCCAGAAGCCCGTCGCATCATAAGGCGGTGCTCACCACGACGGAACGCCAGCTCCGCAGGCTCCGCGGCCGGCGCTTCAGAGCTGACGCCGCGCGGGTGGGGTCAACCTCTCCAGGTCTTGCCGCTCTCGACCTCCACCTCTATAGGCACAGTAGGACCGTCAGCCTTGAGTCCGTTCACGGCCTCGTCCATCCCGTCGATCGTTGACTTCTTGAGTCAGGCTTCGGTCTTTTCGACATCCTTCTCGTCGGGGCTGGTGCCCTTCCGGCTGCGGCGCGAGAGCGATGGGTTCATCTTCAACCGCATCTGGGCCGCGATCAAGCGCGAGTCCCTTATGGTCGTCGAGGAAGGCGTCGCGCCTCCCGAGGACGTCGACGCCATGTGGGAGATCTTCACCCGCGCCGGCGTGCCGCCGTTTCGCCTCATGGACCGCGTTGGCCTCGACGTCGTGCTCGACATCGAGGAGCACTACGCCGCCGTGCGTGACGGCATCCCGGAAGGCCCTCGTAAGCTGCTGCACGAGTACATCGATCAGGGGTGGCTCGGTGTCAAGAGCGGGCGCGGTTTCTACGAGTACACGGACTGACCGGAGCGCATCGGGCGTTGGGAGGCAGCGCGCGGCACTCCTGAGGGATCGCGTCCGAGTGGGCTGATCTCTGGAGCTTCTGTGCGTGGGAGGTTCTGGTCGATGGTGGTGTAGGGTCTTCGGGCGGACAACATGGCACGGCAGCTCCTTCACGACTTGGGAGCTGCATTCTACTGCTACAAGCTACTTCCCAGACACCCTCTAACGCCAGGTTGCACAAGACGTGATCCAGCGGTAGTCTCTCGACATGAGCGCTTACTCCAGAGATCTCCGGCTACGGGTCCTCGGGGCAGTTGACCGGGGTATGCCCCTTGGCGCCCGTTTCCCGCGCCTCGTCGCCGGGCCGCTGGCTGCCGTCGGCGTCGCGGTCGGCGCATCGCGCATACTGCGCGCCGTGCGACCGGCTGCCCAGGATGAGGAATCCGAGGATCCTCCCCCCGGACGTGCCCCAGAATAGCGGCGGTTCGGGCAAGAAAAGGAACACGAGGTAATCGGCGAGGTGGAGGCGGGCCTGCTCAGGGTGATGAGCTTCAACATCCGCGGCTTCTCTCGCAGGGGCGACGGGATCAACAGGTGGGAAAACCGGGCCGCGCTGAACGTTGCGACGATCAAGCGCTACGCGCCGGACCTGGTCGGCTTACAGGAGCTGCAAGACGAAAGCCTAGCCACTTATCGAGAAAAGCTACCCGAGTACGCCCACATTCTGGGGCCTGGGGCGGGCAACAAGGCGCCCCACGAGTTCAACGCGATCTTCTTCGACCCCACCCGGCTCGAGGTGCTCGACTCGGGTGGATTCTGGCTCAGCGAGACCTCGAACAGGTACTCCTCGGCATGGCGAACGAGGGTCATCCGCTCCGCGAACTGGGCGAAATTCTGGAGCCCGAGCGCCGGCCTCTCCTTTCTGCACTTGAACACGCACCTCGACCACGTGAGCAGCTTCGCCCGTGAGAAGGGGAGCGAGCTGATCCTCCGCAGGATACCGGAACTCCAGGAGGATGGTCTCCCGGCCGTCGTGACGGGAGATTTCAATTGCCTGCCCGAGTCTTTCCCGTACCGAAGTTTCGTGGAGAACGGTTTCGAGGACACGTTCCTCGCTGCCGGCAACGAGGATGACGAGGATGCGAGGACGTTCCACGCGTTCAAAGGGCTACGGTACTTCTTGCTGCGCTGCGGCGACAGGGTGCGCCACCTCCGCAAGCCGCGTCGCATCGATTGGATCCTAATCAAAAACGGCCGGCAGCGCCTCCGAACCGAGGCGCATGCGATCCTGCGAGACCGCGACGAGAAGTCCGCGATCTACCCGAGCGACCATTACCCTGTGCTCGCCACGTTGACCCCAGCCAGCTGAGCACAAGAGGGTGTCCGCGAAGATCGGCGGCTGACCAGGGACTACGAGCGGCTTCACGAGCCCGTGGCGGGGTTACGCTTCATCGCCTTTTCGTGCTTCTTCCTCAGCCGAGCGATCCCGGTGCTCAAGTCGAGTCCATGACGGCTATAACAAGATGCCGGGAGGACGGGAGCTGGTAAAGTGACACGCATGGACGCACGGCGAGGCGCAAAACAGGCAAAAGGCGAGCGGTTCGAGCGGGCGATGTGGCGCACCAGCGACGCGCCGCTACGTCACGGCAACGAGATAGGGCTGCTCAAGAACGGCCCGGCCACCTACGAGGACTGGCTCGCGGCCATCGCGGGCGCCAGGCGCTGGGTGCACCTGGAGAACTACATCTTCGCGGACGATAGCGTAGGACAGCGCTTCGCCGACGCGCTCTGCGAGAAGGCAGAGGAAGGCGTGCCGGTGCGCGTCCTCTACGACTGGTTCGGTTGCACGGACGTTTGGGTGTGGAACTCGTTCTGGCGGAAGTTAAGAAGCGCGGGGGTGGAGGTTCGCGTCGTCAACCCGCCGAGCCTTTATCGGGGAGCCCAGCGCCTCTTGGAGCGCGACCACCGCAAGCTCGTGGGGGTGGACGGTCTTTACGCCTCCGTCGGCGGGATCTGCATAGCCGACGGCTGGCTGGAGCGCTCCTCGGAGACGGGCCTCATCTACCGCGACACCGCCGCGAACCTGCGCGGGCCGGCCGTCGCGGACGTCGAGCGTGCCTTCGCGGGGACCTGGGACCTCTTCGGGGAGGAACCGCTCCCCGACGAAGAACGCCCGGACGTCGCCGGAACCGAACCCGTCGGGGAGAAGGCGACGCGCGTGGTCATACAGGAGCCGGGCCGGGCGCGCGTGCTGCGTACCCTGGAGATCCTCCTGGCCGCCGCGGATAGGAGGATGTGGATCGCCGACGCCTACTTCCTCTCCGCCCCCACCCTCACCCAGGCGCTCATGAGCGCCGCGCGCGACGGCGTGGACGTACGGATACTCCTGCCGGCGACGAACGACGTACGCTGGGTCGCGGCGCTCTCGCGCGCGGGCTACCCGCCGCTGCTGGAGGCGGGGGTCAGGATCTTCGAGTACGGCGGGCCGATGATGCACGCCAAGACCCACGTCGTGGACGGGAGGTTCTCGCGGGTAGGCTCGACGAACCTGAACTTCTCGGGACTTCTGGCCAACTGGGAGGCGGACCTCATGGTCGAGGACACCTCCTTCGGCGCCCAGATGGACGAGATGTTCGAGGAGGACCTTGAGAACTCGCGCGAGGTCCGGCTCGGTGGAACCCCGGGCGCGCGCCGCCCGAGGCCGACACCCGAGCGCCCCATCCCGGCGGCCGAGCGGCGCGACTCGCGCCGGGCGCGCCGGGGTAGCCTCCCCGTAAAGCTCCGGGGGAGCTCGGGCGCGACGCCGGCTACGGTCTCAAGGGTGGGGAGCCAGGCGCTCAGGGGCGCTACCGACGGCGCCTACCCCGGCGCACAGGGGCGCAAGCTCGGCGCCGCCGTCTCGGCGGGCGTGCTGGGCGTCTCGCTCCTCGGCCTCCGCCGCCCCCGCCTCGTCGCCTGGCCCCTGGGAGTGGCAGGTGTCCTGGCCGGTGGGCTGGGGTTGCTAAGCGCTGCCCTAAGAGGGTCCTCCGAAGAGGATGCCGCGCAGGACGCCCCACCCCGATAGGAGGGCCAAGCTCAAAAGCTTGCACCAAGGCAAAGGGTGGCCTTTTCTGTTGATGCTGGGGCTGATCACGGACGAGTGGGGGTTTTGATCCTCTACGCGCTCTCGCATGGTGCCATGCACCACAACCGGTTCCACGGGGAGATAGAGGGCATCTCCGAGAAGATGCTCAAAGACCCTGATGAGGGAGCGAGACGGGCTGTGCTCGCCGCCTAAAACGGGTAGCCGGGTTACTCGTCTGGCTTGTCGCGCTCGCTCGGGGCGGTCGGCAAGCTAAGATCGAAGCGCATCCCGGCCGTGCGGATGAGGAAGCACACAGCCGCGGCGATGATCGCCATCGCCGGGCTCTGATGGCCGAGCCAGGAGGCGACGACTATGATGGTCGCTCCCACCAGGGCGGGGACGGCGTACAGCTCGCTGCGCAGCACCATCGGGATATCACGCACCAGGATGTCGCGCAGCATCCCGCCGCCGACCGCGGTGATCGCGCCGAGCAGCACCGCCTGCACGGACCCCACGTCGAAAGCGAGGGCCTTCGTCGCCCCGGTGACGCAGAACAGGGAGAGCCCCGCGGCGTCGAACAAGCCCACCGGATGGGAGAACCGATCCAGCGTGGGGCGAGCGAAGAACGCGACGAGACCGGCGGCCGCTGCCGTCGCGAGATACCGCCAGTCGCTGAACGTGGCCGGCGGCAGCGACCCCAGGAGGATGTCGCGCGTGATCCCGCCTACGAGCCCGACGACCCCGGCCAGGACGATGATCCCGAAGAGGTCCAGCCGGGCGCGTACCCCCACGAGGCCCCCGCTGAGGCCGAACGCGAACGTCCCGGCCAGATCCAACACCAGCATCAGTGTAGACCCTTGAGGGTTGGGCATGGCGGTATGGTAACGCAAGGGACAGGGTACACACAGTCGCGTTTCTTTGTTCACCGGGCTTCCCAGAAGACTTCTTCTCGGAAACTCAAGCGCACAAATGTAGCAACCTACAGCATAAGCATGCACGCTGGTGTATATCCACGGCTTGCTACCCCTATGCGACCGGGGCTCGGCAGGGTTTGATCAAAGATAGTAACTGGACGTATGTATATCCAGCATAGTGAATAGCCCCCGGCGGCAAAGAGAGCGGGGGAAACCGCTAAGAAAGTGAGAAGTGGCCACCGAGGGCAACTAATATGACTCTGCGCACCGGCTAGGGGTTACGCCGTTCAGCCTACCTCTTGACAGCTTTGTTGCTTGGTGTCACTGTCGAAGTAAGAAGGGAAAGGAGGTGAGTAATGAGCCGTACACTTCTGGTTCTTACGGTAGCTATGGTTATGGCAGCGATGATCGCACTAGCGAGCCCGGCTTTGGCTATTGGGAATCCCCCCCACAAGCCGATAAGGGGATCATTACAGCAATATGCGCGGGCCCGGATACATCCCCGCCGGTCGAAGCGAGTGAACCGACTTTTTGTACCAACTAAGGGCCGGGCGAATGGGGTTCGGGCGTGTACTGGCAAGAGATAGCCCTCGGCGGCGTGTACACATGTACGTGCCACCCCTTAACCAAAGTTGCCACCGAGGGTAACTGATATGACTCTGCGCCCCGGCTAGGGGTTACACCGTAGCCGCCCGCCCCGTTAGAAGCGGCCCTCGCGCCGCTAGTAGCCGGTCCTCCATCCACTTTACGAGAGTGCATATCCATACATTCGTGTAGCAAAGCGCATGCTCCATAGGACCGGGGGAGAGCGAAAAAATGCCGACTCCCCCAGTCCAACTGCATAAGGTTGCACGATCCGGTAAACGAGTTTCCGAGAATTAGTGCTCTCGGAAGCTCGGTGAATAAGGGCAAGCCGAGGGACCAGAGCTGCTACGCCCTGGCCGTGCCTCCTGCTTCCTCCTCATCCTCGCGCTCTAGGTCTAGCAGCGAGAACTCGCTAACTAGCGCATCGACGTGAATGCGGCTCGCATCTCCTCCGAGAAGAGCTCGGGCTCTTCCCAAGCGGCGAAGTGTCCGCCCCTATCGACCTCGTTGAAGTAGGTGAGGTTGGGGTAGCTCCTTTCGGCCCAGCTGCGCG
>DATDKT010000106.1:0-8659 GCA_036519775.1 Rubrobacteraceae bacterium
GAAGGGATGGGCGAGCGGGGCGGGTGGGTGGACCCACTTGAGAGCGTGTTCTTCGAGTGGTAGGGTGGAGAAGAAGGGCGAGGCGTAGCCGAGAGGATGTATGGCCGACCCGACGTCGTGAACGAAGCCGGGTAGGGTGAGCTCCGCGGAGCGGGCGCCGCCCCCCACCGTATCTTCGGCCTCCAACACGATCACGGAGCGTCCGTTGCGGGCCAGCTCCACGGCCGCGGCCAGGCCATTCGGCCCCGAGCCGACGACTACCGCATCGTACGTTTCGTTGCCCCTCTCGCTCACGGCCCCGATGATACTCCGTCACGCGCTACTGGCCTGTGCTACCGCACACGCCGGCGAGGAATTCCGGCTAAGAATCCTGTTCCCGCTCCCTGAGCTTCTCGATAACCCGGCGCTTCTCCTCATTCTCGCCCGGCTCCTCGGACTGGTTCAGGCGAGATGAGGATTGTCCCTCCGGTTCCTCGGAGACCTTGGGCTCCACATCAGGGTTGGGATCCGCGGCCTCTTTTGCCCTCTGCGGAACCTGCTTTGGTCTTTTTTGTTGAGGCATGTGCTCCCTTTCTTCTAGAGAGGTGTCTCTCGCTTGTTACCCGGCTCGAGGTAGCACAACACCCGATGCCCCAGAGCTTGAGCGCGCTAGTAGCGTCGTCCCCGCTGGAGGCGGATATCGAAACGGGCCGATGCAGAGACAGCCATCACAGCCATCACGCCGCACTGGACCGGGTCGCTCACCACCAGGTCCGCGGCTTCGGTTACGCTCCCGGGCATGTTCAGCGAGAGCACGATGATTCCCTTCTCGCGGATCTCGTAGACGGCCCGGGAAACCTCTCCACCCATGAGCGCGCCCGCCAGGACGAGCGCCACCGCTCGCGGCAGGCGAGCCACGGCCCGTACGGCCCCCGCCAGCTCCTCCTCGCCGACCAGCGGGATAGTGTCGATCGAGATACGCTCACCGCGGATGTTGTGGCGATCGGCTTCGGCGACCGCCCCGACCACCACCTGTCCCACCTGGGCTCCGCCGCCGATCACGATAATCCGCTTACCATATACCTTCTGAAACGACGGCGCCCGCTCGACCGCCCGCACTATAGACAGCGCGTCGAGGTCGGAGATCAGGGTGTCCGGGGCGGGGACATCCTCTAGCTCGAAGTAGATCGTCGATCTGTCTTCCCGCCGCTCAGCGATATCGACGTAGGTGATGTTCGCCCGGTGCTCGAGGATTACCCGCGTCAGCTCGTGGAGCATACCGGGCTCGTCGGGCGTACGGATCATTAGAGCCAGGAGACGGTCGTCCCGCCCGGAGGTCTCGCTCAAAACCGCTCTCTTCCGAAGAGGAAAGGTGATGCTCCCGCGCTCGCCACGCAGCGCCAGTGTGGAGGAAAGAGGTTTGTTTCTCTGTAACGCATCTCGGGCCTACCCCTCTCGCTCGGCGGGATGCCGCACGCGCATTGTACTTCAGGCAGGACTTACCAAACATCGTTCCCGCCCTCTCGCGGAGACGACATCGGAGATACGCGATGGTAAGATAACTTCGTTTTTGTTAATCACCATTAATGGAGGTACCTGGTGAACAAGCCGATGCTGCCGGTGGCGATGCTAGCAATGGTGCTGCTGGCGGCCGCCCCGGCCCTGACCCAGACCGCGCCAACCGACATCGAGGCGAGCCCCGAGCAAGTGACCGATGCAGTCCAGACTGCGGACGACGCAGCCGTAGATCCGGCGGCGGAGCCTGCCGCCGTTCCAGCGAGCCAACCCACCCCCGCTCCGGCGAACATTACGGTCGGTTGCGAGCTACTGTACAGCCCTCCCGGTGACCAGTGCGCGGTGGACGCGAACGGTGAGATCACGCTACCCGACGGCACTACGGCACCCGTCCTCGTTAGCCCCGCCGGAGACGTGTTCGTACAAGACACGAACGGCGCCCTCACCCTCGTCGGTACCGGGGCCTCGTTCATAACGACCGAAGATAGCACCGCGGGCGAAGTTCAGCCCGCCGCTCCGCCCGCAGCCCAGCCCGCAGCGTAGCCAGTCTCGAGGTACTACCCCGGCGCATACCTTGCGCCGGGGTAGGGTCAAGAAAACGAGAACAGGGGCCGGGGTCCTGAACAGGACCCCGGCCCCGAAGGTTGTGCGGGTTAAACGGCGGCTACTTCAGGATCTCCCTCGCCGCCCTCTTGGCCTTGTCGGCCCCCGAGCCCTTCTTGCCACTGGAAGACCCCTCGCTCTTCGCGGCCTTGTTCACGACCCCTTTGACTTCCTTCCCTAGCTTGCCCATACCGCCGAACCTCTCCTTCGCCGAGGCGGGTGTCTTGCTACTCGTGTTCTCACTCATCCACAGCGTACCGAAACTCTTTGGTGAGAGGGGTGGAATCTCCAGGCTACCTTATACGGCGCAGTATCTGGCGCAACACCTCGTTGCTCATGCCGCCCCTACGCCTCCCGTGATGCCCGCGGCCGTGGTGCCTGCGGTGGCCGTGCCGTTTCCCCTCGACCAGCCCGAGCACCTGCTCCGCGTTACGGAGGTATCTTCTGATCTTGCCGACGTTCATGCGCTCCCCTTTCTTGACTCGTTCCGGGCGTATAGTTTCCGCACGGTTTTGCTGGTTGTTACGCAGCCCCGCCCGAAAAGTTCCGCCTGGCGACCCCGTTATTAGCGCCTGCGCCTGGAAAGAAGCAAGTAGGCCACGATGGCGACCACGACGATCACGACCACCACTATTAGTACTCTCCCCATTCCTCGTACCACCTCCGCTCTTGCCAAGTACTCCAGTTCCTCTATTAGAAGCCAACCATCTTCCAGGCGCAAGCCCTTCGGTCCTTCGGTTAGCCCGGGGGCCAGGACATATGACGCCCGCCGAGGAGATGAAGGTGGACGTGTGCGACCGTCTGTTGCGCATCCGAACCGTTGTTGAAGACCGTGCGATATCCGTCCGTCAACCCTTCGTCTGCGGCAACCTTTTGTGCCACCAGGAACAGGTGACCCACGAGGGTCTCGTCCTCCTCGGTCAAGGCATCGAGGCTGGGTATGGGATTGCGGGGCACGATCAGTACGTGCGTGGGCGCCTGGGGGTTTATGTCGCGCAGGGCCACGCAGAGGTCGTCCTCGTAGAGGATGTCACCCGGCTCCTCCCGGTCCATAATCTTCTGAAACAACGTTTTCTCCGACACAGGTGGCAGCATAGCGCCCGAGAACGCGTCCCTCAACCACCTGAGCAAGAGTAATACAAGCTCCATAATTAAGCACTTAGGGCGGTAGCGTACTCGTAAGGGGAGGAATGAAATTGAAGCGCATCGTGTTGATAGCCACGGTAGGTGCTCTCGTAACGGCGATGGAACGGCGATGGTGGCGCTAAGCGCCCCATCGGTCAACGCGCAGGCTACAGATCAGGGGGCGATCTGCGCCCCCTGATCTCAGGAGTGGGACATATCGCAGGGGTGGTGGTATTTCCAGCGGTACAGGTGATGCTACGATCCTTTGACCATCGACCCTTCGGTCGAGGAGAACTGGTACGGAGAATCGGGCGTCTGGGAGTGGGTGTTGCCAGGACGCGTTGGCTACGCGATACTAACTCACTAGTCCGCGACGCATTGCGCGACGCTCGTGCAACACCATCGGAGATCCCATGGATAGTAAAGAAAAATACCTGCGCTGGCTGGAGGAGATGTGGCACGTCCACAAGTTCGACGTCCACGGCAGAACGGAGCGAGAGGAAGAGAGAAAGGAGGAGGTCCTAGAGATGTTCAGGAGGATTAGCGAGCTTGCGCAGCACCCCGTGCAACCCTCGCGTTTCTCACCCTGGAGGCCCTCCTCCGATGGTAGGGAGGAAAGATCCTCCGGATAACCTATCTAGGCCGCGCTTCGTGCGGAGGTGCAAACCCCTCACGCCGCGTCGGACTCGTGGTCGCCGGTCGCACGTCGTCGCCCGATCCGCCCCGCCCGATCCAGCACCCTGACGAGCGGCTCGTCGCCGCTGAAGCCCCGGGGATGGTCCGTAAGCTCGCCTATGGCGAAGTACGCCTCCTGCTCGCGAGCGCACGGCCCGCAGAAGGGAACACCCCCGATCTCCACCATCGCCGCCCGCCGACAGGGGAGAGCGGTCCCACTCCGCACCTGACACCGTTCCGGTTTCGCCGTGGCCAAGAGGCCCTCCTTTCCTCGTATAGTCCGATACGCTCTACCGCTAAGCAACGCTCTCGCCTATTAATACGCGCTCCGCTGCCCGAAGTTGCTCCGTGCGCCACTTTGGGTAGAAGTCGGCGCCGACCTCTTTCGGGGTTCCCCTCCCTTCCCAACGCGTTTTGCGACCATCCATAGAACTTTCTCACCCCGGAGCCAGACCCGCGTCCTCCGAAAGTACGAATCTGTCCGACCTAAAGTATGATCTTGGACGACCGCCGGGAGGAGCTACCTCGCCCAGGGTTCGGCCAGCGGCCCCTCGACACCGAAAACGCGGTCCGCCCTCGGTAGCGGTACTCTGCGGGTGTTTTCGAGGATCTCGGAACGTTCACCGGGCTCGCCGGTGCGCAGGTCCTAGGACTGGCCGCGCGGGTAGGCGCCGACGACCAGGAAGTCGTCGCTGGACCCCGAGTTACAGTGCCCCACGCCAGCGGGGATCGCGGCACGTCCCCCGCCTCGATCTCTACAGTGACGCCCGACTCGCCGCCGTAAGTTAGGCGTGCTGAGCCTCTGACGATCCCCAAAACCTCGTGTGCGGTACAGTGATAGTGATGGTAGTGGAAGACCCCTCCCTCCAGGCGCCTTCCCATCCGTCCTCCCGGAACAAGGCCTCGCAGCCGAAGGGGAGGTCGCCCTACGCGAGTAGCGCACCCGGGTACACCAGGAGCGGTAGCTCGGGGTTGTTCGGGATGCAGCCGTCATTGTCGAAGAGGTGCCTCTGGATTCCGGGATCTTGGTTCCCGGTCCATCCTGTCTCCGCAGTACTGCTTTGGTTATCCGAACCCTTCCTCTATGGCCCGCTCCGTGAACCGGACAAGCTCTCCCTTTTCTCCCGAAACCGTCTCCACGTATCCTTCGTCCTCCAGATCGTCCAGGACGTCCCTGGCGCCGTGTTCGGTGGTCTCGCTCGACTGGCGAGTGAGGTATTGCGAGACTTGATCCTTCGGGACAGGACCCGCCCCGAACCTCGACAGGATGCTCTGTAACTCCTCAGAGTACCGCACGTCTACCTCCCAACCTACCTCAGAAGACCACTACAGCACGTCCAACATCTTCAGCAACGCCGCCTGGCTCGGAAGTTCCCGCTCCCCACCTCTCGAAACCTCCTCATCTGGAGTAGGAGCCACGGGGCTACCGTTGCCCCTATTCACCGATCTGCCGAGAACTCGAATTCTCAGCCTAAGCCTCCTCACAAGCGGACGGGTGTTGGTGACGCGTGCCAGCCTGGCTCGGGTTAGCTTGAGGTGCTCCCACCTCACTCCTCCTCCCCCGATTCCTCAGAAGCACCGGGAAGCTTGCCCGCCCTGATAAGGGCTATGGCCGCTCCCTGAGGATACAGGTGACCGCTCCGAGGGTTGCGCCAGACGAGCTTGCCCACTCGCTCTAAGCGTTGCCAACCGGCGGCCTCGAGCTCTCGTTGCTGGGCCTTTAGGTCTACCGGGACGGTCTTCGCTACCTCACCGTAAGCCCCGCTGCCTTCGCTTTCCCTATGACCCTGCTCACCTTCGCTCACGTCACCTCCCGCTTCCAAAGCGCGGCCCCCACAACCAGACCTAGGAGCAACAACAGCACCGCGTACGTGGTGTCGCCCGAAACGAACGTGATCAACGCCCCCGCCAAGCAACCCACCAGCCCGAGGAAGAGCACGCTCCACTCGCCCCCTTTGACCAACGCACGTAAGAACTCCTTCATCCTCTCTCGCACGTGCCTCGCCCGGCTCCTCTTCCTCCTTGACCTGCGAGTGCTCACGCTGCCCCCTCCTCTCCCGCAAAATAATAGTGGCGGGACCCGGACTCGAACCCGGGACACCATGGTTTTCAGTTAGGTCTGCTGTGTTAGCAGACGTTTCTACTGGTTTCACAAACCGCATATCTAGGGCGAATTCTCAGATCTTACGCTTCTCAGCGTCTCAAGTTGTTATTCTGGGCTACTGTCCAATTACTGTCAACCCAGACCTACTAGTACACGACCACAGTGGTTATGAGTTATGAGCGGGGTTGAAGGTCTGCCGGGCTGAACATAGTAGGCTGCCTCTGATGCCTCACGTGCCCGATAGCGCAGCTTTGAGCTATACTGCAGGACAGTCAGCACTAGCCAAAACCATCGTGGCGAGGTGCTTGCCTCCTAAAACCTTTCGAGTGCCCGCTTACCTGAAACGCTCTGGTGTTCTACAATTGACGATTTTAGTAAGCACACCTTAAGGATTAAGGCCAGTAAAGTACAGTCCGGGCCCTAACTCCGCAAGCTGCTGTATAGGATGGCGACATGGGTGGTCGGACCGTTGGCAGAAGAGCTTTTGGGGCGCTAAGCCGAGCGCGACACTCGCCTTTGAGATCGTACCTGAAAGCGGCGCTCGGTAGCGTGCTCGCGGGCGCAGGCGCCCTGGCCTACGCGCGGTACGTCGAGCCCTACTGGCTCGCGGTCGAGCGGGTGACGCTCGCACTGCCCCGGCTCGCGCTCCCTTTCGATGGGTATCGGGTGGTGCACATAAGCGACATCCACATGGACGGCTGGATGACTGCGAAGCGCCTGGATCGCATAGTTGACCTTGTCAACCAGCAGGAGCCGGACCTCGTCGCAATTACCGGCGACTACGTCGCCGTCTCCGCCGACTACGTCTCCGGCATCTCCGGTCCACTCAAACGTCTCCGCACCCCCGAGGGAGCGGTGGCGGTCCTCGGAAACCACGACCACATGAACGACGCCGCTGCCGTGCGTCGCGCCCTCTCCTCGGCAGGCGTGATCGACGTGAGTAACCGTGTCCATACCTTGTATCGCGACGGCTCGGTGCTGCACCTCTGCGGGGTTGACAGCGTCATGGAGGAGTTGGACGACCTGGCTAAGGTACTCGCAACCCTCCGGGATAGAAAACCCGGCTGCGCCGTGCTGCTCGCCCACGAGCCTGACTTCGCCGACGAGAGTGCCGCTACGGAGCGCTTCGACTTGCAGCTCTCCGGTCACTCCCACGGGGGACAGGTCAAGCTCCCCCTTTTGAACGCCCCGTACATGGTGCCGCTACTCTCGCGCCTTGGGTTCTCGTTTGTACCTCCGCTCATATACGAGTACCCGAGCGGACTCTACGAGGTGGGAAGGATGTACCAGTACACGAACCGTGGCCTCGGTGTCATCTATTGCCGCTTCCGCCTTAACTGTCGGCCTGAGGTCACCGTCATCACCCTCCGCGCGCCGCAACGCAAGATGAGTGAACTCGAAGACCAGCTTAGGTAAACACCTCGGTTCTGCCTCCGGTGAAACCGTGTTCGGCCAACTCCACTATCGCCCGCGCGACCTTCCCGCCGCCCTGCGCGGAGGGTTCAATCGGGTTGGCGTAATCTCCTTCCTCGGTGCAGATCAATCGCAGATCGAGCAGGGGTAGGCCGTGGACAAACGCTGCGCGGATAATGCAGTCGTTGAACACCGTAAGCCCCGCGACCGCCACTCTCTGCAGGGCCGCCTCGGGGAGGCGTGGGTAGTAGACCGTGCAGATCGCCGTAGGTAGTCCGTGCGCGAGCGTCTCCGCCAACATGGCGAGATAGCCGCGCTCGAACTCATCGCCGATGTCGGCGAGACCCAAGAGCGCTTCGGTGGTGGAGCGGGCGGGTGTGGCGAGGAAGTCGCTGTTGTTGAGCGCATCATTACCGCCGACGCTTACGAGCAGGTGTGTCGCGTCCGCCGGCAGGCGTCCAAGCTGCTCGCGCATGTCCCTCGTCGTGCTCCCGTCGACGGCTACCAGCGTCGCTTTCGAGCCGTAGGGCAACCGTTGCCGTACCTGGCGGACGACATCGGAGTTCCCCGCCACGTAAGCGGCGTTATCGAAGATAGAATCGCCCAGAAGCACAACATGGCTCACGGAAGCATCGTTCCCCAAATAGTACGCAGGCAACCTCCTATAGTGCGGCGCCGTCGTCGCTCACGACGGCGCCGGGCGGGTAGCATCGCCCTTAGATAACCGGCGACGACCGTAAGCATCTTAGGTCTTTATCGACGTGCTGACGCTCTTGCTCGAGCGCCTCGAGCACCTCCTCGAACCTCCGCTGCGTATTCTGCATGGGAGCGTTGTCTTGATGGTGGTGACCAGCGTGGAAACCGCCTCCCGTTTGCTCGCGCCAGCGATGCGCCCCATAGAGGCTAACTCCTTTTCTTCGGGGTAGCGGGTTGCGCCACTGGCTCCCCCCGCCCCGCAGGCGCCCACGTTTAGGTGACGGATTTCTCGGCTTGTCCCTAATAAGCCAACCTCTAGAGACTGACCTCAAACGGCGAAGCTGTCAACCAGTTTCACAAGATCTAACTAAGCGGCTTGTGCCTCGATAGGGGGGCGGGGTCCTATCAAGGGGCTCCGGCCTTTTCCGCTTCGAACGTCTAGCTTCCTAGGCGCCGGTAGCCGGTGGTCCGAGCCTCCCCCCGTCTACATCCGTAAGTGGCTCCTTCCGATGGGGACCTTCTGAACTCTGCCCCTTCGCCGCCGTCGTA
>DATDKT010000107.1:0-6064 GCA_036519775.1 Rubrobacteraceae bacterium
TCTACGTAGCCGACGAATACCCAGCCTTCGAGGCAGGCGCATGGACGCTCAAGGCAGGAGTAGTGCGCCTCTACGGTGTCGTCGTGATCCTCGGTGGGTAGGTGGCCGTGTGGCGCGCTAGACTCTGCGGTGTCCATAGGGCTCCTTCCCTGTGGGCCAGGCTCCGGGGTGTTGGCGCACCCGCGGGGCCGTTACTTTATCCGCCGCCTATGATTGTATATTATAGGTTTGTTTTTGTCTATATTTTGTCTTAAATCACCTATAAATTGGCGAAAAACGCTCGGAGGCGTAGGATGCTGACCGTCGTGAAGATAGACGGAGAAAAAGTCAGGGCCACGAGGGAACAGAACTTCTTGTCCCAGCGGGAACTCGCGGCAAAGGCCGGGATCAATCACAACACGGTCTGGCGGATAGAGGGTGGGGGGTCTGTCGATGTCCACCCGCGCACCATCCGCAGGATAGCCGAAGCCCTCTCCGTAGATCCCACGTCCCTTACCCCGCAGGAGTAGCCATGCGTTCCACGAACGGCCGCGGCCCGCGCCGCGCTGTCCTCTACGCCCGCGTCACAACTGACGAGCAGGCCTGCACTGGATAATTCCTAGCCCGACAGATCGAAGCCAACCTGTATCGAGCAACTCCCGGTGCCTGGCTCCACCCGCGGCACAGAAGGGCAGCACCGAAACGACGGTAGCCGCCGCGAAGGGCGGGCGTCAATCAGAACCGGATAGAAGCACGCCGCGATGCCCACTCACTCGCCGCAGGAGGTCTTGTTCCCTTGCCCAAGAACGGTGTGCTCGCGGGGACGGCGCACGGGGAGGCAGCGCCAGGATATTCGTGATCACCGCGTCTCTCGACCGACAACAAGTAAACCTCTAAGCTTGCCTTTCAACCCCAGGATGTCGATCTGCGCCGTGGCGCCTTGACGTACTATCCCCGTAGGTGTATTGTTACGTCCCACGTAATAATACGTGGGACGTACGTACGGCCCGGAGGTGATGGTGAGCGGCGAAGTGTCAAAGCTGGGCAGGTTCTCTGATCCGGCGCTCTTTATCCTGATCAGCCTGGCAGACGGCGAGAAGCACGGCTACGCGATGATGGAGGATATAGAGAGAACGTGTGGCGCCCGGCTGGGGCCCGGCACCCTCTACGGCGCCCTCGCGCGGCTGGAGAAGAGGGGGTTGGTGGAGCCCCTGGTTTCCGAAGAGAAGCGACGCAGGCCCTACCGCCTCACGGCCGCGGGCGCTTCGGCGCTGGAGGGACGGCTCAAGGAGCTCGAGGGCCTCGCCCGCGAGGGGTTGGGGAGGTTGGCGCCCGCATGAAGGGCGAGACGGCGAGGCGGCTGGTTCGCCTCTACCCGGGGGTGTGGCGCGAGCGCTACGAGGAGGAGTTCGTGGCGATGCTCGAGCAAAGCCCGGCGTCGGTCAAGGATATTCTCGATGTTACGCTCGGCGCCCTGGATGCTCGGTTGAGGCCGCAGGTGGTTCCGGAAGGGAGAATGGCAGTGGTAGAGAGGATGCGGGGCTCGGTGCTCCTCGGGCTGTGGGCGTGGACCTTCCTGGTCGTGGCCGGCGTAGGATTCCAAAAGATGACCGAGTACGAGGATTTCGTTCGTGCTGCGCGCGACAACGTGGCGGTGGGTGTGGCTTTCTACGCGGTGGTGGTCGGGGCGGTGTTGGCCCTGGCTGCGGTGGTGGTCGGCGGCGCGCCCATAGCATTCGCCGCTCTGCGGAAGGCTCTCACGGAGGGGCGCAGGGACGTGCCGCTCCTGTTCTGTGTGCCGCCGCTCTCTCTGGTCGCCTTCGTCGGGTACACCCTCGTGCTCGTGGGGGTCGTCTACCCGGCCCTGGGCAGTCCCGCCGTACACGATCCCGTAAACGTGGCGCTCTTCCTCTCTCTGGTCGTGGCTTTCCTGCTCGCGGCGCTCGCGAGCGCCTGGGCGGTCTCGGCCGCCGTGAGGCGTTCGGAGATCGGAGGTCGTCCCTTGCGGTTCGCCCTCTATCCGGCGGCGGTCGCGGCGTTTGCGATGGTTGTGGTGCTCGTGGGCACCGCCGTCTGGGGCCTCGCGCTGCGGGCACAGGCACCGACGCTGTTCGCCGGTGACGATGGCATCCTCTCCACGCCTACCTACGCCACGTGGCTGACGGTCGTCGCGGTGATGAGCGTTTCGACGGCCGTGGCGCTCGCCGCGACGGTGCGCGGGTTGCACGCCCGGCGTCCTTCGCAGCACCCTGAGCGCTCGACCTCCTAGAGGGACATACTCGTGGCCTTGCTACGTACGCATCTTATCAAGGACCGGACACTCACCTCGCATGCGACGGGCTGCCTACAAGGTACACGGAAGGGGCCGAAATTCGTAGGAGGATGATCGGACGAACTTCGCCTATTGCGCCCCGCGGAGGCCGGTCTCCCCGGCGACCTTGGGCCAGCAGGCCGTGCGTCTGACGGCAAGCCGCGGCGTTAGTCTAATCCGAGGAATCCGTCAGACGGGTCAACGCCCCCACGCTCGTGGTGACCGCCCGCAGCACCTTCCCTTCCGTGTCGAAGGACGGATCGTAGGAGGCGATGCCCAAGGCGACCACCTCGAAGCGCTCGCCGACCATGCCGAGTGCGGCTTGGAGTTCTTCCGCGTCCGGACCGCCTTCTGAGGCGAACTCGTTTGCCTTTCCTACCTTCCCGGCGTCGAGGACGTCCAGGTCCAGATGCACATAGACCCTGCCTACCCTGGCCTTCAGGTGGTCCAGGGCCCCGGCGAGCTCGCGCGTCCCTTCCCGCTCGATGAGGCCAGCGTCGACCACGGCGACCGACGAAGCATCCAGCCGCTCCCGCTCCGTGGGGTCCACCTCCCTGACCCACGCCATGACCACGTTCTCTTCGGGCACGGGGGAGAACCCCGGCACCTCCCCTGCCATTCGCCTCCAGCAGTGTCCCACGGCGATGGCGAGTCCCATACCGTCTATGAAGCCGCTCGTGGTCGTTTCGGGGGTGTTGAACTCCCCGTGGGCGTCGAACCAGACGATCCCGAGGCCCTCGGGGCCGACGCCCGAGATCGCGCCGATGGCGGCGGTGTTGCAGTTGCCGGAGAGCACCAGCGGGAACCCGCCTCCGGCAACGGCCTCCCGCACCCGATCCGAGACCAGGCCGTGCAGCTCGAAGGCGGTCGCCACCTCGGCCGGCGGTTCACCCTCGTGGCGCACGGTCGCGACGCCGAGTTCCAGCCCCTCCGAGCGTAACGCTTCGCCGAATCCGTTGTCCAGGAGGTGCTTCGGTCCCGTCCCCATCCGGATGCCGGCGTGCCCGGAGTCGTAGGGCACGGCGATTACGCGTACGTCTTTGCCGTCTTTCATGCTCACTCCCGGTCCTCCTGCGCGGTCCAAACGCCCTCCACAAGGCGTTGCCGGTGCCGCCAACCATTGAACAACCTCCACTCACCCTCGGAGACGACCTCGACCTCTTGGTCCACCACCTTGATGGCCGTCTCGTCGTCGATGGCGTAGAGCGGGTGGTCGAGCTTGGCCGCCGCGCGCTCCATCATCGCGGTGTCCACCTCAACAGGGAAATAGTCAGCGCCCAGGTGCGGGCGGATCGAGAACCCCACCAAACCCATCCCCCACGCGCTTCCCGCGCCCTTCGGGGCGGCCTCCTCGTATTCGTCGTCGTAGTAGACCCCCTCCCGCCGAAGGCGCTCCGGATCGAAGTTCTGGCCGGGCGTAAGCATGGTGCTGCCGGCGCTGATCCCGAAGTAGACCGTGTCCTCGAGCAGCCCCGGCAACTTCCCTGCGAACCCCGACGCCTCGAACCAGTAGCTCAGGTACCCGGTGTTGCCGCCGCTCACCAGTATGGCGTCCGAGGACTCCACGAACGGCAGCCAATGCCCCTCCTCGATGCTCGGCAGGGCCGTGAGCTCCAGCGTGCCGAGCTCCTTCCATCCCATCTGGCCGTAGTGCCTGGCCATCTCGTAGGCGTCCTCGGGGCCGCTGGGAGAGGCGTAGAGGGCGGTGTTTATCTGAACCGCCCGACAATCCCCGATCGGCTTGCCCAGCAACTCGACGAGCGCCCTGCGGATGCTCCCGTTCGTGGCGCCCACCGACGTGAGCAGGAGCTTCATGTCCCTCCTTCGGAATCTATTGGTCGCTGCTGCCGGCCGGTAGGTGAGGCCGAAGACGCCCGAGCCGAACGTCTTCGTCCCCACGAGCCTCATGGGCTTCGCGTCGCCCCCGTCCGCGAAGAGGCGCTTCAGGGGCCCACCGCTCGAAGCCGTCCGGCCTGCCGAGCACCTTCCCGTTCCTCCTCGCCCTCTCCAGGCCGGCCTTTGTCTCGTCGGAGATCCTCAGGGCCTCCTGCTGGGCGTAGTAGCTGGTCACACCCAGGACGATGTGGGCGATCGGCTCGTTGTCCGTGTCGAGGAAGGGCTCGGTGTAGCTTTTGAAGGCCACCCCGCACGCGTCGAGGCGCTCGAGGTAGGCGATGGTCTTCCTTATCCCCTCCCGGCTGAAGCGGTCAAGCGCCCAGAAGAGCAGCACGTCGAACCTTCTGCGGGCCGCCTCGGCGAACATCCGGTCGAAGTCCTTGCGCTCGCGGCGGCCCCTCGTGCCCGACTCCCGGTCCAGGTACTCGGCGACGAGCTCGTGGCCGTCCCAGCGCCCGCAGAACTCCCGAAGTTGGAGGAGCTGGTTGTCCGTCTCCTGGGAGCCGTCGTCCTTGGAGACCCTGAGGTAGATCGCCACCCGGATCGGCTTCGGACTCAAGCCCCCTTCTCCCGGAGCAAACCCTCCACCTCGAGGAGGAGTACGGGCACCTCGGTCTCCACCGTCGACCAGACCAGCTCGTCGTCTAGGAGGTCGTAGCCGTGGATCAGGCGGTTGCGGAAAGCGACGATCTGGCGGTGCTCGCTGATGCGGGACGCCGTCGTCGGGTCGAGTCTGGCGACGCGCCCGATCGCTTCGCCTATGATCTCCAGGTTGCGCTCCACCGCCTGACGAAAGAGCCGGTCGTCCCGGTAGTCGTTGGGGCCCCTTCCCTCCGCGGCTCCGATCACGAACGAGGCGCAGTCCTGGACGTCTTCGAGGGCCTTCAGCACCCGCTCCTCAGGCCCCATACAGGGGCACCCGGCCGGCCTCCACGTTGGCCGCGAAGCGGCGGCTCCTTGAGAGCGCCCCTTCCATGATCAGGTCGACCTCGCGCCCGAAGAGCGCTTCGAGGGCCTCCTCCAGCCCGAAGTACCGCCCGAACAGGTCTGGGGGGTCGCGCCGCTCGAAAGAGACGACGAAGTCCAGGTCGCTCGCCCCGGGGTCGAACCCATCACCCGCCGCAGAGCCGAACAGGTCCAGCCGCTGCACGCCGTACCTCTCGCAGAGCGCCGCGACCTCCGCCCTCTTGTCCTCCACCGCCGCGATCATGCCCCCACCCTACCATAAAACGCCCCTGACCGTTGCAAAAAGCCCTGGAAACGGGCGCATTTCGGTGCCGGCATGGTCTCGGGTAGGTCAATAGGCTGGCGGAGGACGCGCCCATCGGGGTACGCAACGCCGCCGCTTGGGCCTTTCCCGTCGGAGGCCGGCCCTCTAAGGCCACCAGCCGCTTCAGGTTCTGCCCCGCGGCGACCATGAGGGTTCTGGAGCGAGCGCTGCTGACCCAGGAGGAGCTCGCGGACCGGGCCGGGGTCGGGACCGCCACGCTCAACCGCATCGAAAAAGATCGCGTCGAACCCCACTTCAGGACGATCCGCAAGCTGGCTAAAGCCTTAGACGTGGATCCCCTCGAACTGCTGCCTAAGGAGTAACCGTACCTTCTACGAACGGTCACGGCCCAAGTCGGACCATCCTCTAAACTCGCGTCTCGACCAACGAGTTGGCCCGCTCTGCATACTCCCTAGCCCAACAGGTCGAAGCCGACCTGTATCGAGCAACTTCCGGCGCCTGGCCCCATCCAAGATCCAAAGCCGGTACACGTTACAAGCGTCTCCACACCAGAAAGGCTCAAATTGGCTTATCTATCGGTTTTTTGCTTGACTAATGGCGGAGTCTGTGATCGGATGTTACAAGGCTTGACAGTTCGCGCTCCTGCG
>DATDKT010000108.1:0-4402 GCA_036519775.1 Rubrobacteraceae bacterium
ATTTCAAAAGCGGCCGGCTTTTCACCGACCTGCTACCCTCTTTTCGCCACCGCTCGTGGAAGAGCACCCTCGCCTTCTTGTGTACGTTTCCGCGAACCTCTACAATCGATTCGGAAAGGGATTGCTAAGGGATGGATCGAGGGAAACGGGGTGGGAAGAACGGCGTGAGTGCTCTGTTGGAGATGCGGAGCATCACGAAGCGCTTCCCCGGCGTCGTGGCACTCGACGGGGTGGACTTCGAGCTCGAGAGGGGCGAGGTCCACGTGCTGCTGGGGGAGAATGGCGCCGGCAAGAGCACCCTCGTGAAGATGCTCGCAGGCGCCTACCGGCCGGACGAGGGTGAGATCCTGCTAACCGGAGAGGCGGCGAGCATCTCCTCCGCCACGGACGCCCAGAAGCTGGGAATCTCTACCATCTATCAGGAGTTCAACCTGGTCCCTCAGTTCACGGTGGCCGAGAACATCTTCCTCGGCCGCCAGCCCCGGCGCTTCGGGTTCGTGGACCGCTGGAAGATGAGGGAAGAGGCGCGCAAGCTTCTTGACAGAATGAAGGTGTTGGTGGACCCCGACGCTTTAGTCTCCAACCTCGGCGTCGCCCAGCGGCAGATGGTCGAGATAGCGAAGGCGCTGAGCCTGAACGCGCGAATCTTGATCATGGACGAGCCGACTGCCTCCCTGTCGGGACAAGAGGTCGAGCGCCTGTTCGAGATCGTCCGTGGCCTCAAAGAAGAAGAGGTCGCCATGATCTTCATCTCCCACCACCTCGAAGAGGTGTCCGAAATTGGGGACCGGGTGACCGTTCTGCGGGACGGCAAGGTGGTAGACCGGGTGCCGGCAAGTACGAAACACTCAGAGTTGGTGCGAATGATGGTCGGACGATCCGTCGAAGCTCAGTTCCCGCGCCGGCGGCCCGAGGTCGGGGAGGTCCTGCTAGAGGTAAAGAACCTCTCGCGAGAGGGAGTCCTGGAAGACGTCTCCTTCTCCTTGCGGGCCGGCGAGGTAGTCGGAGTGGCCGGTATCGTGGGCGCGGGCAGGACTGAGCTGGCGCGTGCGATCTTCGGCGCGGACCCGGGGCACGCTGGGGAGGTCTGGGTGGAGAGACGGCGAATGGAGCGCGGCGATCCCCGCGAGGCGAAGCGCCGGGGCATGGGGTTCGTCACGGAGGACCGTCAGGGACAGGGCATAGTGCCGCCGCTCTCGGTGGCCGAGAACCTGGGGCTCGCCTCGCTCGAGCGGAACACTCATGTGGGCCTCGTGAGCCGTAGAGAGCAGCGGAAGCAAGCGCGGAAGATGATCGAAGACCTGAACATCCGGACGCCGGGCCCGGAGCAAGAGATCCGGTACCTTTCGGGCGGCAACCAGCAGAAGGCGGTGATCGGGAAGTGGCTCCTAGCCGACTCGAAGGTCCTGATCATGGATGAGCCCACCCGCGGGATAGACGTGGGGGCGAAGGTCGAGATCTACGAGCTGATGAACGAGCTAACGGAGAACGGGGCCGGGATATTGATGATCTCGAGCGACCTCCCGGAGGTCTTGGGAATGAGCGACCGGATACTGGTGATGAGCGGGGGCCGCATTACGGGCGAGCTTTCGGTGGAGGAGGCGAACGGGGAGAACGTCATGGAGCTAGCGACGCAGGGAAGCGAGACCACCGTTGAGTAGCGTAGTGGGGAGGATAAGGTCCCGAGAACTGCTGTCCCGCGGCGGGCCACTGGGGGGCTTACTCATCCTCTGCATTGTAATGACCATCCTCTCGCCTTTCTTCCTCACCTTCAACAACCTCTCCAACGTAGGTATCCAGATAGCGGTGATCGCTATTCTCGCGTTGGGCCAGACGTTCGTTATCGTCTCGGGCGGTATAGACCTCTCCGTGGGGAGCGTACTGGGGCTCTCCGGCATAGTCTTCGGGTGGGCGACCGTGGTGGCAGGACTGCCGCTGCCCGTCGCCCTGGCTTTAGGGATTGGGGCGGGGGCTTTGGCGGGACTCACTAACGGGCTGCTCATAACTTTGGGGAGGCTGCCGTCTTTTATAGCGACTCTGGCGATGCTCAGCGCGGCACGGGGGCTGTCGCTCGTGATCTCGGGCAACGCCCCGCTGAACCCGATACCGGGGGCGGTCCGGACTCTGGGCAGCGGAACCTTTTTGGGTTTCGTGCCACTGCCCATTATCCTGATGCTCGTCATGTGGGCCGCCGCGGTCGTCATACTCCGCAGCACCTACGCGGGCCGGTGCATGTACGCCATCGGCGGCAACGAGGAGGCATCGAGGCTCTCCGGGATAAACGTCTCCCGCCAGAAGCTCGTCGTCTACACCCTCTCGGGGCTCTTCGCCGGTATAGCTGGCATCCTGCTCACGGCGCGGCTGGCCTCGGCCCAGCCCCAGGCCGGCTTCACCTTCGAACTCGACGCCATCGCGGCAGTCGTCATCGGGGGCGCCAGCCTCTCGGGCGGGGTGGGTACCGCCTCGGGGACCCTGATCGGGGCGCTCATCCTGGGTGTGCTGAGAAACGGGCTCAACCTGCTGAACGTCTCGTCAGACTGGCAGCAGGTGGTCATAGGCGTCGTGATCGCCCTGGCGGTGATGACGGACACCCTGAGGAGACGAAAGGTATAGGGACAATCTACGAAGGGAGAGTGGGATGAGAACCAGGGCGACGATGCTGCTGGCGGTGCTTTTACTGGCGGTCCTGGCGACGGCCCTGGCAGCCGGCTGCCAGCGCGGGGGCGGTGAAGGAGGAGGTGGAGCGAGGATCGGGCTCTCGGTCTCCACGCTGAACAACCCGTTCTTCGTGACTCTGCGGGACGGCGCCCAGAGTGCCGCGGACGAGGCCGGGGCGGAGCTCATCGTCTCCGACGCGCAGAACGACACCGCCCAGCAGCAGGACGACATCCAGAACTTCGTGACCCAGCAGGTGAACGTGATCCTGGTGAACCCGGTTGACTCGGACGCCGTCGTCCCGGCGATTGAGGCGGCGAACCAGGCCAACATCCCGGTCATCGCTTTGGACCGCGGGGCGTCGGGCGGAGAGCTCGCCACCACCATCGCCTCGGACAACGTGCAGGGCGGCAACCTGGCCGGTGAAGAGTTGATCCGGCTAGTCGGCAGCGGCAGGGTCGCCCAGCTCGAAGGTACCCCCGGCGCCGACCCCGCACGCGACAGAGGACAGGGGTTCCAGGACGCGATAGACGCCCAGAGCGCCGTCGAGGTCGTCGCCAGCCAGAGTGCCAACTTCGACCGCGCCGAAGGTCTCAACGTGGCAGAGAATATCCTGCAGGCCAACCCGGACATAGCGGGCATCTTCGCCCAGAACGACGAGATGGCCCTGGGCGCCGTGCAGGCTTTAGGAGGCAGCGCCGGAGATGATGTTAAGGTCGTAGGCTTCGACGCTACAGAGGACGCCCTGAGCGCCATCCAGGATGGCACGATGAACGCCACCGTCGCCCAGCAGCCGGCCGAGATCGGCTCTTTAGGAGTCGAGAACGCGATAAGCGTGATCAACGGCGAGTCCGTGGAGGAGAACATCCCCGTAGAGGTGCAGCTAGTGACACCGGAGAATGTCTCGGAGTTCCTCTAGCAGCAATCCGAGGTTGAAAGTTGCCGCACGAGAGTTGGCGTACCAGTACTGTCCGGTTAACGTGAGTTGATGGTTCTGTAAATGGTCTTTGTGCTTCGGATTGTGAGATTTACCCCTTGTCCGCTACTTGAGCGGAGCCCCCGCTCTGCCCGTTGTGGTGCAACCTCACAGAAGGGAGCACCACATGTACAAGGGACAGACCGTTTTCTTGCAGCTGACCGACCACCTGCCGCGCCGCACGTTCCGCCGCTTGGTGAAGCGCTACAACGCCAACCACCGGGTGCGCACGTTCACCTGCTGGGAGCAGTTCCTGGCGATGGCCTTCGGCCAGCTCACCTACCGGGAGAGCCCGCGCGCCTCAGCAAGGCCGACTACTTGGAGGGACGATTCCTCGCTGCCTTCGTCCTCAAGGCGGGGGAATTTCCCGCGACCATACTCCTCGAACCCGCGGTTCTTTACATACCTAGCACTGCCATGTATAATGCTGCCACGTATAATGCTGCTATGTACACTCGGGTGAGTTCATTAGCGCCGCGCGACGCGTGAAATCATGGAGATCAACAAGGACCTGATAGCCGCCTCCTCGACCCCGATCGTCCTGGCTATCCTGGCTGAAGAGGACAGCTACGGCTACGCGATCCTCCAGCGAGTTCGGGAGTTGTCCGGAGGGCGCATGGAGTGGACGGACGGGATGCTCTACCCCGTTCTGCATCGGCTCGAGCGGCTCGGCCACGTCGAGGCGCGGTGGGAAGTTGGGGAGAGCGGTCGTCGTCGCAAGTACTACCGGATCACGTCCCGGGGCCGGGCTCAGCTCGCGGAGGAACGCAG
>DATDKT010000109.1:0-3350 GCA_036519775.1 Rubrobacteraceae bacterium
CCGTGCGGTTGGCACGGCCAGCGGCTTCAGGTCGCAAGCCTCCGCGAAGCCGTCCGACTCGATGCCGAGCGCCACGTTGCCCCTCGTGGTGAAGTTGGCAAACGAGACGACCGCCGTCAGCTCGACCAACGCCGCCGCGCCGAGCCGCCCCAGCAGCCGGGCCGACAGCTCATCGGTGACCGTCGGCGGCGTCTGGCTCATAGCTTCGGCGTAAGCCATCACGTCGCGCTCCAGCGACGTAAACACGTCCGACTCGCGCCAGCGGGGCACCTCGCGCGCCTTCTTTAGGTCGAGGTTCTCGTTGTGCGCCTGGAAATAGTTGAAGTCCAGACACCAGGTGCAACCGACCAGCGACGCGACGGCCATGTGGGCGAGCGACTTCAGGTTCTCGTCGCACGCGTCCCACTTCTGGACCTTGTTGCCGATCGCGAAGCTGGTCTTCAGCACCTTGGGGTTGTGCCAGTACACCCCGAGCGGCGTCGGCACCCGCCCCATCATCTTCGTGGCCATCCGCTTCACAAGCGCCCCCTTGATGCCGGTAATCTCGGCCTCGGGGATCCGGGTGGTGCCGGTCATGTCTCCTCCTTGATAGGTGGTTCTGAACATAAAGACACCGGGCGCGAGTCGGATGTGACATACCGCGGCGATTTTTTCGTCAGCTGTGGCTGACAGGGGGCTCCGGTAAGGAACCTCTTTCCGGCCGCCGTCGAGGGTAGGCCGTAGCGTCTCTACCCCGTCGCCCAAGGTGCGCAGGACCCGGCGGTAAGCCTCCGGGTGCCCCGAGGCCGGGCCACCGAACAGCGCCAGCGGGCAGGTGAGCTCGCAGACCCTCTGCTCGGACCGGCCGTGCAGAAGCCCTATTTGCTCCCGTTCGCGGGTCGGCTCGATACGGAGCCGACAGCCGTTCTCGCCCATCCCCCTCGGAACGTAATCCCGCATCCACCTTCAACTGTGCCGTGGAAAGAGAAGCGTGCGACAGTCCGGCCTCTGTCGTCAGCCTGGTTTAGCCGACAGCCCAAGTCCCGCTACGGGCCGCGCACATCGCGGCTTGCTTTGTACGTGCTGCCGTCTGCCTCGCACGCTACTCCTGAGGTCTCTTGTTGCAATCGGCGGATTATCACATTCGTCAGTCGCACACTAAACATCTATACAGAAATCCGTCGCTACGCTTGTGTGGAAGGCCAACGAAAGGATTCGGATGAGCGGTCGTAGTACTCGCGCTTGAGGCGGGCGAGGTCGTGCTCCCACTCTGCTATGGCGTAGGCGTAGCGTTGGCGCCCGTGATCTTGGCGCTTGCGCTCGCGGCAGAGACGAGCGATGATCTCCGCCACTTCTCTAAGGCCGAGCTCCGATAAGGCGTCGTTCGTGAGCACGTCCCACCGCTCCTCCCTGCTCATGTCGGTAATGCGGTACCCGAGGACGTAGAGTGGGGAGCGCTCCCTGTACTTCACCCCGGATGCTCTGGGCCCGGTATCCTTGCTGTCCTGGGGTTCCGTGGAGGGCCAGCGGAACCTCGCGTCGGGACGGGCGTACCTTCGCGCAGCGCCGTCCAAGAGTTGCTTCGCATACTTCAGGCCCGGGTGGTTATCGAGCGTCGCGTTCAGCAATTGGACCTCCTCGCGCCACCAGTTCCGCCCGAACAGCAGCTCGTCGATGAAGCTTGGAGGACTTGGACGGCGGGTTAGGCTGGTTCCTGGAGCGCATGAGAGGCCCGCGGGGCTCAGAACTGCTGAGCACGGACTCCCGCTCGGGCGAGTGGCCTTCTAACTCCTGGTTTCGCAGGTGGCACAAGGCGGCCCTTCGTGCCACGGAAGAACGCGAGCGACGCTCGTAGGTCCCGGACCGGGGCTATGCTCAACTCCTCGTCCCATCCTCTTAGAACCCTGTAGAGGCAAAGCACTTCGAGCGAGGTCGCAGAGGCGGGGTATCTCCCCCCTCAATGACCGGAGCCGAGAAGGAGGCCCCTTAGGAGGCGGCCAGACGGGCGAGGTTGCCCAATGACGACCCGCACGGGGCCGAGGAGGGAGAGACACCCTCACGACATAGGACCTCAGAAACGATCCTCGCCCCCGCCTACCGCCTTCCATATGGGCTACCGAGCCCACGCCGCCACCCCATCTAGTGGTCGACCACGCTCCCCCGCCTGACCGTCTACCATGAGCGTGACCAGAGGATGGATTCGGGGGAGGACACGTCCGATTACGCGGGTCAGGACAACGGGACACTGAGGGTCACGATCAGGGAGGAGGCGTCACGCCTCGGCGTGACCGAGGCCGCTATCAGAAAGCGTACACAACGCGGGTCTGTGGACAAGGAGATGGGCGAGGACGCTAGGGTGTATGTGTACCTGGACGTGTACGAGGACATGTCTCAACCTGAGTCACAGGTAGACCATGAACCCCTGGTCGAGGGACCGCGTGACCGCGTCCGGTTCCTGAAGCGGGAGTCGGACCGGAGGAGCCTCGAGGCGGAGCGTTATCAGCAGATCGTGGCGGGGCTCGCCACGGCCAACGCCAACCTCACAGACCGGCTGGAAGAACTGGAAGCCCGGGCCGGAGAGACAGCGTCCTCCCATACGCACGAGGATGCCTCGGGAGGGCCTTCCCGGAACGGGGAAGGGGTCGCGGCAATTCCCCACCCGCCGATCGGGAGCCTCAGAAGGCCTCGAAGAGCGTGAAGGCACTGTGGTACAGGAGGTTATTCGGTGGTTGAAGAGGGACAAACGGTGCACGATCGGGAAGGGCCCGAGGCGGGCGCCACGGGGGCTTATGGGGAGGTCGCGGCGGCGACCCGTATGAGCCGTCCCAACAGCCGCTTGCGGGGGCGCCTGCAGCAGCGACGTTTGCAGCCGGAACCCATCAACGCCCTCGCGTTGTTGTCCACGGAAGAGATTCGCCAAGCCCTGGCCCTCACCGAACGGGGCGGCGTGCTGCCCGACGGGGAGGTACGCCACCCGGAGGCCTTCCGGGAGGCCACGCCCGCAGAGCGGGAGGCCATGCGGCACTGGAGGAGGGCGTGCGGCGAGCCCCTCGATCATTTGGAGTTGGCCGAGGAGTTGGTGGACAGGATGGGCGAGGACCACGGATGGCGTTCGCCCGAGGCCCTGGAGGCGACCCTGCTCCTCCAACGTCTGGAGTTGCCCGACGAGGGCTCGTGGTTCGTCGGGAGGGTGGCCGAGGCGGTCTTGGACCTCTACGCCGAGCTGGACGAGCACCCCGACGAACCCGAACACCCCGAGGTGCGTGGTGCCGTCCGCCGTCTCGGAAATCTCGAGGGGCTCGATCGCCCCGATCCCGAGAGCCCGGAGGACCCGGCGGGGGGCAGCGTGCCATCCGAAGGATCGGGAGATC
>DATDKT010000110.1:0-2547 GCA_036519775.1 Rubrobacteraceae bacterium
AGCTGTTCGGCCAGCTCGGAGAGGAGCTCTGGGGCGGCGATGTGCCCGAAGTAGAGCTGACGTCCGGCCTCCGCGGCCGGCCTGACCTCCTCGACGATGGTCGCCATCTGCCGCCTGCGACCGCGGGTACGTTTGAAAGGAATGATCTCCCCGCCTGCTATCTCGAGCACAGGTCTGACATCGAGGGCTGTGCCGAGGAGACGCTGCGCCCTTCCCATGCGCCCGCTCTTGGCCAGATACTCCAGCGTGCCCACTGCGAAGAGCACCCTCGCCCCTCCGATAGCCCGCTCAGCGGCGTGCCGGACCTCGTCGAAGTCCCGACCCTCGTCGATACAGCGCAGGGCCTCGAGCAGGATCAAACCAGACCCCATTTCGGCGCTCTTGGCATCGAGTACGTGGACGGGCCTGTCCACCATCCCCGCCGCCTGCAGGGCCGAGTCGTAGGTGCCGCTGAACTTGCTCGAGAGCGTTAGCACCAGGATGTCGTCGTAGTCGGAGAGCGCCTCGTAGGCCTCGACGAAGGCACCGGGGGAGGGTTGCGCCGTTGTCGGGAAGACGTCGGAGTCGCGCAGCCGCTCGTAGAACTCCTCGTTGGTCATGTCTACCTTGTCCGTGTACGCCTCGTCTTCACCGAAGTGGAACGTGAGCGGGACCACCCTGACGTCGGGCCGCTCCAGCACACCAGGGGCGAGGCTCGTGGTCGAGTCGGTTACGACCGCCGTGGTCACTCGGCCACCATCTGTAGAGGATACAGCGGCTGTCCGCCGTCCCTCGCCTCGACCTCGAGATCGTCGTCGAGATCTCTGATACCGTCGAGTATCCTTTCGAGCTCTGCCCCGGCCAGCTCTTCGCCCTTGAGTAGCGTCAAGACGTCGGCGTCGTCGGCAATGATCTTTCTCGCGAGCACGAGTGCTGCCTCGTAGGCGCCGTCCTCGACGGCGATGAGGTCACCGTGGAGGACCCCTAAGTAGGCCCCCTCGGGTACCTCGCGGTCGCCGACGCGGGCGTCGCGCACGGAACGCGTAACCTCGCCAACCCGCAGCGAGTCCGAGATCTCACGCATCTCCTCGACCACCTCGTCGGGCTCACCCTCACCGTCGTATCCGACCATCACTGCGAGTCCTGCGGCTATGTTCGTCGTCGGTACGACGTACGTCTTCGCCTCTACCAGCCCGCCCACTTGCGCCGCTGTGGGGACGATGTTCTTGTTATTGGGAAGCACCACGACGGTTGAGGCTCCTGTTCTTTCTACCGCCCCGGCGAGGTCGGCTGCGCTCGGGTTCTCGCCCTGCCCGCCCTCGATCACGACTGCACCCATCTGCTCGAAGAGTGCGCGGTTGCCCTCCCCGCGGCTCGCCGCCACCACGCCTAATCTGACCGCATGCCTCTCTTCGGGTTCGCGAGAGCGGATCTGGGCTTCCATGTCATCGACCTTCACGCCGGCCAGGCGGCCGAAGCGGCCTGCGTAGGAGAGGGCACCGCCAGGGTCCTGCGTGTGCACGTGGACCTTGACCACGTCGTCTTGGGCGACCACGAGGACGCTCCTGCCCGAGGCGTAGACGTGCTCCTTGAACTCCTCCACGTCGCCTTCGAAGCCGTCGACGAGGAACTCCGTGCAGTATCCCCAGCCCTCTTCCTGGGCGTGGATAGCCTCCAGGTCGGGCGCGTCGTCCTCGTCCGCTTGTGGAACCTCGATCTCCTGCCCACTAATGCAAGCGTAGACGCCGTCGAGGACCACGGCAACACCCAACCCCCCAGCATCGACGACGCCGGCCTCGCGCAAGACAGCGAGCAGCTCGGGGGTGCGGCGCACCGAATCGTGGGCCGCCTGCCTCGCCGCCCGGACCACGGAAGGCAGGTCAGCGTCCCCTCCTTCGACGGCCTCGCGGGCGGCCAGGGCCGCATCCTTGATTACGGTGAGCATCGTGCCCTCGACCGGTTCGCGAACAGAGGCGTAGGCCCACTCCTTTGCGCCTTCGAGCCCGGCCGCGAAGGCCTCGGCATCCAGGGATCTCCTTTCGGCCAGTACTTCGCATGCGCCCCGGATCATCTGCGAGAGCATGACCCCGGAGTTTCCCCTCGCACCCATCAGCGCGGCCCTGGCACAGGCCCTACTCGCCTCCTCGGGGCTACCGTAGGCCTTGCCCGACGTCTCGTTCAACGCGGACGCCAGCGTGAGCAACATGTTCGTGCCGGTATCCCCGTCCGGCACGGGATAGACGTTGAGATCGTTGATCCTGGCGACCTTGGCCTTGACGGCCGCGTGGGCCGCAGCAACCATGTAGGCCACCTCTATCGCCATCGCAAAGAATCCGTCATTGCTCCTCTCAAGGGGCTTCCGGCAGACCACTCCCCACCGTAGGAGATCGTCGACAATCTGGTACAATCACCGCCCGACGTCCGGTAACGGTTTGTTAGTCGCGTTTTCCGGGGTCCCCAAATTCGACCGGTATCCTAGCACAGGAGAAGTTTCGTGGCGAAAGTTTGTTATTCGTGCGGAAAGAAGCCAGACTTCGGCAACGCGCGCAGCCACTCGCTGAGGGCGAC
>DATDKT010000111.1:0-12003 GCA_036519775.1 Rubrobacteraceae bacterium
CGCGACGACCTTGAAGTAGAGCCCTCGTACTACATCGCTAAGGTCCGGACTTTTGAGGAGGCCGGAGTACCCACCGGGGAGAGGGGCCTCGTAGTCACGATGTCCGATGGCTCCGAGTACCAAGTCACGATCGCCAAGAGCCAGGGAACGTCTTGAGCGGCTCCCGGTAGCGCGGCCCATTCCCCGGCAAACTGGGCGGCTACTTGTTCTGAGGAGACAATTACCTTCTCCTTTCTATTTGGGGTACTCATCTATACATCCCACCCTTTTGGTGGCGGCATCCCACTACAGCGGCGAGCGATGCCGTATTTGCGCTACCTCGACTCGTGGAACACCTCCTGGTTCAACCACATCTCCTCGTAGCTCGGGCTGTAATTGCGGCCTTCGTTGAGGGCATCGCAGTACTCCTCTATATCGCGGTGCGAGATTTCCTCTAACTCCTCGTCAGACCAATCCTCCGAGGGCCCGGGCCAGTCCGGTTCCTTACCGGGAGGTAGACCCCACCACGGGGCCTCCTGCTCCGCACCAATTCCGGCCTCCGGTCTCTCAAGCCTGCGCTTCAGTGAACTCACGACTCACCTTCTCGTAAAGCCGCACTACGCGCTCCAGGATGGGCCGATCCTCCTCAACGAATCCTTCCTCTAGGGCTCGGTTCAAGGCTTGTTCGTAGCGCTCGAGCTCCTCATCGGTTAGGCGCCGCATTACCTCCCGACCGACGGCTGTGGGGAAAGGGATAAGAGGAGAATCCACCCCCCGCTAACGGCAAGGAGAACGGACCCCATGGGAGACACGAAAATATCAGCTAGAAAGAAGCAAATCTTTGGTGACGTCTTTCATAGTCTGAACAACCGTACTTTGAGCCCATCACCCTCAGGGAGGGCGTCGAACCTAACCCATATGTGTGCCGCGCCGAAAGTCAATGTGCGTCGATTTCTCCATACAAACACCGGCACTTTCTCAGAACATCTGGTCGCCTCAGGGGCACCGCCTTTGCTCGTCATTACCCTCGTCTGAGTATACGGTAAAGTTGGTGTTTCTCATCGCGTGTTAAGGCTTCTACCGCGCCTGCTCTGCAGCCTCGATCCAGGGCTTCACGACATCGCGGTTGTTCTCTGTCCAGGTTCTGGCGCCCAAGAGCGGGTCGCCCGTTGTATTGATTGCTTCTTCGAGGTCGTCGACTTGCTCTTCGGAGAGCGTCAACGCCGCTATCAACGCATAGGCCATAGGAGCGTCCTCTGAAAGATGCTTGCGTACGGCCGTGGTGATCCGGGATGGATCGTTCAGCTCGTCTAAAGCGTTCTCCGGGTCATCGAGATAAACGAAGTCATACCTCTGGTTCATCCAGTGTGGAGACCAGGCGATAAAGGCAAACTCTTCCCCATTACTGATGCGCTTACCGACCTCGTAGAGCATGGCGGGTGCGCTCCACTCCCCATACTCTTGCTCGAGATGGTACGTTCGGATGACTTCATCTGAAATTCTCTCCGAGAGCTCCGCTTCCGGCTCAATGCCGACGATCTCTGTTGCACCGGTCTGGTTGAGCTGAGGAATGCTCGAGATGCCCATGTAGCTCGGAGCCGCTATGCCAACCCGGGTCGTGTCCCGTAACCATGGGTCGAGAAGCTCGACTTCGTCCTGAGCCAGGCTTAGATATTCCTGGTGGTCCGGTATCCGTACGGTCTGGAACACATCCACGTCGCCGCTGCCTACACCCTCGAACAAGGAAGCGACGTCCAACGTTTTGAGCTCGACGCTATCGTAACCAAGCTCGTCCTCCAGAAGCGTCTTTGTCAGGTTCGAGATCGCCACGCTCTCATCCCAACTCGTGGTGCCGATAGCAAGCTCCTTCTCCGATGAACCGCCGGCGCAGCCCGCCACGAGAGTGGCCATCACGAGGGTGAGGATCATCGCCAAAAATTTCCAGCCCAGCAGAACTACCCTCCCGAGTACGAGGTGCCGCTCATTAACGTGTCACCGTGTTGGGCATTGACCGTAGAGTGCCACGCGAGAAGATCTTCTCGCCGCTTGTCCAACTCTTCGTTGTTGTACAGGCGTGCGAGGTCGTGCTGCTCCAGGGGGTCCTCCGACAGATCGAAGACCTCCTCTGGCTGGTTGCCGTAGTGGTAGATATACTTCTCGTCGCCCTTCGTGCTCGCCAGGCACTTGCGGTTGCTTATGCAGCTGAACATAAGCGTACGGCCTCCGGGCAAAGGACGCAGCAGCGAGTAGCCAGGGTACTCCCCGTTCTCGACCTCGTAGCCCAACAGCTCCACCACGGTAGGCAGGATGTCGATCTGGCTCGACAACCCCTTGACCCGCTCACCGTCCTCGAACCACCCCGGCGCGTGAACCAAGAGCGGCACCGTCAGACCCTCCTCGTAGATGGTGTCACCGTGCATGAAGCGTCCGTGCTCACCGAAACCCTCTCCATGGTCGCCGAAAATGACGAAGATCGTATCTTCGTAGAGCCCCAACTCCTTGTACTGATCGATGAGGTTCTTCAAGAAGGAATCCAGGTAATAAAGACAGTTCAGGTAGAGGTTGAGCTGGTCGTCGTCTGAGAAGTTCTGGGTCCCGTAACGGTTGGGGAGGCACTCGTAGCCGGCGTGTCCAGTGCCCGTCATATACTCGGCCACGAACGGCTCGTCTTTGTGCTCCTTTAACCACTCCTTGCTCGGTTCAAGCATGATGTCTTCCTCGTAGCCGAAGGTGTTCGTCACCTGGAAGCCCTCCGCGTCCATCGACTCAGACGGATAGTACTCCTCGTAGCCCACTTTTCTTACAGCATCCGAGTAATTGTCCACGGCGTTAGATACCGACGTGAAGAAGACGGTAGTGTAACCTTGCCCCTTCAGCAGGTGTGCGAGACAGTGAGCTGGGATGCCACCCGGCCCGAATTCCGGCCCAGGGTAGAGGGCAGGCTCGATCCCGCAGTTGACCGCGACGGTTGCCTTAGCGGAGCGAGGGACGACCACGTGGGCCCGCTCGGCAAGAAGGCTGCTCTTCGCCAGCTCATCAAGGAAAGGCGTGGTCTTCAAGTCCTGGTTATAAGGCGTCACCGACTGCGCGCGGGTCGACTCGAGGTGGATCAGGACGACGTTGCGCTTCTCGGTTCTGTGCGTTTCCGCGAGCCTGGCGTGCGTGACCGGAGGCTCGGTAGGTTGACCAGCATCCCGTACATCATCTTTAATGGTCACCTCTTTGACTCCCGTTGCGATCACGTCGGCGAACGGGGCTATCGCATCGGTAGTGGCACCGGTTAGCAGCGAGAGCGAGCCGAAACCTAACGCCACAAACCAGAGCCCAAGAGAACCCAGAAAAGAGGTCTCAGCCGGAACAGTTGAGAAGCCCCCCTCCTCCGGAGATCGTCGCCGCTCGACGACGCGCGTCACGATCATGGGGCCCATGATCGTGTAGAAGAGAGCGGCCGCGAGAAGCATCCAGGCCGAGGTTGGGACGTCGTAGACGAGTATGGGCTGTATCTCCTCGAACCTGGGGATCCACTCGGCGATGGTGCCGTAGTTCAGCGTGGTGCCGTACCCCAAGAGATAGAAGTAGGCGACGGTGGTCGCGATCACCACGAGCGTCGTCACTACGTGGAAGAGGAAGGTCACCACCAGGTGCAGAGGTTTCCTCCGCACCGCGGCGAAAAGCCCGATCCAGAGCAACGCGTATCCGAGGCTGAAGAATATATCCGACCACATCAAATTGAGGGTTCGAGCAAGCCCATGAGCGCCGGGATGTAAGGCGATCTCACAAGCTTTCAGAGCGAGGTTGTAGACGACGAAAGGAACCAAGAGGCTGAGCAGGTAAACCCAGTCTCGAAGGCTCATAAATTTGCTCAAGGAGGTCAAACGCTACAAATTCTTCTTTCCGACGCTACAGAGCGTGAGAATTCTACAGGGTTTAACGAATATCAAACAAAACCTGTCGACCACTTGGAGAGCTTGGGCGCTAGCTAGGTAAAATGGAGGCGCGCCTCTTCTAGCACGCCAGAGAGATGCTCCTTACACCTAGTACCGTGAGTGGACCCCTGCTCAAATAAAATCCGGCGGCGGATTTTTCTAACGCCCGTCGCCGGATTAGCAGGGGCGCGTACAAACAGGTGCAGGCCGTGTAGGACGCCCCCCGGAGGGAAAACCTTAGACTATTTTACTCCTCTCCTACCTACGACGCAGCACGGCGTACCCAAGCACGCCCCCGCCGATAAGCAGGGCAGTAGCAGGCAGGACCATCGACCCGGGCGCCACGCCGCCGCTCGGAGGGAGGTCCTTCTCCACCGTCGCTTCCATTCTCACGGTCTGCTCCTGCGCCACAGCGGTCGGCACCAGTATCAGCATGGCGACTAAAGCAGCTACGGCCAGGTAAAGTAGCCTCTTCACGAACGTTCTCCTCCTTCTGTTCGTTGAGCGGTTCCCCGCACGCCCTACAGCAGGCCTGCTTAACAGTACTGTAACTTTATATTGTGCCCGATGTAACCCTCGTTAAACGCAAGTAGGTTCAATCAGCTTTCGCGTTAAAAGGTGAGACGCAAGCTCTGCTCGAAGAACCTCCTGGCCAGGCAAGATGGTGTGAAACCCTGGTTCGGGGAGTTTCAGGGGTTGGGGGCCGTATCCGGACTCCGGTTCAGCTCCCTCCCGTAGAGTTCCGCGTAGGTTTCACGAGCCTCTAGCACGTCCTCGACGTACTCGCGGGTCTCCTCGAACGGGATGTCGCGGGCCACGTCGAAGCCGCTCTCGGAGATCCAGTCATCCACCTGGCCCTCCCCCGAGTTGTACGCCGCCAGGGCCAGCCTCTCGTCGCCCTCGTACCGGTACTGCAGATAGCCCAAGTACCAGGTTCCCATCCTAATGTTCGTCTCCGGGTCCCGGTAGTCCCCGCCCGCGCCGCCCCGCTCGGAGATAAAACGGGCCGTCTCCGGCAGGATCTGCATGAGCCCGTACGCCCCCCGCGACGAACGCACCTCCTCATCGAACCTGCTCTCCGTCCAGATCACCGCCGCCACCAGTGCCGGCTCGACGCCGTTCTCCACGGCCGCCGCCCGGATGGTCTCCTCATACAGCAAAGGGTGCGTGAACCGCCGAACGGTATCCTGAACCTCCAGAAGCAACGGCATCACGAGGAGCAAGAAGGCTAAAACGACGAGACCGGCCATCAGCAAGATCGCCCCCCGCCTGCGCCGCTCCCGCGACCGCCCGTACCTAAGTCTCTTCGACGCTGCCTTCGCCAGAACCCCTCTCCTCAAGCACCCAATCCCTGAGGACCCTCGCCTGTTCTCTGAGTCTATCCAGGTCTCCGTCGTTTTCCACCACCACGTCGGCCCGTCGAGCCTTCTCTTCCTGGCTAAACTGGCGGTCCTCTATCGCGTGGCGCTGCTCCTCCTCCATGCCCCGCTCCTCCGCCCACGCCCGGCGCCACTCCTCCGGCGCCGTGACCGCGACGGTGAGGTCGAAACGTTCCTCGCTCCCGCCCTCGAAGAGGAGCGGTATCTCGGCCACGAAGAGGTCTGCCCCGGACCCCGCGGCGCGCCGGTCCGTCTCGTCCCGCACCCGCGAGTGCAACAGGTTTTCGAGGTCACTTAGGGCCTTCGCATCCCCAAAGACCACCCGGCCCAGGGCTTTGCGGTCTATGCCGTTCTCGCCTCGCACCTCCTCGCCGAAACGCTCCACGACACGGGCGATGGTTTCGTCATCCTCGGCCAGCAGGTAGTGAACCACCTCGTCGGCGGAGACGGTCTCGGCGCCGAGCTCGCCGAGAAGGTCTACGATGGTACTTTTACCGGAAGCCAGAGGGCCGGTGACGGCTACGGTCACCGGCCCCACTCGGGCTCCCTATGATTGGAGGTCGCGGTTACTACTCGCGGTCCCCCAGGTCCAGGTCCTTGAGCGCGTCGAAGGCGCCGGTCCTGAGGCCGTCGCCAACCCGATCCTGGCCTCCGCGCTCCCTGTCGCGGTCGCGATCGCCGCGGTCTCTATCGCGGTCGCGCTGGCCGCCACCGCGCGGCTCGTAGTCGCGGCGGAAGCGGTCCTCGCGGCGCGGACGCTCGGGACGCTCCCCGCGTTCACCGCTGTCCTCGCGGTCGTCCCGATCCTCGCGCTCATCACGGTCCTCGCGCTCCTCCTTCTTAGGCCTCAAGGACAGCGAGAGGCGGCGGCGCCTGGCGTCCACGTCGATTATGCGGGCGTCAACCTCGTCGCCGCTGCGCACGATCTCGTCCGGCGTCTCTACATGGTGCTCGGCCAGCTCGGAGATGTGAATGAGGCCCTCGACACCCTCCGCAACCTCGACGAACGCCCCGAAGGAGACCAACTTGGTGACGCGACCGTGGATCTGCTCCCCAACATTGACCCGCTCGACGATCTCTTGCCACGGGTCCTTCCTCGTGTGCTTAAGCCCGAGCGAGATCCGCTCCCGGTCCCGGTCGACCTCCAGCACTTTGACCTCGACATCCTCGCCGACCTCGACGACCTCGCTCGGATGGTCCACATGGTTCCACGAGAGCTCGGAGATGTGGATGAGACCGTCTATACCCTCCAGGTCCACGAACGCCCCGAAGTCCACGAGGTTCGATACGGTACCCGTGACGACGTCGCCCTCCTGCAAGGTGGTAAGGATACGATTCCTCTCCTCCTTGCGCTCCTCCTCGAGGACCGCCCTTCTAGACAAGACCACGTTGTTACGGCTCCGGTTGAGCTCGATGACCTTGCACTCCAAGCGCTGGCCCATGAAGGAGTCCAGGTTCCTGACGCGCCGGATATCCACGAGGCTCGCCGGCAGGAAGCCCCGGAGCCCGATGTCTAGAATAAGGCCGCCCTTCACCACCTCGATGACCGGGCCCTCGACCGTGCGCTGATCGGTATGGGCCTCCTCTATACGATTCCACGCCTTCTCGAAGGCGGCGCGCTTGGCCGAGAGGATCAAACGTCCGTCCGCGTCCTCCTTCTGGAGGACCAAAGCCTCTATGTGCTGCCCGAGCTCCACTATCTCCTGCGGATCCGCGCCCTTGCGGATGGAGAGTTCGTTGGCGGGGATGAGCCCCTCAGACTTGTAGCCGATGTCGACCAGGACCTCGTCCTTGTCGATGCGTACGACGTCGCCCTCGACGATGTCGCCGTCCTTAAAATCAATGAGGACCGATTCGTCTATGGGGACGATCTCCCCATTCTCCTCTTTGAAAAAGTCCTTCATTGTTAGCGCGCGAGTCGCGTTCTCAGTAGTGTTGGCCATGTAACAGTTGCTTTCCTTATCTTCGTTGGTTACCTGAAGGATTATACAAGATATTTGTGCGAATCTTTCCGCTGGTATATTTACCTTGGCGACGAGAGATCCCGCACCTGCCCCCAACGCTCCCCGACCTTCACCTCGACCTCCAGGGGCGGGTCGAGGTCGTAGGCTGCCACCATCCTTTCGGCCGCTAAAGCGGCGACCTCCTCCACGCGCTCCTCGTCCACGTCGAAGACCAGCTCATCGTGCACTTGCATCAGCATATCGGCTCCTAGAGATCGGAGCCTCGGTTGCAGGTCCACCATCGCTACTTTGATGATATCGGCAGCGGTCCCCTGCACCCGGGCGTTGAACGCGATGCGCTCCCCGAGCTTGCGAACGTTCTTGTTGGAGTTCCTCAGCTCCGGCACGTATCGGCGGCGTCCGAAGAGCGTTGTCGCGTACCCGAGTTCCTCTGCTTCCTCTAAAGCTTTCTGGACGAACTGCGTCACCTTCGGGTAGCGCTCCAGGTACCGTTTGATGTACCGCTCGGCCTCCGCCGGATGCACGTTCCCAAGACGCATCGCGAGCCCGAAGCCCGAGATACCATACAGGATACCGAAGTTCACCATCTTCGCCCGGCGCCGGAGCTCAGGTGTCACGCTCTCGGGCCTGACGTCGAAGACCTCCGCAGCGGTGCGAGTGTGGACGTCCTCACCCCCCTTGAAGGCCTCGACCAGGGCCGGCTCCCCGGTCATGTGCGCGAGTATCCTGAGCTCTATCTGCGAGTAGTCGGCGACGAGGAGCCTGCGGTCCGGCGAAGCGGTGAAGGCGTCCCGAATACGGGCGCCCATCTCGGTGCGGACGGGGATGTTCTGCAGGTTCGGCGAGTCGCTGGAGAGACGTCCCGTGGCCGTCGTGGTCTGGTTGAGAGTGCTGTGGATGCGGCCAGCCTCGCCGACGAGACCGACGAGGCCGTCTATGTAGGTGCCCTTCAGCTTCGCGAGCTCGCGGTAGGCGATGATCCTGTCCGCAATCGGATGCTCAACGGCGAGTTGCTGCAGTACCTTGGCGTCCGTGGAGTAGCCGGTCTTGGTCTTCCTTACGGGCGGGAGGCTCATCTCCTCGAAGAGGACCTCGCCTAGCTGCTTGGGAGAGCCTATGTTGAAAGGGTGACCTACCTCCTCGTAGATCCTGGCCTCTAGCTCTCCTATCCGCTCCTCTATCTCTCGCCCGACCTCCTGCAGCATCGACACGTCCACCGGCATTCCAAGCCTCTCCATGTCCCCCAGAACATCCGCGAGCGGCAACTCCACGTCGTAGTAGAGACGCGCGAGACCCATCTCCTCCAACTCACCGTTCAACGTGGGCGAGAGCGCTTGGACCTGTGCCGCCCGCCGGGCCGCCTCACGCACCGCCGGATCGTCGTTGGCAACCTCTACCTCCGCCACTCCCCGCTCTGTAGCGAGCGTCTCGAGCTCGTAACTTCCGAGACCCGGCTTCACGAGGTACCCTGCTAGGTAAGTGTCGAAGTCCGCGCTCCGCACTCCGAGCCTCTTGGCATCGTGCACCCTCAAGGGCCGCTCCGGTATCCCCTCGGAGATTCTCACCTCGTCCTCCGCAACGACCACGCACCAGCGTCCGTCCCCGACTGGGGCCACCGCGACCGGCTCGAAGGAGAGATCGACGGGCTCTTCAGAGACGCCCACTTCGAGCCTTTCGACCGGCGGGAACTCCTCGCCGCCCGCTACCGGTAGCACGGCGAAGCGGGGCTCCAGAGACCTGAACTCATAGCGACGCAGGATCTCACGGCTCTCGGGCGCCACCCCTTCGAACCTCAAGGCCTCTGCATCGAACTCCACTGGTACGTCGAAGCGCATGCGGGCAAGCTGTAGGGAAACAAAGGCGTTCTCCCGACCCTCCTCGAGCTTCTTGCGCATGCCCTTCGCCCCCACTTCATTCAGGTTTTCGTAGAGGTTCTCGACGGTCTCGAACTCCCTGAGGAGGCCCGACGCTCCCTTCGGACCAATGCCCCTGACACCGGGGATGTTGTCCGACGAGTCACCGGTGAGAGCCTTGTAGTCGGGAATTTGTTCGGGAGTTACGCCGTACTCCTCGATTACCTCCTCGCGCCCATAGCTCTTTAGCTCCGAGACGCCGCGCGTGGTCCTCAAGACCTTCACTTTGCCATCCACGAGCTGCATCGCGTCCTGGTCGCCGGTCACGATCCCCAACTCCATACCTTCGGGCACGCGCTTGCTGAGCGTCGCCAGTACGTCGTCGGCCTCAAAGCCCTCGGCCCTTATCGCCGGGATATTCATAGCCTCCAGGATCTGGTCGAGGTGGTCGAGCTGCGCCTTCAACTCCTCGGGCATCGAAGAGCGTTGAGCCTTGTACTCCGGGTAGATCTCCATTCGAAACGCTGGTTTCCCCGCGTCCCAGACGACTCCGATCCCAACCTCCTCGTCGTCATCGAGGAGCTTCAGAATCATGCTCGTGAAACCGTACAAGGCGTTTGTCGGCAGCCCGCTCGTCGTCACAATACTCTGCGGCAACGCGTAGAACGCCCGGTAGAGCAGAGAGTAACCGTCGATAAGGTAAACACGCATTCTTCCAAATTATACCCTCGATACGACGCGAAGCCCGGAGGCGCGCTTCAAGAAAGTCTACCTCGTAGACCTGAGCCGCACCGACTCCGAAGGGTTTCTGATCGAAATCCTGATTGAAAGACAGGTGCTAGATCTGCTCTCTATCCGGGACCCTGACGGGATCTCACAGTTCGAACGGGCAGGCGACATCGGCCTGGGGGACCTGTTCTCTTTCCCCCTCCAGAACATCGAGAGCACCCTCCCGCTGCAGGATGGGCGGCTGCTCCTGCTCAACGACAACAACTACCCCTTGAGCGCGGGCGGCAACCCCGACGAGCCCAACGATACCTAAGCCATAATCATCCGGTCCGACGCCCTTTTCAACTCGCCTCCGGTCAGGCAGATGCCAAGCACCGGTGGGCCTTCGCTTCTGGTCCCGTTCGGCTCGGCGTTACCCGTCGCGAGTGCCCTGGGAGCTATCGTGCTGCGGCGTGCGCGGCCCTCTTCGGGTAAGAGCCACGTGTAGGGGCTGGAAGATTTATCGGCCGAACACCCTGCGCCAGAAGCCTTTGGAGCGTTCACGGTCGAGGTCCGCCTCCAGCCTCTTCGCCCGCTCTCTCTCCCGCTCGAGCTCCTTCGACAACCTCTCTCGATCCTTACGCGCATCGGTCGCGGTTCTCTCGGCGGTCTCCAGAAAGTCCTCGACTCGCCTCATCTTCTGCCACTGATTCCGCCTCTTCTCTTCCAGCTCCTCCAACCGTTCGAGAGAATCTCGATGGAGCTCGGACTGCCGCAGCACGAACCACTGGTAGAAGCCGGCGACGGTATTCGCGTACTCTTTGGCGAGCTCGTGGAGCTTCGTCTTGCCGCTCAGCGCACCGAGGTGCTCGCGCCCCTTCTCCGACCAGTGCTCCCACTCCTTAAGCTTGTCCGCGTCGAGCCTGATGGCGCTGTCGACCTCCACGCCGCTCCCCATCCTGCCGAAGTTCAGCTCGGCCAGGGCGAAGGGTAATCCCTGGTGGAGCATGTACACGAGCAAGTCCTCCATAAAGCGGGGAAGCGCCGGTCTTTCGATCCGCTCCTCCCATCGGGCCTGATACTCCTCGGAGAAAGCCGTCTCTCCGTACAAAGCGTCTCGCAGCGTGTCCATATGGTCCAGCAGCGTTAAAGCCCCGGCGAGGTAGTTGTGGAAGAGCCGGATCACGTCATCTATAAACAAGTCGAACCTTGCGCGGGTCCGCTCCTCCCACAGCTTCAAGAATACGGTCGGCTGCTCGAACTCGTCGAGGACGTGTCTGAGGTTCAGGTAGTTGGTGTCGAAGATAAAGTAGCTCTTCTCCAGGAGATTCATCCTGGCTCGCATCCGGTAGCCCTCGCTGGCCTCGATCTCGCGGTCTATCTCCCGCAGCTTTCCCCCGAGTTGCCGCCGCTGCCGGTCCCGCTCCTCCAACAAGTTCGCGCCGGGGTAGGTCCGATACCCTTCGTCGGGTGTGGCCTCGTGGTCTCGCCGTTGCAGCTCCCACCCGGTTCGAGGCGCCCCTTCTTCGTTCCGATCCCTAGCCATCTCGAACCAACTGTACCAGGTTTTCGGTACGGAGCGTGGCTAGATCTCGCCGAGATATGCCTCGCGCACCTTGGGGTCCTGCCTGAGCTCCTCGGCGGAGGAGGCGTTGACGATCTCGCCGGTCTCAAGAACGTAGCCGCGGGTGGCGATCTCCAGGGCAACGTTGGCGTTCTGCTCGACGAGCAATATCGTCGTGCCCTGCTTGTTTATCTCCTCGATGATCTGGAAGATGCGCTCGACGAGCACAGGCGCCAGGCCCATCGAGGGCTCGTCCAAAAGGAGAAGCTTCGGGCGGCTCATGAGAGCACGTCCGATGGCGAGCATCTGCTGCTCGCCGCCGGACATGGTCCCCGCCTCCTGCCTCTCGCGCTCCTTGAGGCGCGGGAAGAGATCGTAGACGCGGTCCATGTCCTCTTGTATCTCCTTGGGGTCGTTGCGGTGGTAAGCGCCCATCTCCAGGTTCTCGAGAACCGTCATGCGGTGGAAGATCTTGCGCCCCTCCGGGCTCTGGGCGATGCCTTTGGAGCTCATGTCGTGCGCTGGCACGTCCTGTATCTCCTCACCCCGGAAGACTATCCTCCCCTCCCTCGGTGGCAGAATCCCGTTTATCGAACGCAGGGTGGTCGTCTTTCCGGCCCCGTTGGAGCC
>DATDKT010000112.1:0-10766 GCA_036519775.1 Rubrobacteraceae bacterium
TATGACGTACGAGTAGTAGGGCCAGGCGTGCTCCCGGTCGTACTCGGAGGGCTCGGCCGGGTGGTCCGGGTGCGAGTGGTAGAACCCTAGCACGTCCATATCCCTCTCGGCCGCCCGCTCCTCGAACTCCTTTATCTTCAAGGGCTCGATGAGGAAGCGGTGCCAACGCTCCTCATCGTGGGTGTTCTCCGCGCGCCAGACGTCGACCACCACCTTCATCTCCCCGGTGTCCATCCCGACCAGGGCCCCCGCGCACTCTTCAGGATAAGCCTCTCTGGCGTGGTCGTGAACGTGCCCGAGGTCCCCCGCCCCGATTTTGAGCGGCAAGGACCTATTCCTCCCAGAAGCTCTCGGAGAGGTACTTGTCGGCGCTGTCGCAGAGAATGGTGACGATCACACCGTACTCTAGCTCCCGTGCGACGCGCAGGGAGGTTGCGACCGCGGCCCCCGCGGAGACGCCCACCAGGATGCCCTCCTCGCGGGCGAGGCGCTTGACCATCTCGTAGGCCTCCTCGGTCGGGGTGCCGAAGTTCCGGTCGGCGATGGTGGGGTCGTAGATCTCGGGCACTATGGCGCTCGCCATGTGCTTCATGCCCTCGAGGCCGTGGAACGGCGAGTCGGGCTCAAAGGAGACGACCTGAACCTCCGGGTTGTACTCCTTGAGGCGCGTGCTCGTCCCGACGAAGGTGCCGCTCGTGCCGAGACCAGCGACGAAGTGCGTGACCTCGCCTGCGGTCTGCTCCCAGATCTCAGGCGCCGTGGATTCGTAGTGCGAGCGCGGGTTGGCCGGGTTCCTGTACTGGTCGGGGTAGAAGTACTCCTCGGGGTCCTCGGCGTACAGGCGCCTCGCTTCCCGGATGGCTCCGTCGGAGCCCTCGCCGGGGTCGGTGAGCACGACCTCGACACCGTAGGAGCGCAGGATCTTCTTGCGCTCCTCGCTGGCGTTCTTGGGCATGCACAGCTTGACCTTGTAGCCCAAAGACGCCCCGATCCAGGCGTAGGCGATCCCCGTGTTCCCGCTGGTGGCGTCGAGGATGGTCTTGCCGGGCGCGAGCGCCCCGCTCTTCTCGCCGTCCCGGATCATCCACAGGGCGGGCCTGTCCTTTACCGAACCGCCCGGGTTGTACCACTCGGCCTTGCCCAGGATCGTTACCCCCGGCACCTCGCGCGAGACACTGGAAAGCTCTAAAAGAGGCGTATTTCCTACGAGATCCGTGGGGTGCGACCCCACCCTGGTATTAATCCTAGTAATCATGTCGGAATTATTATACAAGATCGAGTCCGGCCGTCCAGGAGATAGAGAAGAAGAATATCTACCTAACGCAGTAGCCGGAAGGCCCACAAGAAGCCCTCCGGCTATGGTTGGTGCGAGACACCTATTATAGCCGCACGCGAGCGCGCTACGCTACACTATTTGCCGCATCTATCTCAAAAATCCCAAGATTTTTTCCAGGGAGCGGCGGCGGCAGGTGAAGATAGGGGTGTCCAGCTCGGTGTAGGCGCTCGCCTCGCTTTCGCGAAGTTCCATCATCAGGTCCTGGAACTTCTCCGGGGACTCGGCTTCGAAGGAGAGGATAAACTCATAGTCGTCTACCCCGAAGCAGTAGGCGGTGTTGTTCTTCACAGGGTAGTGCTTGCGGCCTATGTGCATGTGCTCGTTCATCATCCGCTGGCGCTCTTCGAGCGGGAGACGGTACCAGGCGCGGGTCTTGACGAACGGGTAGACGAAGAGGTAGTCGCCTTCGCCGGGGATTATGTAGCGGCGGTTCTCCCATCCGGGGGTGTGTTCGCCGACGTAGATCGAACGCCGGGAGAGGCCGAAGTACGAGTAGGTTACCGTGAGGTACTTGCCCAGGCCTGTCTGCAGGAGGGCGGCGGTCATAGCCTCGAAGGCGTCGAGATCGTAGCCAATACGCCAGAGCATGAAGTCCGCATCCGAGCGGAGGCCCATCAGGGAGAAGGACCTGAGCAGCATACTACCTTCGTGATCTTCGACGGCGTGCAGGAACTCTTCCTTGCCACACTCGCGCTTCTCGTCCGGGAGCCTTCGCCACCCGGGGTCGAGCTTGAAGAAGAGGTAGTTTATGTACTGGGAGGGGAGCTTCTCTTCGGAGGCCCGCTGGTCCTGCGTGCGCGTCTCGGCCATCCTTCTACCTCCTTGCGGCGGGTTCGAGACCGAAGTTGTTTTCGTAAAGCTCCTCCACATGCGCCAGCTCGTCTTCCGTGAGGTCCGGTGCCCCGGGGGCGGCGGTAAACTCTTCGAGCTGCTCCTCGTCGTAGATATTGGGAAGGCTCGAGGAGATCTCAGGCGAGGCGAGGATAAACTTCAGGGCTGCCTGTCCCAGGGTGCGTTCCCCGGACTCGGTGAGGAAGTTGAGCTGCTCGACCTTTTTGAGTCCTTCGAGGAGCCACTCCTTGGGGCGGTGGCGCCGGTGATCGTTATTGGCGAAGGTAGTCTCCTCGGTGTACTTGCCCTCCAGCATACCGGAGGAGTGGGGGACGCGGACCACGAGGCTCGTGTTCGTCTCGCGGGCGGCCTCAATGAGGCTGCGGCCCGGGTCTTGTTCGAGGAGGTTGTAGATCATCTGTAGGCCATTGAGGTCGCGCTCGCGCATGGCCTTTACGCCTTCTTCGAGCCAGCCGATCTTGGGTCCCAGAGCGATGCCGTAGGACCGGACCTTGCCCTCCCTCTCGAACTCCTCCATGAGCTCGAAGAGCGTATCGTTCTCTATGGCGTCCATCTTAGTGTTGTGAAGTTGCAGGAAATCCACGTAGTCGGTGCCGAGCCTCTTCAGGCTCTGTTCGAAGGCGAACCGGATAAAGTCTTCGGACCAGTCCTGGGGGCGCTCCTGCTGGCCGCGGCGGGCGGTGTGGTTGTAGAAGTCATAGCCGATCTTGGTCGAGATCACGACCTCGTCGCGCATGTGTCCGAAGGCGTCTCTCAGGAGCGTCTCGCCTAGGCCCGAGCCGTAGGTGTCGGCGGTGTCGAAGTAGTTGATACCCTTTTCGTACGCCAGCCGCAGGAGCTTCACGGAGCGCGCCTCGTCGACCTCGCCCCACCAGCCGGTCGAGACCGTCCAGACACCAAAGCCTACCTCGGAGACGTTTACATCGGTATCGCCTAGCCTCCGGTATCTCATCTCTTCCTCCTGCCCTGGATCTCTTGCCAGTGGAATCTTTCACTTATAACTACTACATTTTATCGCTCCCCACAGTGTAAATTTTCCCAACTGGCGCGGGAGCGTTTGTCGTCAGATAATAGAGGGTGGAGAATGAACGCGACCTACGCCGCCGGGGAGCGGGGGGCTCGGGCGGCGGCCCGCGAAGGAGCGGCGGTCGTGGTCGTGGACGCGTTCCGGGCGAGTACAACGATCTCGGTCCTCGTCAGCAAGGGCGCACGCGTCGTGCCTGTCGCCTTCATCGAAGAGGCCGCATCCTACGCTGGAGCGGACTATCGCATCGGGGAGCGCGGTAGCGCCAAGGTGCGGGGCTTCGACTTCGGCAACTCACCGACGGTGATCGAAGCGACGGAGCTGAAAAAGGGCGCCACGGTCGTCCTCAGCACGACGAACGGCACCCGAATCGTCGAGGCTGCCAGCGGCGCCCCCGCCATCTTGGCCGGGACCTTCGTTAACGCCCATGCCGTCGCCGACGAGCTTGCGAGCGGGGCCTACGGGGTGCGCTTCGCAGTGATCGGGTGTGGCTGGGCGGGCCGCCGGGCCTCCGAGGACGAATCTGCCGCCGGCGCGATCCTCTATCGCCTGCGAGAGAAGGGCGCAAAAGTCGACGAGCGGGCGGAGCGCGTCGTGAGCCTATACCTGACGCGCCCCAAAGAGGCTCTGCGCCGGAACAGCGCCGCCCGGCGTCTCGAGCGCCTCGGGTACGAAAAGGATCTGGACTTCTGCCTCGCCGAGAACACCGTGCCCGTCGTCCCTCTCCTCGAAGGGGGCGCTTTTGCGGACCAGAGGTAGACCGGGTTTCCTGGCCCGGTGGACAAACGAGGAGCGGTGAAAAAGCTGGAAAGTTCGCCAAAAATATTCTTGACAGGGGGGCGGTGCGCGATTACTCTGAAGTTGGGCGCGGCGGAGCAAACGTTACAAGCGAAGCGTTGGAGCGTCGCCAAACCGCCGAGGAGAGGAGGTGCTGAAAAGATGACGATAACCATTACTCACGAGAGGACCAGGGAGGTCACCCGCGAGGATGTGGATCGGGCCATCGACGTGATCGAGCGTCACCTGGAGAAGGAGGCTCGCACCCGCAACCTGCTCGACGAGCAGGCGATTATGCGTCCGAAGGATCTGTGCAAGCAGCAGGGCTTGGACATGGTCGCCGAGTTGCGCGGCATGGTGTAGGCCGCCGCGCGGTGCGCCGCTCTAGGCGCCTGGCCCATGAAAGGGGATGCACAGTAAGGTCCCGAGATCCCGCCAGGGTTCCAGGGGCTGTCCATCCCCCTTCACGAGTCTAAAGAGGACCGGTACTAAAACCGGTCCTCTTTTTCTTTGTCATTTTCCGAACCCGAGCCGCGCTCTTTCTCGGAGCCTTTTACGGGCGGCGCGGGTTCTTCTGCACCGGGCTCGACGCCGGACTGCGCCGGGTCCACGCCCTGCGGAGTTCCGCCCGGCTGTCCGGCCTCACCGTCGGCGCCCGGCTGCGCGGGCTGCCCGTTTGGTTGTCTGGGAGTCTGCTGCTCGTTCCCCGGCGCGGCTGGCTGCTCTCCAGACGGCACGCCCCGGGTATCCGTGGAAGGCCCGTACGAGCGGCCACCGAAGATAGAGAGGCCCGAGCTACCGGACGAGCCTTCGGAGCCGTTATCGTCCGGGCAGGACCAGACCAGGCAGGAGAGGGTCTTGCCTCCGGCGAGCTCGATGCCGGTGACGGTGCCCAGCCCGATCACCGCCGCCACTAACCCAGCGAGCAGGCCCGCAAGGAGCACCTTGCGCCTCTGGGCCGACGGTAAATCTCTGAGGAATCCGGGCACGGCGCGCAGGCGCGAGAGCAGGCCGGGACGCCGCTCATCCGCCGCTTCCGGCTTCGCGCCTAGCTCCGGATTCGGTTCCACGCTCGGCTTGCCGGGGATGCGGATCTGCTGGGTTGAGAGACGACCCCGTACAGTGTCCGGGAGACCAGATATGCGGTGCGAAGCCTTCATCAGCTGGGCCTTGAAGATAGCGGAGCCCAGAGTGATCACCACCGCGGTCACTGCTGTGCCGATCAAAGTCCCCGCCACCCCGAGCCTGGAGGTGAAGACCGCCGCTATTACCGAAGCGATCCCCGCCGCGATCGCCTTGTGCGTCTCTACGAACGTCTGAGACTTGCCCTCTTCCGCCATGACGCTGAAGATTGTATCAGCTTGCTACTAGGTGTGAAGGGAATGACAGGAGGAGATTCGGGCGTGAAATCCCGGGAGCGGAGGAGGAGGGATTCGAACCCTCGATACCCCGTTTAGAGGTATTGTGGGAGTCTCGTTTACCCTTGTTCGTGGTTGTCCGATAACCCCTTTATTTACGCTTGATTCTCGCAGGGGGTGTCGCTCCTTGTTCATGGTTGTTTGTGATGGGTTGGTGTACTAATTGGTGTAAATCGGTGTACGCCGGGTTTGCTAAAGCCACGTACTTCAATAGCATAAGATCTATTTAGGACCGATACGCCGACATTGAGGTGTGCTCGGCAGGACTCGAACCTGCGACCTTCTGATTCGTAGTCCGATTCTTTAAGCGGGATGCGGTGCGATGCGGTGCAAAATTCCGCTTTTTAGAGGTGTTTGGCGGGATGCGGCGTGATGCAGTGGTATCCGGTTCCCGTCAGCGTTCCCGTCAGCGTTGTTGTGGGGCGGCTTTCCTATGAGGCGGCCGTTGCACGATACTGGGCGTACGACATTCTCGGAAGCTAGGGGGCTGCTGTTGCCTCTATTCACTGAACTGCCGAGAAAGAGGGTGTTCTCGGAAACCCGTATACAGCCAGGCGCAACCTTATCCAATAGGACCGGGGGAGCGGGGAACAAGCCCCTCAGCGGTAGAATATCGACGTCCTTTTAGGAAAGGGAGCGATCGAAATGGGAGTACTTTTTGGCGAGTCGGTGCGCGGAGCAGCGGGTTACGCTCCGTTAGTGGTGCGCGTGTTGGCCGGCGTAATCATGGCCGCGCACGGGTGGCAGAAGCTCCAGGGAGGCCCGGCGGGTTTCGGCCAGGCGCTTGCAGGGTTGGGCGTCCCCTTGCCGGAGCTCATGGCCTACGTGGTGACGTTCGTGGAGCTCATAGGCGGGGTGCTGCTCATCGTTGGGCTGCTATCGAGGCTTGCCGCCCTCCTGCTCACCATCGACCTCGTAGTGGCCATCCTCTTGGTTAAGGTCAATATCGGGCTGCTCTCGCCAGCTGATGGTAGCGGGGTAGGCGCTGAGCTCGAACTGGCACTCATCGCTGGGTTCTTGGTGGTCCTGCTTGCGGGACCAGGGAGATTGTCGGTCGACCAGGCACGCGGGTACGAGGGGGATCTGGTGCAGGAGGCGCCAGCCCGAAGGAGGCACAGGAGACGGAGGTTTTAGTATCGGCAGGTGGGCCCTCGCATCGAACCGCAACTTCGCCTAGTGTGTGCATAGGGCCTGGCCACCCAGAAAGTTGTTGCAGTATCGTGGCGAATGTTCATTGGCGGTTGCCTAGGCATTAAAAGATATTTTGCGGCCCTGTAGGGTATTGACGAGCCTAGGTAGCGGTGGTGTCATCCCATCAGTAATACCGGTGGGAGAGGAATTAGTGCTTCTGGCGACCATCCTGCTCATAATCTTTGTAGTTGTCCTCCTGGTCCTAACGGTTTTGCTCTGAAGGCTGAGAGGACCGCTAGACCGTGGTCGAATTGGACCACCGCCACGGTACGGCGCTCAACCAAAAAGGGAGGATCATGCGAGCATGAGGTCCTATTCCGAAGATTTCCGCACGAGGATCGTCTAAGCCGTCCGAGACGGTATGTCTAACTCTAGGGCGACTCGCCTTTTCAGCGTCAGTCTCTCCTCCGTCAAACGCTACGTGAGGATCGTCAGCCGGGGAGAGTCCCTCAAGCCGAGAAAGGGCGGTGGAAGGCCGCCGAAAACCGACTAGACCATCGAGAAGCTACTCGAAGATGATGTCCAAGAGCGGTCAGCAGCCATCATGGAGGAGAGGCGTCGCTTCCTAGAGCATTTAACAGGCAAGCCTTTGAGCGACTCCACCGTCCGGCGGCTTTTGTGGCGGCTGGGCTTCAGCCGAAAAAAAGGACTGTTGAGGCGATGGAACAAGGCGAGTTTCTGCGGGTCGCCTGGAGGGTGATGGTCGCCGAGAAGGTAGAAGAAGGACCGAAGAGCGCATGCGCTAAGGGGCTGTCGCTGCCTCTATTCACCGAACTACCGAGAGAGACTGTCCGAAAAGTCTCGGAGACGCTCCCAGCAGAGCCTAACGGGCCGCCAGGGAGTGGCTTTTCGGTCCATTTTGCGCTCCGTATAGCGGCCAAATCCTCGCTCGGATTGTTGCTCGTACCCTTTTCGGACAGTCTCAGAAGGGGTGTTCTCGGAAACTGGGCTTCCGGCGCTGTGGGGTCCCGGAAACTCAGTGGGCATGAAAAGAGCCGAGGCTGTTAGACCCCGGCCCTCGCCTCTTCTTGCCTCAGTACTGCGTGCCCGCTCTTTCCTAGCGCTTCTTCTCTTCGCCTCCCAAGAGCTTGTCCGTGACCCCTCTTACCGGGTCCGTGGCTCCACCTACCTTATCCGTGACTCCGCCTACCGTATCCTTGATGGGGTCCGTGACTCCGCCTACCTTATCCGTGACCCCGCTTACCGATACCGATACTGCCGAGGCTGCTTCGTGTGCGACGACTTCCCCTTGCAGGACCTCCGGTGAATCCGGGAGTACCGAAGCCATGTTTTCACTTATATAGACCGACGCCATCCTCGTGGACTCTTCTGCGCCTTTTCTATCCTCGAAGACGCTTACCGTCTCAAGCCTGCCGTCACCGGCGTCCACCATGTAATAAGCCTGGAAACCCGAGGCATCTTTGATGATGGGTAAGAAGCCCTCGTTTATCCCCCGTTTTACCTCAGCGACCGAACCAGGGTCCACCTGGTATCGGCGTATCGCCGCATGCATCCTTTTTCTCCTTTCCCTGAGCCGGGGCCTCAGAAAGTATTAGGTTTTGGCCCTCTCACCCGACGCTACTTACCACCTCCGAAACCTCCTCCTCTTGGGTTGGCGGGTACTCCTTTCCCCAAGCCGGCGGGGCCCGATCTTTTCGCGGCTTCTCCCGCGGGCCATTCCTACTACTCGCGTAGCCTACAGCGCCCTTCCGCGAGGCCGTAGTCTCTGCGGTCGTGGCACATCGGCTATCACCTCCTTAGAGGACGACGCTTTCAGTATTCTGAGGGTAAAACGCGCTGGCTAAAGGGGCGTAAAGCGTGGGTTATACAGAGCTAAACTCGCATTAAACATTTTTAAGTGGGGACCGAACAAGAGTTGGCGCTAAGGGGAAGGGGCCTCTATTCACCGAGAATCCGAGCAGGGGTCTTCCCGGAAACTGAGCTTCCGGAGTTGCCGATTCTCGGAAACCCGCACAGCCCCGGTCCTATAGCACCCGGATGCTCCGGTCCGCTACCGCCTGCATAGGACCGGCTGCTAGTGGCGCGAGAATCGCTTCTAACGGCTTGCGAGCCACTCAGTAGAGGTACCTTAGTCTAGACCCATAGTGGGAGTTGGCCGCCGGACCTCCAACCGGCACAACAAAAAACTGGCCGGCTCCCATTCCTATTCACTTCCGAGGGTAGAGGAGCGGGTACGCCCTGATTAAAACCAGCGCTGTATCAGGCGGTACACACTGACTATTAGGTAGGAGTAAAATACACGTGGGGATCGGGCATGCCTTGTGCCAAAGCAACAGCAGCCCGGTCCCTAACTCTTTCAGACTAGGACTTAGGGTAAGAAAGTTACACTGAACTAGCGCTCAGAGCTAAAGGGCGGAATGCCCCTATTCACCGAGCTGCCGAGAAGGAGGGTGTTCTCGGAAACTCAAGCGCCCTGAGGGCTACCGCAGATTCTCTAAAACCAGCCTATCTGTTGCTGCTAACCTTTATTTAAGAGTTGCCGTGATGATAACTCCAATAAGCCCGATACAGGCAGGTCCCAACTTCTCTATGAAAAAAATCAGCTGGCCGCTGGGTGCTTTGCCGGGACCGGAGATACCTTCGGCTATTGCGTTAGCATATCCCGATTGGTTTCCGCCAGAGGGTGTTCTCCTCTTTTTCCTCATATCCGCAAAGAGGGCGCCTGAGAGGAACACCAACCCTGGTGCGAAGAAACCGAACATGTTGATCCCCTCTATAACCTCTGAAACAAAGTCAACCAGCAATCCTAAAAATGCTGCGGCAGCCCCGAGGAGGACGTACCCTTTCAGGGTCCGGCCTGGCCAGGAGATACCCGCCCAGTATCCGCAGGGTACGAAAGAAATCAACCATACCCACCAAAGGAAGTAGTAAGTTGACACTTGTGATTCGGTTCTTCTGGGAAAGGGCGTATCCCAGACAGAAGCCAAATATGAGTTCACTACAATTCCAAGTAGCGCGGGTATGAGAAGTGCTAATGCGATTTGCCCCCACTTAAGACCCTCAGCAGTAGACACACTCCCACCTACTTGATCTGAGTGCGGAATATCCTGGGATATTGGTGGCCGAACGTACTCAGAACCCAGCCCAAGGTCACGCCCACAATAGCGACAGACTATCGCCTCGTCCTGTATTTCTTCGGCGCAAAAAGAACATTTTTTCACGCAAAGCTCCTTACCTAAATCCTGCTATTCCTCCTTACTTCGATTAATGGCACATAGTTACAGATCTGTCAAGGATTTCGGAGAACCTTTAGGTAAAAAGCTTGAGAGTGGCACTAACAGGTAGGCAGCCTCTATGCACTGAGATGCCGAGAGAAACTGTCTAATTAATCGGTCCGGTTAGGCAATGACGTACGCTTCTGGGCATGAGAAGAAGATACCCGACCGATCTTACCGACGCCGAATGGGAGTGCATCGAGCCCCACCTTACGTCTCCTAACAAGCGAGGACGACCGAAGATACATAGTTTGCGCCGTGTCCTCGACGCTGTCTTTTACGTCTTGAGGAGTGGCTGCGCTTGGCGATTTTTGCCCCGCGAGTTCCCGCCTTGGAGGGCCGTCTACTACTGGTTCAGGAAATGGCGCATAGAGGGCACCTTCGAGCGGTTAAACGCGGCGTTGCGCAAGCGGTTGCGAATCCGCTTAGGCAGACACACTCAGCCCACGGCGGGTATCGTCGACTCCCAGTCGGCCAAGACAAGCGGGGTCGGTGGTGAACAGAGGGGATACGACGGGGTGGCAAGAAGGTTCGCGGTCGTAAGCGCCATCTGCTGGTGGACACCGAAGGGTTGGTCCTCAAGGCCAAGGTACACAGCGCTAAGGTTCCCGACCAAGAGGGCTTGAAGCTGTTGCTGGACTCGGCACGAGCAGAAGTCTCCCGCCTAAAGCACCTTTGGTTGGACGCCGGATATGAGGGCACAGGAAAACGATGGGCGGAAGAGGCTTTGAGCTTGAGTGTGGAGATTGTGCGCCGTCCCCTGAAGCCGACCTCGGAGAAGGTGGCGAAGAGGTGGGCTGAGGAGTGGGCCAAGGAAGGCAAAAAGATCGACTGGCAGAGGCTCATGCCGCCGCGAGGCTTTCGGGTGTTGCCCCGCAGATGGGTGGTGGAGCGCACCTTCGCGTGGTTAAGCCAGAATCGTCGCATGAGCA
>DATDKT010000113.1:0-5735 GCA_036519775.1 Rubrobacteraceae bacterium
GCAGTATCATGCCCGTGATTGCGAACCGGTTCGCCACTCGCAGGCGGCGCTCCCTGGCGTGCCGGCGCCACAAGAGCCTGTGATGAGCCGAAGGGGCCAATAACAGACCTGCCGAAAGCGTCGTGCACACGAGCGTCGCAAAGAATATCGCCTCCTGCAAAGGGGTCACGCTCCCGAACCGCGCTGAGAAAGGCACCGTGAGCAGAAAGGCAAACAACACCTGCACCCCGGGTAACGCCACCCGCAACTCCTGCAGAAGCTCGGCGAGCTCCCGCGCCGTGCGCTCGTACTCGCTCTCCCCGGTCTTCTCCTCGATCAACTCTTCCGCACTCATGCCTCTCGCCACTCTCCACTACATTTAACACATATTTAACACGCATTTTACACAAGCTGCGAGACTTCGAGGCGTTCGAGGAGGACCGTTCGCCGAAGAGATATTCTGTTACCCTGGTTTCGGGTGCAGCCATTGTATGAAGCTCTGTGGTGAGGATGTCGTGCTAATTACGTTGGTAAAGCATAGCTTCGTGGCGATCCTACTGGCGGTCGTGATCGAGGAGCTCGGTATCCCCTCGCCGATCCCAACGGACGTCATGATCGTCTTTGCCGGCACGACTGCCGGGGGTTCCGTGCCGCTGCTGGCCCTGTTCTTCGTCGCTCTGGCGCTTGCCTCTGCGATCGGGGGTGGCGGGCTATACGTCATCGTGCGTCGCGGTGGACGGCCACTGGTCGACCGCTTTGGCCGCTACGTGCACCTGGGACCGGAGCAACTAGCCCGCGCCGAGGCGCTGCTCGCACGCGGCGGCTGGTGGAGCATCGCGCTGGGTCGGACGATCCCGGGCGTGCGCTACGCCACGGTCATCGCCTGCGGCCTCTTAAAGGTGCCCTTCCCACGCTACGTCACGGCCCACATCGTCGGCTCGTCGGTGTACATAGCCATCTTTCTAGCGCTCGGGGCCGTCTTCGGACCGGCGATCCTGGAACGAATACACCTGCCGGTGCACGGTCTGCGCCTGCTCTGGCTCCTGCCGCTCGCGATAGGGTTGCCGTTTCTGGTCGTGCGCTGGAGCCGCCGTGTGCGCTCCCGACAGCCGGAGGACCCGTCGCACAGGCGGCTATTAGGCGCGGTGCTGCTGGGTAGCTTCGCCGGGACCGTAGCGCTCACCGCCGCTCTCTCCGCCACCGCTACCGTCGCAGAGCTCTTCGGAGCATCGCACCCGCTGAACGTCACCTATGCCTTGCTGGGCTGGCTGCTGCTCGGCCTGGAGCTCGACGTGGGCCTCGCCCTTTTGCTACTGTACGTCGTCCTGCTGGCGCTGCTGAGCGGCGCAGCCGTGGTCTACTACGAGCTGGTGTTGCCGTACCTGGCGCCTCGCGGCGCTACCCCCTCCGGGCAGGTCCTCGGCCTGGCGCTACTGGCCTTTGGCCTTCTCGTAACCTTATTCCTGTTCTCGCTGTTCGTCGAGGGCGACGGCTCGTTCGACGATCTCTGGTGGCAAGACGGCGGACCGATAATGCTGCTCGGCCTCGCCCTGGGAGTGGTGGTCTACGCTACGACCGCCGTCTACGGACGCGCCCTGGCTAGCACCATGGTGCCCAGCGTACGCCGCGGCGTCAAGCAGTAGCCCTTATCCGAACCCGTGCAGCTTTCGGGCGTCCGCGACGATCCTCTGGCGGGTCAATTCGATCTCCTCGGAAGTGAGCCTCAGGGCGAGCACGACGAACAGTATGCCGATACCAAAGATGATCCTCAAAACCCCAAGATAGCATCCTCCAACCGGACTCGCTACCGCCGCGAGGCTCTGTGCGTCGCTCGGACTCAGGCATGGAGTTAGCCGCGATGCGGCCCTTAGCCACGGGCCTCCGGCCCCACACCACGCGAGGCGCCGGGTGAGACGAGACCGAGGCCTTCGGCGTGCCCGGCGGCTTCGACCGTGCCGGTCACGAGCAGCATCTCCACCCCGAGGGCTCGCAGCCCTTCGGAGATCTTGCGCACCTCGGCGTCGCGCTCTCTGGTGGTAACGTCGCGGATGTAGATGGCGAGGATACGTTCGGGATGCTCGTGGACGATCTGGTGGTAGATCTCCGGGTCTCGCTCGCCGGAGTCGCCGATCAGGACGAAGGGAAGGTCCGGGTACGTCGAGAGCAGGGTCCGTATGACGCCGAGCTTGTGTCTCCCACGTTCCCGCAGAGTCGTCGGACCCCAGTCCCTCAAAAACAACGGTCCCGCGGGTATCTCGTGCACGTCGAGCACCTCCTCGATCATGTCGTAGAGGTTCCAGGGGCCGTTCGAGACGTAGTAGATGGGGTTGAAGTCCCCGCCGCTCGGGCCGCGTTGCAGGGCCTGGTAAAAGGCGGCCACGCCCTCGAACGGCAGCCGCGTGCGGGCGTTGCTCAGCAAGGTGATCCGGGCCATCTTCAAAAGGTCCGTAGCACTCGAGTGCACCACCGTGTCGTCGAGGTCGCTCACCACCCCGAACCGCGCCCCGGCCGGGACGAGCACGCTCCCCGTAGCCCGCACCCCTTCCCCCGAACGGGGCCATGTAACCTCGATCTCGACCGGGTGCCAGTCCGTTTCACCCTTAAGGGGCTCCGCGAGCTCGAAACGGAGATCGAAGAACCCCTCCTCGTCCGCCGTTGCCTCCAGCTCATAGCCGCCATGAGAGGCCCGTACCCGAGCGTGGGGCACCTCCGAGCTGAAGAAACGGCGGGCCATGTTTCTCAAGTTGCGGCGCCGGGAGTCGTCGGTGCTGGAAGGTTTGAGGCCCGACATCTCCAGGACGCGGCCTTTGAGGAAGAGCGCGTCTCGCGTTCCGTACCCACGGTACGGCAGGATCTGGATAGGGCCCAGCCATCCCGTGCGCCGCTTGAGCCCGAACCTCAGCCGGTCGAACCGCTCCTCTACCGCACGTCCCACCGCAACGAGGCTACGCCTCCAGCCGCTCATGAATCCGCCACGGTGACCAGCGCGACGCATCCCTCGAGTTGGCCTACGCCGTTCCCAGTCTCGCTCACAAACGCCTCCTTCTCCCCGCACAGCTCCTAATTCCGAGATCAGAAGCAGCGACTCTCTCCAGAGGCTCTTAATCATAATGCGTTTCGTAGCCCCAGTCGTCTCGCCGAGGTCTATCTCTGCGAAAACCCCTCTCGAAAGGTCACCGCGGGGCTCGGGTTCGAAACCTTAGGTGGATGTCCCGGGACAGATTTCCTATATACGGTCGCCCCCGGAGCGGGCAACATTCTGGCAGGAGCGACTCACCCGGGGTTGCAGCAGCGAACGGAGGTTGCGGGATGAAGCGTATCAGGTTGGTTCTCGCGGTGGCTGCCGTGGTGGCGGCGATGGTGGCGACGACCGCCTCTCCAGCTGCGGCCCAAGACCCCTTCCCGTTCTGCGGGTGGTTCGAGACCAATGGAGAAGGCGCGGACTACCCGTCCAAAGGCGTAGCTCTCTACTACGACTACTGGTACGGCTCGCACAAGTGGTGCGAGTCCCCCGTCCAGGGGTGGTACGTGATCGAGTAGCGGTAGCGGCCGCATCCTCGAATCTTCGGTCCAACTCGCCCGGTCGGTACCCAGGTTAATGTCATGGAGGACAGGTCGACGAAGCGCTGCTGGTAGGAGGCCCCCTCGGAGAGGGCGGCCCCCGCCCACTTCTCCGCGAACGCCTGTGGGGTCAGAGGCGCCATCCCCATTATGCTATCAGCGGTAGGCTTGCGGCCACGCCCCGCGCCGGCTACGGTTGGGTTCCGTAGTCGCCTACGAGGGTTCCCCCTACGGCGCTCGCATCGTCCATAATCTTCTACGAGGCTCGCGGGGAGGTAACGGATTCTCCGCCAAAAAAGGAGGGCTATGAAGACCAAGGACGCAATCGTTGAGAACTGGCTGCCGCGCTATACGGACACGCCGTTGGCGGAGTTCGGTGAGTACATCCTGCTCACCAACTTCGGTAACTACGTCGAGAAATTTGCGCGACGCTTCGACGTGCCGGTGCGCGGTCTCGACTGGCCGATGCAGACGGCGACGTACTCCGACAGCGGGCTCAGCATCATCAACTTCGGCATGGGTTCGGCCAGCGCCGCGACCGTGATGGATCTTCTCCTGGCGATCAAACCAAAAGGCGTGCTCTTTCTAGGCAAGTGTGGCGGCGTGAAGCGCTCGACCGAGATCGGGCACTTCATCTTGCCGATCGCGGCGATTCGCGGCGAAGGTACCTCCAACGATTACCTGCCGCCTGAGGTGCCGGCGATGCCGTCCTTCAAGCTGCACAAGTTCGTCTCGTCGAAGATCGTCGAGGCAGAGATGGATTACCGCACCGGCGTCATCTACACGACCAACCGCCGCGTCTGGGAGCACGACGAGCGGTTCAAAGAGCGCCTCCAGTCGCTGCGCGTCATCGGTGTAGACATGGAGACGGCAACGGTGTTCGCGGTCGGGGTCGCCAACCAGATCCCACGCGGCGCGCTGCTCCTCGTCTCCGACACGCCGATGACGCCCGAAGGCGTGAAGACCGAGCGGAGCGACAGAGCGGTAACCGAACGCTACGTCGACCTGCACCTCGACATCGGCATCGAAGCGATGACCGAGATCGGCGTGAAAGGCGAGCCGATCAAGCACTTTACCTACTAACGTCCCACACGCACTCTTGCAAAGGTACACCAAGAAAAGAGGATGATGGCTTCTCCCCATGAAGCACCGACGCTTCCACCGCTCCCCTTGAAGGAGTGGGAGGACACCAAAGAGACCCTGCACCGCCACTGCCAGATAGCAGGCAAGGTGAGGATGGAATACTCGCCGTACAGGAACCACTGGTGGAACGTCACGCTCTACGTCACCACCCGCGGGCTCACCACCGGCCCCATCCCCTACGGCCGCACGACCTTCGACATCTCCTTCGACCTGCTGGAGAACCGGCTCGTCGTGACCACCGGCGAGGGCGCATTCTCCTTCGCCCTGGACGACCTGCCGGTGGCGGAGTTCTACCGGAGGCTCTTTGAGGGGCTAAGGTCGCTGGAGATAGACGCCTCCATAAACCCTGAACCCTTCGGCCTCGACGACGAACACACCCTGGACGCCAACGCCTACCACTGCACCTGCGCCGAGGGATACGTCAGGCGCTACCACCACGTGCTGGGATGGGTCGACCAGGTCTTTAAAGAGTTCGCCGGGCGCTTCAACGGTAAGACCAGCCCGGTTCAACTCTACTGGCACAGCTTCGATCTCGCCGTCACCCGCTTCTCCGGCAGGCGTGCCCCGGTGAGGTCAGGCGCGGACCCGGTAACGCGCGAGGCCTACTCGCACGAGGTCATCTCCTTCGGATTCTGGCCTGGCGACCCGTCCTTCCGCGAGCCAGCCTTCTACTCCTACACTGCACCTGAGCCCGAGGGCCTCACCGAACAGCCTCTGCATCCACCGGCGGCGTCCTGGCAAGAGGGCGGTACGGCGCTCCTCACGTACGAAGAGGTCCGCAGCAGTGCCTCTCCCAGAGAGACCCTGCTGGGGTTCCTCCAGAGCGCCTACGAGGCGGGCGCGAAGACCGCGGGCTGGGACGTGGAGGAGTTCCGGGCCGGCGACGCCGTTTGACCCGCGCCGGTACCGCTGCTCGCAGCCGGACGTGCGGGCTGCGGTGCTCTACTCTCTGACGGGGACGCCGAGGTGGTTGTAGGCGCGGCGGGTGGCGACGCGCCCCCGGTTGGTGCGCTGCATCAGGCCGCTCTGCAGGAGATACGGCTCGTAGACGT
>DATDKT010000114.1:0-14552 GCA_036519775.1 Rubrobacteraceae bacterium
AGCCCTTATAGCGGCCATGACGGCACTTCCGGCCTTTGCCGGGGTCATCGTTAGCGATTAGTTTCATGTGAGGGCCGGGGTCTCTAACAACCCCGGCTCTTCTTACGCCCATAAAGCCTTCGGAGTTTCCGAGAAAGCCAGCTCTAGGAAGCTCGGTGAATGGCGCTCGTAGCCGGTCCTATGCAGGGGGCTACGGTCCGGGAGGGCCTGGTGCTATGGACCGGGGGCCAGCGGCAAAAGCGGGCCGGCGTTTGCACAAGGGGGGAGAAGGAGCGCCTGGTACCGACCCGCTTTAGATAGAGAGCCTACGCGGTTAAGAAGAACGGAGCATGAGGCAGATTCTCTAACTTTCAGTAAGTACTTTTGACTAGACGGTCGGTAGGGGGTATGACAGCACAAAACAATACTATCAGGAAGGACGGGAGCTCCCCTTAGAAGAGACCCCGGCCCGTAGACGTGCTCTACCACTTCTTTATACACATCCTTGTCCTAGCATCTCTTGTCCGTATTTTCTACATATTCTCTATATTATTTGGTATAATTCTATTTAGTAGGTTATGTAAGCTATTCGCATCGTGGAGGTTGACGTGCAGAGGCTACGGGAGCTGAGGCGAGAGCGGGCATTAGCCTTGCGGGAGCTCGGTGAGTTGTCCGACGTCTCTTTGCAGACGATCTGGCGGATCGAGGCGGGCAGGCAGGGAGCTCATCCCAAGACCATCCGCAAGCTGGCGGGTGCGCTAGGGGTTGACCCAAGCGAGCTAGTGAAGGGGGCGGGGAATGAGTAGCCCTAACGGCTCCGGGCCGCAGCCGGACAGGGTTGCACTCTACATGCGGGTGAGTTCTGAGGAGCAGAAAGAGAAGGAGTCAATAGCTACGCAGGACAACTTCCTGGAGGAGTACTGCAAGCTGTACGGCCATGAGGTGGTCGGCGTCTACAAGGACGAGGCGGTATCCGGCACCGTGCCAATGCGTGAGCGTCCGGGAGGTGCTCGCCTGCTTGCGGACGCAAAGGCGGGAGCCTTCGGCACGGTCCTCGTATACAAGCTCGACCGGATCGGACGATCCTTGCTCATCGTGGTGGATGCCCATGACAGCCTGGGGGAAGCCGGGGTGGCGCTCAAGAGCGCGACGGAGCCGCTGGACACTTCGACGGCCGCCGGGCGCTTGATCTTCCAAATGCTCGCCTCCTTCTCGGAGTTCGAGCGCGCAACCATTACCGAGCGCAGCCGCGACGGTCTGCGGCGGGCCTTCAAGGAGGGCAGGCACCTCGGGCGCATCCCCTACGGCTACGACGTGAACGCAGACGGCGACTTCGTGGTGGTGGAAGACGAGGCCCACGTGGTGCGCCGGATCTTCGCGAACATCGCCGCCGGCGCGACCTTGTACCGCGAGGCAAAGCGCCTGAACGACGAGGGCGAGGCCTCACCCGGTAGCAAGTACCGCAACCGGCCGCGCAAGCCGGGCCCGTGTTGGCACCCCTCGAGCATCAGGAGCATAGTCGCCGCGACCACCTACGCCGGCGTCCACACCATAAAGGCGAGCGGCGGCCCCATAGCGCGCGATATCCCAGCCATAGTCGAGCCCGGTATGCGCGAGAAGGCCCTCGCTCGCTTAGCGGAGAACAAGGCCTATGGGGGAGGAAAGCCGGGACGCAAGTACTTGCTGCGTGGGCTCGTGACCTGCGCCTACTGCACCACGGCCTGCGTCGGCGACCTCTCGGTCTCCTCGATGGGTTATCGCTACCACTACTACTCTTGCAGAAAGAAGCGCAGTACCCAGTATGACGCGCGGCACTCGAAGGCCGGGTACTCGTGCCCCAAGATCAACGCCCAGTGGCTGGAAGAGATGGTTTGGGCTGACGTGCGGAGCTTTCTGGAGAACCCCGGAGAGGTGCTCGAGCGGGTCAAAGAGCAGCTCGCGGGTGATCGGGAGGGCGAAGACCTGCAAGAGCGTCACGCGTCCCTCACGGCCCGTCTGGCGGCCAAGCAGAAGGAGAAGGCCCGCTACCTCTCGCTCTACGCCAAAGGGCACGTGGACGAGGAGGAGCTAGAGCTTTTCATAGCCGACCTCAAGAACCAGATCGAGAACCTCAAGCTCCTAGTCGCCTCTGTCGAGAGCGACCTCGCCCAGAAGGACGAGAACAAGCTAGTGGCCGCGAGCACCGAGGCGTGGCTCGTATCCCTAAGGTCGAACCTCGCCGCTGTGGAGGAAGATACCGAAGAGGGGTTCGAGAGCCGGCGCGAGCTGGCTAAGCTCCTCGTAGAGAAGATCCTCATAGCCCGCGACGAAGAATGTCGACCGAAGGTCGAGATCACCTACCGTTTCGGGTCTCCGGCAGGAGACGAGAGTGCGACTGGTAGCCAAAACTCCGAGGAGTTCAAAAAAGCTCACGGCAGGAGCGCGAGTGGAGACTTGTTGCGGGGTCACCCGCAGATGAGCGCCTACGAGGTCGCCATAGAGCGCGAACCGTAGTCGCCCGGAGAACCAGCTTGAGCCTGGCTTAGAACTTCAGAAGCCTTTAGCTGCGGACCGCCCTCAGGCCAGGGCCCTCAGGCCAGGGATTGGAGACGTAACCCTGATCGTCCTTCGGTGGTTGGTACTCCCCCTTACCGAGCACCCCGAACGTAACCGCGATGAGCAGGATCAGTATGCTTATCATGAACAGGTACGCTATGCGCTCCCGCACGCCATCTCCCTCGTCACACGCCTCATACGGGGCTATTCTACCCCAACCGGAGGATGCTTGTCGCCGGTCATGGCTATCCCGTGCAGAGTGGTTCGCGCAGGGTTTTATCAGAGCTTCGGTGCCGCTTGTGGTGTACAATGTTACTGTTTGTAGCAGTCTTGTTTTATCAGAGGGCCGAATGGGGATCGAGGTATTTATTCTCGACGTATGTGGAGTGGGGGACGTAAGTGAACGCTGACCCTGTGTGGGGCGAGTACGGTGAGTTGCAGGAGCAGGAGTGCCGGGAGCTACTGGCGATACTGCGGAGCATGGGAATAGCCTCGGCCGACAGGGTGTACGGGCCAGGAGACGCCATCTACAGCGAGGGCGAGTACGGTGACGCCCTCTACATTCTCATCTCCGGCGTCGTGAAGTTGTTCAGGCCCTACTCGGGGAGTAAGGAGGCGACCTTGCGTCTCTTGAAGCCCTGGGACATCTTCGGGCACCTCGCGTTCGCCGGTGAGGCTCGGCAGCGCGCCTACGCCGAAGCCGTGACCGAGTGTAAGGTTACGAAGGTTCCGAAGATCTTTATGGAGCGGGCCATTCGCCGGGAACCGCAGGCGGCGCTGAAGATGATGACGCTCCTGGAGCTCAGGCTCGTGCAGTACGAAGAGCTCGTCAAGTGCCTCCTTCCCCGTGAGACCGAGGTGCGTCTGGCGAACCTTTTGCCCATACTTGCCCAGAAGTTCGGAGAGAGAGATGAAGACGGCTCCGTGACGATAGACCTGAGGCTAACCCATCAGGACCTAGCCGCCATGGTCGCCTCCACCCGCGAGTCGGTTACGAAGGTCCTCAACGAGATGCGCAACCGCAGCGTCGTCGAGATCGAGGGCGGACGCATCATCCTCAAGGACTACGCGGCGCTCTCGCGGCTCAGCCGGGTTTAATATAGCGGCCGGTTCGCCGGCTAGCGATCTGCTGACTGCCGGCGGCCTATCTGGTAGCGTGCGCACCGGTAACAGAGACGAGGGGTGTCAGGCGTGCTGGAGCTTATAGAGGCGATCTTCCTTGGCACAGTGCAGGGGCTCACGGAGTTTCTGCCGGTCTCGAGCTCGGGGCACCTCTTGCTCGGGCAATATTTTTTGGGGTTGGACCCGGCGCGATTCGGGCTCTCGTTCGACGTGGCGATGCACCTGGGGACCCTGGTGGCCGTGATGGTATTTTTCTGGCGGGATCTGGTGCGGATGGCGTTCGCGTTCCTAAGTTCACTGCTGACCCGGTCGCTACCGGCGGACCCTGATGGGAGGCTCGCCTACCTCGTTCTTGCTTCGACGGTGCCGGCAGCCTTGATCGGGTACTTCCTCGAAGATCTCTTCGAGACGGTAGTGCGTTCGCCGTGGGTGGTGGTCTTTAACCTGGTGTTGGTCGGCGTCCTGTTTATCATCGGGGAGGCGGTCGGGCGCCGCGCGCGGACGGCCTCGAAGCTGACCTTTCGCGAGGCTCTAGGCATCGGCCTCGCCCAAGCGGCGGCGCTCGTACCGGGGGTGTCGCGCTCGGGTGCGACGATCACGCTCGGCCTGTTTCTGGGTTTGAGGAGGGAGGAGGCGGCCCGGTTCTCCTTTCTGATGAGCGTGCCGATCATCACTGGCGCCGGAGCACTCCAAATGGCGGAGGTCGTCTCGAAAGGTATGGAGGCGCACGATGCGCTCCTTTTCGTGGTTGGCTTCGTCTCCTCGGCGGTCGTGGGCTACCTGGCTATCCGCTTCTTCCTCCGTTTCGTCGTCGATCACTCCTTGAGGGCCTTCGCCTACTACCGGTTCGGCCTCGCTGCGGTCGTGGCGGCGCTGCTTATCTTGCTTTGATGGCTCTTTGACACGGCCCCGCCCCATCTGATACTTTCTCGGTAGCGTGTGCTCTGAAAAGACAGCATCAGGATGGCCTCACAGCCGCTCTTTTCCTCCCTTCCGGCGATTTAGCTAGGAGGGGCACCGCACGCCGTGCTCCTCCAGAGATCCGTAGGCGCCGTACGCCAGCTACCCGTGGGAGGGTTGAGCACCATGTTTGCGACACTCGTCAGCCTGGAGACCCGAGACGCTCTTGAGAGGAACCATGTTCGTTGAGAAGCGGGGGGGGCCGGAGGCGCCCGGCGAGATGGAGAACCTCAGGACCAGAATAGACGCGGTCGATGGGGAGATAGTCCGGCTTTTGGACGAGCGAGCGCGGATGGCGCGCCGGATCGGGGAGATAAAACTCGCCGGGGGCCTCGAGGCCTACGCTCCGGCCCGGGAGCGCAAGGTTCTGGACCGCGTCGGCGCTTTGAGCCGGGGCGACTTCCCGCAGGGGGGGCTCGAAGCGGTTTTCAGGGAGATAATCTCTGCCTCTATCTCTCTGGAGGCACCGTTGAAAGTCGCTTACCTTGGACCGGAGTCTACCTTTACGCACGAGGCGGCGCGGCGCACCTTTGGATCGAGCGTGGAGCTCGACCCGCACGCGACCGTACGGGAGGTCTTCGCGCAGGTCGAGCGGGGCGAGGCCCAGTACGGGGTCGTGGCGGTGGAGAACTCGTTAGAGGGGGTCGTGACGCACACCTTCGACGAGTTGATGGCGAGCCCGCTGCAGATCTGTGGCGAGGTGTATCTCCCGATTTCCCAGAACCTCCTCTCCAAAGAGTCGTCCCTGGAGAAGATTGAGACCGTCTGCTCCCACCCGATGGGCCTGGCCCAGGCGGCGACCTGGCTCCGCCACGAGCTGCCGCACGCGGCCTTGGTGGAGGTCGAGTCCACGGCGGAGGCCGCCCGGAGGACGGCGGAGGAGCCGGGGGTGGCGGCCGTAGGGAGCACTCTGGCCGCAGAGGCTTACGGCCTCTCTGTGCTCGCTTCCGACATCCAGGACGCCAGAACCAACGCGACGCGCTTTATCGTTCTCGGGCGCTCCTGGGCCGAGCGCACGGGCAGGGACAAGACAAGCGTGGTCTTCTCTTTCAAGGACCGTCCCGGTGGCCTCAAGGACGCGCTCTCGGCTTTCTCCGACGAGGGGGTCAACCTGACCCGCATCGAGAGCCGTCCCTCCAGACGGCGGGCGTGGACGTACGTGTTCTTCGTCGACTTTCAGGGGCACCCCGAGGACGAGCCGGTAAAGCGGGCGCTGGAGAAGCTGGACGAGCGCTGCACGTATGTGCGCCTGATCGGGGCCTACCCCGAGGTCTCCAGCGAAGTCTCCCCGTAAGGGAGACGCTCTGAACTTCAAGGCCGCCGCACGCCTCCTCCATGTGGGCCCGGCTCTCCGTGGGTGTGCGCCACAACCTACGGGGCCCCTCGCCCGGCGTGTGGCTTGAGGGAGCGCACCTCCTCCTGACGCGCCGCTGGCCCCCCGGCGAAGATGCTGTATATTGGCGGGGTAAGCGCAGTTTGTAAGAGCAAGTAAGGGGTTGTGATGACGGAGCTAGCATCCGGCGGGGCGTTGGAGACGGCCGCTTGGAAGGTAAAGAACCTCGACGACTACGACGCGAGGCTGGAGAGGGCCGCGCGCCGGGTAGACGAGCTGGCCCGCGCGCACGGGACGGCGGCGCTCGTTATCTATGAGGCCGCCCTGATGAAGAGTGGGCGGCCCTTTGGAGAGGTGCGGAGGCTCGTCCGGGAGTTCGAAGAGACCTTCGAGGACGCAGAGGAAGAGCTCATCATACCCCGCGCGAGCGGCATCATGAACGTCGAGGGGGATCACTGGTTCTTCGGGGACGAGGACTTGAGAGCGATGGCCGGCCAGCTCCTCGGTCAGTTTCAGCACCGGGTGGCCCAGTACAACTACGTGAGCGAGCGCGAGGTGTTGAGGCGCTGGGCCGACGGCTACGACACCCGGCTCTTTATCCGGCGGCGCATCCACGAGACCGAGCCGATAGCCGGGGTGGTGCCGGGCTTCGATCTCCGACTCATGCAGTACCTTCGCGTGGCCGCGGGTGGCGACACGGTCGTGCCCGGAGAGGAGATCTCACGCGCCCTCGCCGCCCTGGGCGTCCTCGACGAAGGCGCCGACGATTACGCGGTGCTCGCCGCCGCCGAGAACCTGGCCCTGCACCTGGATCTCCCCGCTCCGATAGTTGGGGAGATATTGCACGACCTGGCGGTCGAGGACCGCCTCGAGTTCTCCGAGCCTCCGCCCGAAGCGGCGGACGAGGAGACCGAAGAGGTTGCGGAGGCGGAAGAGGTTACGGAGGCCGGCGGCGAGTACGGCACGGGCGGGACGGATCGAGGGTCGGCGAGACCGAGCCCGGACGAGAGGGCCAAGCGGCGGACTGCGCAAGAGGAGGCGGACCGGGGCGAGGAGCCCACCAGAATACAAGACCCCCAGGCTAAAGACGCCCCTGTCGTGCGCGAGGAAGAGGGGGGAGAGAGGCCCACCCCCGCTTCGCCCCAGACCGGACCGGAGGACGCATCCAGCACGCGCGACGAAGGCCCGTAATCATCGACCTTCCGCACGACTGTGCTCGGGTAGTCGTTCGAACGTGGCGCAGAGCCTTGGGCGGTTAGCGCGAGTCTTCAGGCAGATGCTTGGTAGATCCGTTTTGGTGGTACTATGTACTCCAGTACGGTCAATAATTCATAAGTCAGCCTTATCCAGGCCTACGAGCGATACAGATTAGGGCAAGTAAGGAGTTGTCGGGAGTATGGCAGATTCGAAGAAGCGCATTGCTCTCAAGCCGCACATAAAGCGGATACGGGAGTGGGTAGACGAGGGCAAGACGGACGAGTGGATCGCGGACGCCTTGGGTACCAGCGCCTCCTCCGTGCAGTCGTTCCGCTCCCGCAACGACATCTACCGCCGCGACCGGGCCACCCATGAACCGGTGAGCGTCTTCGAGGGCGTCCTCGACCACGGCGAGCAAGACGGCTGGGGTATGTGGTTCGACCCGGCGGTGGCGGATGACCCGATCTGGAAGGAGCACTGGGCCGGCGTCGAGTCGGTTGTCGTGAAGGTGGCCGAGGATTCAATAGTACTGGAGATAGCTGAGAGCACCCCGCTAGAGGTCTCTCAGGACGGACAACGCGGCGAGTTCGAGAACGGGCCTGGCTCGCGACAGGCCACGACCGTCCCGGTCGCGACCGCGGTGGAACCCGCGGCGGAAGCTAAGGAGACGCCGGTTCCCGAATCGGACCGGGAGCAGGGACGGGTGAAGTGGTTCGATCCCGAAAAGGGCTACGGGTTCCTGGTACGGCCGACCGGCGACGACCTGTTCGTGCACCACTCCGAGGTCGAGGGCGACCCCTCCGACCTTGAGCCTGGCGGCGAGGTCGAGTACGTGGTCGGGCGCAACGACCGAGGTCCGAACGCCCGCAGCGTCCGCCTCGTAGGAGAGTAGGAGCCGGGTAGGCGGAGGCTTATTCGGTGCGCATCCGCGCTTCCGCTCGCGCTTGCCGCTCCTCTTCTGGCATCAGGTGACTCGTAGAGGCTACCTCCAGAAGCTCCGGCGCGGCGTCCGGAATCGATGCGTTGTAGCCTATCCGGGTGAAGGAGGCGTTCGGGGCCCGTTTGTCACCGGGAAGTACCGTAGGACCGAAACGCTCTCGCAAGAACGCGCGCATGACGCCGCCGTGAGAGACGACGACCAGAGTGCCGTCTGGCGAGGAGTGGCTCGAGAGGATGTCGGAGAGAGCCTCTTCGAACCGGACCAGTATCTCCTCGTCGGTCTCGGCCCCGGCGAAAGCCCAGCGCTCTTCTTCGGGTAGCGAGAGAAACCTCTCCGCGAATTGGGGGTTGGTGGCCTCCTGTTCCGTCCAGGTGTAGCCCTCCAGGACGCCGCCGTGGCGCTCCGCAAGACCTGGCATAGGCACGACCTCGCCGGGAAAACCGGCCTCGCGCGCCACTATCTCGGCGGTCTCGAAGGCCCGTAAGAGGGGGCTGGCGTAGATGCCAGAGATCGACGTCCCTTTTAGAGCCCGGCCCGCCTCGGCTGCCTGGAGCCGACCCTCCTCGGAGAGGGAAAAATCTAACTGGCCCTGCCAGACACCGCTCGCGTTCGCGGTGGACTGGCCGTGGCGGATCAGGATAACTTCCTGCTTGCCCTTGCGCGCGGGGCTCTCGCGTTCCGTATTCACCGAGTATAAGGGTAATGTATAGGGGCGTCTTCCGGCAAATCATGCTTTAGCGCGGTCCCCAATGCTAGAATTCTCCCGGCTCTTGTTCAAGACGAGGCGGGGGTGCGCGTATGTTCTGGAGGCGTCACGGGCGCGAGGCGTACGAGGAAAGGACGAAGGTCTCCGGCCCGCTCGCGGACCCGCCGGAAGATCCTGCGGAATCCGCGGCGGTGCGAGCTCTCTCGGAGACCATCGAGATTGAACCCGGCGCCCCGCGCGCGGCTTCGATCTCCCGGGTCGCTGAGGAGTTGGGACGGCGCGGCGAGGAGGTCGTCGAACTCTTTAAGGAGGTCGTCTCGCCCGCCGGAGGGCGGGCGGTCCTGCCCCTCTACCTCCGGCGTGGTGGGGAGGAAACCTTTCTCGAGGTCGAGACCGGACCGTGGGAGAGGGAGACCGTGGAGGCTGTGCTGAAGAGTGCGGCTGTGCTCCGCGGCTCGGAGTACCCGGATGCGACCTTCGAGGTCCTGGGCGCCCACCCCGTGCCGTACGAAATCCGATTTTTCTGCGGGCGCTCGCCAGCTGCCCTGCTCCAGCTAGCTCTCGTCCGCCGCGACGATCCAGGATACGCCGAAGCGTGCAGTGAGGGGTTCAGGACCGTCGCCGAACGGCACTGGGGCCTGGACCTCGACTACGATCCCGGAGGACTGCCGCGGGTCGAACAGTTACTGCTCTCGTCTCTGGGCGAGCGGGAGGGGGGTGGAGCGCGCGTGCCGATCCTCGACGCGCTCGTGCGCGGTTTCGGCTGCTACCTGGGCGAGATACTGCGTCGCCGCGCCGCCTCCCACGGCACCTGGCGCCACGCAACGGATTGGGGCGAGGGTCTCGTACTCGAGTTCCCGGAGGTCACCGCCGACCCTGTCGGCGAGGCTCGCGCCTTCCTGGAGAACGGCTCCGAGGACTCCGCCGCCTACTACGTCTCCTACGCCCTGGAAAAGCTGGACGGCCCTCGCTAGCCGAAGCGCCCGCGGAGTTCGCGGATGATGTAAGAGGAGTCCACCAGCACCTCGTCGTCTATGGTGAGGATCGGGATCGCCCGATGGCCGGAGAGCCTTATCACCTCTTCCCGACCGTCGCCGTCCACGTAGACCTCCTCGTAGGGCAGGTTCAGCCTGTCGAGCTCCTTTTTTACCCTCCGACAGTACGGGCAGTAATCGCCGGTGTAAAGCGTTATCCTTGCTTCCCGTGCCTGAGGCTGTACCATAAGTCTTCTTCCTGCTTCGTAGTACCCTGGCGTTCCCGGCGTTCATCTTTACGGTCGGATCGACCTGATTATACCGGGGCTGCCAGCCGGTAGCGTTAAAGCGATAACTTCCCGCGTATCCTGTACGCCACGTACAGAACCGCCGCATTGCAGGCTATAAGGCCCACGAGGGTGGTCGGTAACAAGGCCAGCCCCGACTCGCCGCCGCAGTAGAGGCTCCATGCGGTCTTGGTCAGCACGATCGAGTCGAGAACTACCAACCCGTAGAGAAGGGATCTCCTCCAGAAAGCTAGGGCCAACGCCGCTAGGCTTACCGGCACCAGCAGACTTCTTCTCCATCGCCAGAAATTCGACTGCCTTGGGGTCCGGCCGTTCCGGCTCGGGGAGTCACACCATGCTCGTCGCTAGCGCGAAAAGGGTGACACGATGCCCCAGATGCTCCGTTTATAAGCGACGTAGCAGAACGGCAGAAGGAAGAGGGGTCTAATGTACTAGATCAGAGGGTTGTGGTGGCGGGGCCACACCCACGAGAGAAACTCGTCGAGAAGTTGCTCCATCGGTCGTCCTTCCGGATTATCCTCCGTTTAGCTCGACCACAAGCTCGACTTCGATAGGGGAGCACTAAGGGGAGCTCGACGATGCCTACGGCGGTGCGGGCGGGCGTGGAGGCCCTTCTCGCCGAAGAGTTCACCGATCAAGTCCGATGCCCCATTCATCACCTCGGGCTGGCCGTTGAAGCCCTCGGCGGAGCTACATAGCTGGTTACCTTCGCGAGGCGGCGCACGTTCTCTAAAGAACCGGCCTCGACCTTGACGGCGGCGAGGGTGTTTAGCGTGCACAGGCGAGCGGCCTCCTTTGCATCCTCGACGGAGACTTCCCGGCCGACCTTGCCAGTGTACGGGAGTTGCCCTTCCTTGAAGGGTAGTTGGCCCGCGGTGAAGAGTAGCCTAAGTCAACGCCCCTTCGTACTCGCCCGGGTCGTAGAGCAGGGGGTAGCTCGGTCCTTCGTAGGACTCGCCGGCGGTAACCTCCCCGATAAAGACGGTATGTTCGCCGGCGTGGGCGGTGTCGAGGACCTTGCAGTCGAGGTAAGCCAGGCAGTCGAGGAGGACGGGGGAGCCGCTCGGGGTCTGGCCGTAGGGGACGCCGTGGAGCTTGTCATGGTACTCGCCACTGGTCTCGGCGAAGTGGGTGGCGACGTCTACCTGGCCGTCGCGCAACACGCTCAAAGAGAAGGTCGCGCTCTCCAGGATGATGCCCAGTGTGTAGCGGTCATCGCGCACGGCCACTGCCAGGCAGGGGGGGCGTTCGGAGATCTGAGTGACCCAGGCGGCGGTCATCGCGGTAATCTCGCGGCCCCTGCGCGTCCCGAGCACGTAGACGCCGTGGCTGAGGTGGCCGATCGCCTCGAGGATAGAGTCTCGGGATTGTTCCGGTCTGTCCACCAGCCTCTCTTCCTGTCCGATGCCGCCGTACATTCTACCAAGACGGCGGGGCCACCGGTCGGCTGCGCGAGTATAATCGCGCTCGTGCGCAAGAGGGAAGTATAGGTACGGAGCGAGCTTGAGCGTCGCGCTGATCGGGGTCGGGCTCTTGCAGACCGTGGTGTACCTGCTCTTCGTCCGCTTCGTGGACCTCTACGAGCGGGAGGAGCTTAGCTACGTGATCCCGGTCTTCCTCTGGGGCATGACGGTGGCGGCGGTGGTCTCGCTGTTCTTCAACACGCTCTTTGCCGTGGTCTTGAGCGCGGTGGTGGACGCCGAGTTGGCGGACTTCTTCACGGCGGTCTTCGTGGCGCCCGTGGTAGAGGAGTGCTCCAAGGGGCTTGCGCTCCTGATCGCCTTCGCGGTGGCCTCGGCCGTCTCTCGCCGGCATGGCGGCACCGAGTTCTCCGGGGTAATGGACGGTATCGTGTACGGCTCGGCGGTGGCGTTCGGGTTCTCCATAGTGGAGGACATCTTCTACTATTCTCAGTTCGACGAGCAGACCTACGTGGTCCGGCGCATCTTTGGAGGCTTCGGCCACGCGGCGTTCACTTCGCTTACGGGGATAGGGATCGGCCTGATCCCCTGGGTGCGTTCAGGGGTTTTGAAGGTCCTTCTGCCGGTCGTGGGGCTGGCGGGCGCGATCCTGCTGCACGCGACCTTCAACCTCGCGGGGGCGCTCTTCGGGCCCCTGGCGTACGCCCTGGAGTTCCTCGTGCTCCTCCTGTACCTCTTTGTCATCGTGGCCTGGCTCGTCGTCGAGCGGCGGATCATCCGGTGGGAGCTCAGGGACGAGGTCGCGGCGGGCACGATCAGCGCGGGCGAGTACGCCATCCTCCCGACCTACTTCGCCCGGACTTTCTACTATCTCAGCTTGATCTTCTCCGGTCGCCTTGGCGAGTGGCGCCGTGCGCGTAAGGTGCACGAGGCCGCGGTGAACCTCGCCTTTACCAAACGTCTCGCCCGCGAACCCTACGCCGCCCCGCAACAGCGCAAGGTGGAGCTCCTAAGACGCCGCATAGAAGAGCTCAGGGGTGGAGGAAGCCTACAGTTTGGCCCCTCGACGGTCTCTTGAGTCGGCCTAAGGAGGTCACCGGCGCGATCCTGGTCGGCGGCGTGAGCCGCCGGATGGGTCAGGATAAGCTCCCGCTGAAGGTCGGCGACGCGGCCCTCCTCGACCGGGTCCACAAAGCCCTGGCCTCCCGCTGCGCAGAGATCCTAATCGTCGGGGGGGGAGGGTACACTCCCCCCGACGCCCGCCGCATCCCCGACCTGCGTTCCGGCCGCCAGGGGCCGCTCGCCGGCATCGAGGCCAGTCTTCTCGCCGCCCGATACCGGGCCATCTTCGTCGCCGCTGGCGACATGCCGTTCTTGACGGGAGATCTCGTGGAATATCTGCTCGGTCTGCTCTCCGACCACGTTCCGGCCGTCGTGCCCTATTTCGGGGGTAGGCCCCATCCTCTATGCGCTGCGTACGGGGGAGAGGTGCAGTCTGCGGTGAGTGCCGCGCTAGACCGGGGGGTGTGGTCCGTGCGTGAACTACTCGAAGGCCTCCCAGGGGCGCGGTATGTGGGCGAAGAGGAGCTGCGGCGCTGGGGAGATCCAAACCTCCTGCTCACGAACGTCAACTCGCCCGAGGACCTCGCCCGGGCGCGGGGCGCGCTCCACGAAGGTGTCTCCCGCGACAGAGGATGAGAGAGGCCGCGTCACCGACCGTGCCCGACTCCCTCTTAGGGGAGTTGTGGGCACTCGTGAGGGTGTACCGCGGCGAGCCGATATTCCCGGAAGGTTCCGCCGAGGCGGCGGTGGTGCTCGGGGCGCAGGTGTTGCGTGGCGGGAGACCGAGCGGAACGCTCCAGGCCCGGGCCCGGCATGCGGCCCGGCTCTACGCTGAGGGGGAGGTTGCGCTCGTGATACCGACCGGCGGTGTGGGGGAGTACCCTCCGAGCGAGGCGGAGGTGGCGGCGCGGGTTCTGCGAGAGGCAGGGGTTCCCGCAGAAGACATCCTGCCCGAAGAAGAGGCGCTAAGCACGCGGGACTCGGCGCGCTCGGTGGTGGAGGTGGCAAGCGAGAGAGGGATACAGAACCTGGTGCTCGTCACGGACCCTTTGCACTGCGTGAGATCGGTCGGGGCGTTCCGAGCGGAGGGTTTCGAGGCTTGGGCGTCGCCAGTGTATAGTAGCCCGATGTGGCGCAAGCCCTGGATGCGCCGGGGGCAGCTCTTGAGGGAGACGGTCGCGGTATTTTGGTACAGGATAAGGCGCACAAGGGCAGGGTCGCGCTCTCGGCTGTAGCCGTGGGTGTGCTCGCCGTCTCCGCGGCGGCGATCTTTATTCGTCTCGCGGACGCCCCGGCGCTTGCGGTCGCCTTCTGGCGAAACGCCCTGGGCGTGCTTGTACTTCTACCCGTCGCCCTCTACCGGCGCGAGGCGTTCCCGCGGGGACGGGCTCTACTTGTCGGGGTAGCCTCCGGGGTGGCATTGGGGGCGCATTTTGGGTTCTGGATCTCCTCGCTCGACTACACGAGCGTGGCGGCGAGCGTGGTGCTGGTGTGTACCCAGCCGGTCTTCGTGGCGATCCTCGCGTATCTGGTCTTTGGGGAACGTACCTCGTCGTTGTCTTTCGTCGGGATACTGCTCGCGCTCGCCGGTACGGTGGTTATAGCCTCTGAGGGGTCGGTGGGATCGGCTACGTTCTTTGGGAACATGCTCGCGGTCATCGGGGCTATAACGGTCGCCATCTACGTCCTTATCGGGCGCTCGTTGCGTACCACGGGTGTTGGCGTCTTGCCGTACTCGATAGTCGTCTACGCCTCGGCCTCCGCGACGCTCGTCCCGGCGGCACTATACGCGGGTGTGCCCCTGTGGGGGTATTCGGGGGAGACGTGGTTCTGGCTCTTTGCGGTGACGCTCGGGCCCCAGATCCTGGGGCATACCGTCCTCAACTGGGCGCTGCGCTATGTCCAAACCTCTATAATCTCAGGAACTATTCTCGCCGAGCCGGTGGTCTCGGCCCTCCTGGCTTGGCTGGTCCTCTCAGAGAAACCCGGTCTCGCAACCATCCTCGGAGGCGCCG
>DATDKT010000115.1:0-5000 GCA_036519775.1 Rubrobacteraceae bacterium
GTCCCAGCCCAGAGGAGGACGCAAGATAAACTGCTCTTTCTTCTTCCTTACTACTGCCCTTCTGAATCGTCTGCAAGGGCGCTGCTTGAGGGTATCTGTTGCTGGGCTTCTTCTATATCTTGCTGGGCTTCTTCTATAACCTCCGAAGGGCCCTGCTGTTGGAGAGAAGGATCGGGCGTCTCCACTTCAGGAACGTCGGGAACCTGCGACGAGGGTGCTCCGGGGGTGCCTGGAGAGGAACCCGGCTCTTCTTGCTGAGGACTTGAAGGACTAACTTCTACTTGGGGGGTGCTACTGCTCGCACTCTGGCCACCTCCGAGGATCGAGGGGAGCGTGCTCGCTCGTGTGGTTTCACTACCATCGGCAGAAGACTCCTCCGTAGAACACTCCTCCCACACCCAGCACGAAAGGCTCTTGCCCACACCCAGCTCTAGGCCTGTAACGACGATCAGGCCTACAATGAAAGAGATCCCTGCGGCAGCGATGCTGCCGATCAAGATAGAACGGCGCCGAGTGCGTGGTAGCGACGCGAACTTAGAGAACGGCCGCCTCATCCTTTCGAAGACGTTTCCTAAAGAAGACCTTTTTCGAAAGCCCCCCGGTATGGTAGTCACCGCTCCCGGAACGCGCGCTAGGTAAACCTTTAGGAAGTCGACCGCTGCGGTGATGAACACAGCAGACAAGGCCAGCCCAATCAGAGTACCGGCAACGCCAAAGCGAGCGGTTATGGCGGCGGCTGCGGGTGAAGCTACTCCAACCGCTAGAACTTTGGGCAGGTCAAAGATGGTCGGCTGTTGCTGGGCCACAAAAGAACCCTCCAGTCTTCCGGTCGGTTACTAAAAGAAGAAAGCTGGGATCCTGTCCCGGCTATTAGGTTCTTGCAAAGTCGATGCTTGGCTGCAAAGCGTATAGGTACACCTCATCCAGCAGTTCACGTAACTCGCTTGCTTCTACTAGACCCACCAATAGATAAGATGGCCTTGAATCGTTGTGCTGCATGGATAGTAACCTCTCCCCGATAGCTTCCTTTACCTTCTGAGACCCTATCGCACAAGTGGCGGGACGCAACCCTCATCGAGCAGATTTCAAAACGCTTAATACACGTCGGCGCGTATAGGATGTGCGAGCGGTCGCCAGTTTGCACGCGCCGAGGAGTTCTCTAAGAGCGTGTTTGCTAAGGGGCAGGATTGGCTCTGGAGAGGCTGAAATTGGCTTCGCGTGGGGATAGGGGGCTTGAAGAGCTGTCAGCAGTCAACAGCCGTCAGCGTTAGGAGGAGCGCAACCTGCGGGCATCAAGCAGCAGCAGTACGATCAGGGCTACTTCAATGACTTTGTCAATGTACCCAAGAGGGCCGCGTATGCCGAACAGGATCCAGAGAAAGATCGTGAGCGTCGTGAATCCAACCAGCGCCCATCGTACGGAGTTCCGGTAGTGAGTAATCTGCGGAATCGGCAGGAACAACGCCGCCAGCAGCCCGAGGTATCCGAGGCCGTTGAGGATGAACACTGGGTCGGGAAAATTGAGCGAGAAGTGGATGAGTGCCGTGAGAATGGTGAGGAAGGCGATGCCGATCCGGAGTGCGGCGTTAGTGGATGTGCTAGAAGAAGTCATGAGAACACGCTCCCGGTTTTCGAGGCTTGCTGACGGCGGCTCCGCCTGGAGAAGAAGGGCTTTGCTGCGTTTCTTCCCAGGAGAATTATACGCAGTTCCAGCTTGAACTGAAGGTCGCTATAGCTCATTGCTTGAGCAACTGGTCTAGATATTTATGGTCGAAACCTAATACCACTTCTTCGCCGTCTATAACGGTAACGGATGTACTATAGGCACCTATACGCGCTAGTTCAGCCAATGCCCCTTGCTTCTATTCACCGAGCTGCCGAGAAGAAGGGTGTTCTCGGAAACCCACATAGCGCCGGTCCTATAGGCCAGGCTTTCTCCGGGGGTAATCTACCCCTACTGGCTCAGAGGCTCTTAGAGGAAGAGGGGCTCTCAGTGATTGTGCTGTATTCTCCATAGGTTTACGCTGCTCCGATTAGAGGTATGCAGTAGTACCGGTCCGCTCTTCCCTAAGAGTATGCGTACACATCTCCTGAACGGACCGGTTTGTGGTGCGTGTAGGGGCTCCGTCCTTTTGTCGAGGTCTTGGTGCCCGAGCAAAAGATCTGGGCTCTTCCCCTTTGGAGGATTACGTATAGGTCTCAGGGTGCGCTTATGCTCAGTGATGAGCCTACGTGTAGCTTCTACGTCGGCGGTAAAGAAGAGGGGCGGGTTGTTACAGTTCGCCCCTCTCTTTGTCGTTTAGTGACGCTTGCGCTTTAGTGGCCCTCCTGCATCGCGGCGAAGTTGCGCTCAGCGACCTCCATGGTCTTCTGGAACTCATCTTTGGGGCTGAACTCAACGATCTCCGTGCCCGCTTCCATGATCGGCGCGTGGCCTGGCGCAATGTAGTAAGCATCGCCCGCGTTGACGACCTCTTCGCGCTCGGCGTACTTTACCCTCATCCTGCCCTTCAGCACGTATCCGTAGTGCGGGCACTGGCACATGTCGTCGGGCAGACCCTTGAGGAGCGGCGCGACGTCGAAGTCCTCGTGGTAGGTCTCGAAGCCGACGTGTATGTCAGCCCACTCGGCCTCCTGGATGACGGCCTCATCCGCCTCGATCGTTACCGGCACATCTTCCCTGGATCCCCGCATCATCTTGCCTCCCTGTACTCGGCTGCCCAACTACTCGTCCCAGGCCTCGACGCTCACCTGGCGGGAGATCTTGCCGTCCTTCACCTCCAGCGTCGTTGCGGCCAGTACGCGTGTCCCGTCCGGGTACTCGCACGCCTCGTTGAACGCTACGCGGTCCTCGCCTACGACCTCCCGTTCGATGTTGTGTTTCATCTCCCGGTCGCAGACGTCACGCAGGTACTCGGTGATCTCTTCCTTACCATGCAGCTCAAACGGCGAGCTTGGGGGGTTGTCCTTGCTGATCAGGTACGCCTCGGCGTCATCGGCGTAGAAGCTAGCGAGCAGCTCGACGTCGTTCTGCTCGTCTGCGCGGCGCAAGGCCTCGAAGTCGAGGGCGGTCTTCTGCTCGGTCATGGTGCGTTCCTCCTTCGCGCTGGGTTCGGTTAGTGGTTACGGGTAGCCTGGCCACTGGCCAGTCCATCGTCGGTTCTGGTTGTTCCACCTTTAACTAAGGTTTCTGACGGGTCTCTTCGTCTTTTTTCTGCCGGTGCGACGCAAAGTGCAGGTGCATCCGGGGTATCCTGCCGTCGCGATAGAAGCCGACCATCGAGATGGCGGGGGGACAGCGGAAGGGATCGTCGGGCGGGTTCTCGTAGTTTCCCTCGACAATGGTCACGTCCTTGCTCACGATCACGTTTGTGAGGTGCAGCTTCATCCCGGCTTCCAGGTCCCCCTCGAACTCCTCGACCATCCACCTGCGTCCGTGGGTGGTCCCTTCGGAGAGGACGAACGCGGGATCCTCCGAGAGGGCGCTCGCGAAGATTTCGTAACCCTCTCCCCGATTGTACTCATCCCAAGCGGCCCCGAAGAAGCGAGTTTGGGACTCCGCGAGTCGCCGTGCTTCGCCATGCTCAAGACCGGCGGTTTCCAGCAGGGCCTCGGCTAGCTTGGCTTTGACCTGGTTAAGGCGGCTTCGCACCGTCCCCACCGGCACGCCCAGGATGGCGGAAATCTCCTCGTAGGAGGCGTAAGAGCCGAAGTAGCGCAGCATGGCTGTGACCCTAAGGGTCTCAGTAAGCTCCGAGAGCGCCGTCCACACCCAGTCGCGCAGTGTTAGACGATCTATTGATTCCTCTGCAGAGGACTCGAAAGATCTATGTTCGATGTTCTGGGGCAACTCGTCGAAGAGGATCTCGCCGTGCCCCTCCCGCAGTCGCATCCGGCAGACGTTGCGCAGGATCGCGTACAGCCACCTGCCCACGGCAGCGGGCTCACGCACCTGGTCTATCTTGCGTAGAGCGACGAGGAAGGCATCGTGCACGGCGTCTTGGGCTTCTGGTGTGCGGCCCAAGATCTGAAGAGCCAGGCCGTAGAGGGGGGCGCGGTAGCGCTCGAGCAAGAACCCCAGGCTCGTGGCATCACCCCTTTGGGCCGCCCTAACGAGCTCCGCATCGCTTAACACCCTGTCCTCCTTCTAGAAGCTCCATTTTAGATTCCATGTAAGTAAGATGTGCTGGGGGAGTAAAAAGTTCGAAGGAGGGAAGATATTCATGGAAATTGCGTGGCAGGGCATCTCGCTTTGGTCGAAATTCGGTACCAACATAAGATCTCGCGTCTTTCCCGACTACTCGGAATTACGCATCAGCCATCTAAGGTCTTCTCGGAAAGTCCGCTTACCCACGAGGGCATGAAGCTTGTTTGACTTTAAGAGGCCAAGTAACACACGAAGACGCCCTCCCCTACGCCAGCGCCAGCTCCACCTCGGGGGCCTCCTCGTTCAGCAGGGCGCGGAAGTGGAGGGTAGGGATTTGGTTAGCCGGGAACCTACGTGTTGAGGTTGTAGCGTATTCTCTCTATTCACCGAGCTGCCGAGAGCTAAGATCTTCACGGAAACTCAAAAGACCTGGGAGCAAAAAAGAAGGCTGCTATCCTAGCTAGGAGCTACAGCCTTGTGTCAAGGATGTAAGATCTAGGGAGGAGCTTTAGGTGACCAGACAGGTTGGCCTACTCCGCCAACCAAGGAGTAAAGAGGGCTTGTGGAGAGTTGGAAAAAAGCCTGGAAGGGCAGTGCCCCAGTAGAACCCTTCCAAGACACTGAGTGGGTAAAGTGGCGTAGCAAGTTTTTGGCCGGGCGGTCGGATCCGTCTACATCCTCGGATGAAGTGATCACCCTGGAATACCGCGCCATACAAGGGCAGTGGCTAATCGACCACGTAGACGTTTTGGAGGAAGACGGGGCGATAAGCCGCGAAAAAGCCGCGCAGATAAGGAAATTCCGCCCCTTACAATAGAGTCATCAGGGCTTCCGTTCTCCTCATCCTCCCCAA